>NZ_QKRS01000020.1:0-99299 GCF_024261405.1 Pseudomonas sp. FBF18 | reverse complement strand
AGGCGGCGCAAGGCGCGGTCGTCGACCTGCTGCGGCCAGCACAGCACCGCGCCGCAACTGCCCGAGCGCAGGCACTGCTCGGCGGCCCACAGGGCCTCGACGCGGGAGGCCTGGATCAGCGACAGCCAGCGCAGGTCGACACCGGCTGCCAGCCAGGCGGGCGGGTACGGAATGAACGGCGGCGCCACCAGCACCACCCGTTCGCCGCTGGCAGTCAGGCGCGCCAGGCTCGGCCAGAGCAGGTGCAGCTCGCCGGCGCCCTCGGCAGCCAGCAGCAGTTCGCTGAGCGCACCCGGTGGCCAGCCGCCGCCGGGCAGCACCGCGTCCAGCGCGGCATGCCCGGTGGGTTGCAGGCCCCGGGGCTGGGCCAGCGGGCGCCCCTTCCAGACCCGCCGCTCGTCGAGCAGCCCGTCGAGGCTGACCACCGCGCCCATCAGTCGCGCCTCAACAGGCCGCAGAACACCCCTTCGATCACGAAGTCGCGTTCGGGCCCCACGTCTATCGGTGCATAGGCCGGGTTGCGCGGCAGCAGGCGGTAGTGCGTGCCTGCGCGCTGGAAGCGCTTGATGGTGACCTCGCCATCGAGCCGGGCCACCACGATCTGCCCGTCGCGGGCATCGGGCTGCTGGTGAATGCCCACCAGGTCGCCGTCGAAGATACCGTCGTCGATCATCGAGTCGCCGCGCACCTTCAGCAGGTAGGTGGGGGTACGGCTGAACAGGTGCGCATCGAGCATCAGCTGTTCGTGGATGTCCACGTCGGGCCCGATCGGGCGGCCGGCGGCCACCTGGCCCAGTACCGGGATCTCCAGCACCTCGGGGCGGCGCAGCGCACCGGCCAGGCGGATGCTGCGCGCCTGGTTGGGGGTGACCTCGATGAAGCCGGCCTCGCACAGCGCCTGGATGTGCTTGCGCGCCACGCTGCGCGAGGCAAAACCGAAGGCCTGGGCGATGTCGGCCAGGCTCGGGGGCTGCCCTTGCTGCGCGATGCGGTCGCGGATGAAGGTCAGGATGGCGGCACGTTTGGGCGATAGTCTGTTCATGGAGCACATTTGTACTCTTTTCGGGTTTATCTGACCAGCCCCGCTGATCGCCACGGCAAAATGGTTATGATGGCCCGCCGTGCAATGGAAACCGCGCCCCATGCTTGAAGCCCTGCTGTTCGACCTCGATGGCACCCTGACCGACACCGATACCCTGCATTTGCAGGCACTGCAGCAGTTGCTGCGTGAGCAGGGTCGCGAACTGAGCGAGGCCGAGTTCGACGCCCACGTCAGTGGCCGGGCCAACGCCGACATGTGCCGCTACCTGTTCCCCGGGCGCCCGGTGGCCGAGCATGAGGCATTCGCCGACCGCAAGGAGGCGCGCTTTCGTGCGCTGTCGCCGACCTTGCAGCCCACTGCCGGCCTCGAACGCCTGCTGGCGCATGCCGAGCGCCGCGGCATCGGCATGGCCGTGGTCACCAATGCGCCACGGGCCAATGCGCAGCACATGCTGGCAGCCATGGGCCTGGCCGAGCGCTTCGAGCATGTGCTGGTGGCCGAGGAACTGGCACGGGCCAAGCCCGATCCCCTGCCCTACCTCACCGGCCTGGAGCGTCTGGGGGCCAGGGCAGACCATGCGCTGGCGTTCGAGGATTCGGTGCCGGGCGTGACGGCAGCGAGCCGCGCGGGGATCCTTACCGTGGGCCTGTCGACCAGCCAGGCGCCACAGGTGCTGCTGGAGGCCGGTGCGCAGCTGGTGGTGAAGAACTTCGACGATGAGCGCCTGTGGCAACTGATTGCGCAGATGAGCGGCTGAAGCCACCCACCGCGCCGGTTTCGCCAGCCGGGCTGGCACGTGCACCATCGGGGGTCACCTTCGAGCGGTGCACGCTCGCTGTCGGTGCACCCCTGAGCCGGCCAATTCACAAAACATGACCAACGGGTCACATTTATCCCGCCCCTCTCCTACACTGTTCAATCGACCTGATACCGTCCGGAAAACTCGATCGAAAATAGTCGAAACTTCTGCAAACCCGGTAGGTCAGCAACTAAGTAGGCCAACGACTCTGGTTACCCAGGCGCAGCCCACCCCCCACTCGTCAGCACGCCATCGGCAGGAGCGCCGGCTGGCGTAGCGCTTGCACGTGTGTCCGGGGCGTTTCACCGCATCACATGACATAGCGAGAACAACAGTACAGACATGCAGCGGGTGGGATACGCCCGCAGAACAAGGGACGGAGACAAGTATGATCAGCGCCGCTGTCGAACCTCATGCAGAGCATTTCAACCCGGATACCAGCGCGCAGGTGCGTGCTGCCCAGATCGTCACGACAGCCAAGGCCCCTGCCCTCGATACCCGGCGCAACCCGAACAAGCGCAAGGTGCTGTTCGTGACCTCGGAAATCGCCGACCTGGTCAAGACCGGCGGCCTGGGCGACGTCTCTGCCGCCCTGCCGCGCGCCATGCGCCACCTGCACGATGTACGCGTGCTGATCCCCGGCTACCCGCAGGTACTCGAAAGCGACAACCCGATCCACCTGGTGGGCGAGCTGGGCGGCCATGCCGCACTGCCCCCGTGCAAGATCGGGCGCATGGACCTGGCCGACGGCCTGGTCATCTATGTACTGATCTGCCCCGAGCTGTACCAGCGCGAAGGCACCCCCTACGGCGCCAACAATGGCCGTGACTGGCCCGACAACCATATCCGCTTCGCCCGCCTGGGCCTGGCCGCCGCCGAAATCGCCGCGGGCGAGGGCATGGTGCACTGGAAGCCCGATCTGGTGCACGCCCACGACTGGCCTGCCGGCCTGGCCCCGGCCTACATGCACTGGCGCGGCCTGAACACTCCCACCCTGTTCACCATCCACAACCTGGCCTACCAGGGTGTGGTCAGCCGCGGCTGCTGCCCGGAACTGGCGATTCCCGAACACGCCCTGCAACAGGAAGGCATGGAGTTCTACGGCAAGCTGTCGTTTCTCAAGGCCGGCCTGGCCTACTCCAGCCACATCACCACGGTCAGCGCCACCTATGCCCGGGAAATCACCACCCCGACCTTCGGCTGCGGGCTCGACGGTTTTCTTGGCAGCAAGGCGCAGCAGGGCCTGCTCAGCGGCATCCCCAACGGCATCGACGAAAGCTGGGATTCGGCCACCGACACCCACCTGACCCACCGCTTCAGCATCAACGACTGGGAAGGCAAGGCGGCCAACAGCAGCCAGGTGCGCGAGCTGTTCGAGCTGGAGCCCTCCACCGGCCCGCTGTTCGCCGTGGTCTCGCGCCTGGTGTACCAGAAGGGCCTGGACCTGACCCTGGGGGTGGCCGAGTACATCGTCGAACAGGGCGGCCAGATCGCCATCATCGGCCGCGGCGAACCGGAGGAAGAGCAAGCCATGCGCGAGCTGGCCAGCCGCTTCCCGGGCCGCGTGGGGGTGCGCATCGGCTTCAACGAGACCGACGCACGGCGCATGTTCGCCGGCAGCGACTTTCTGCTGATGCCCTCGCGCTACGAGCCCTGCGGCCTGAGCCAGATGTACGCGCAGCGCTTCGGCTCGCTGCCGGTGGCGCGCAACACCGGCGGCCTGGCCGACACCATCGAGAATGGCGTCACCGGCTTTCTGTTCGACGAATCGAGCGTGGAGAGCTACCGCGAAGCACTCTCGCGGGCCTTCTACGTATACGGCAAGAAACACCTGCTCAATGCCATGCGCTGCCTGGCCATGACCCAGCCATTCAACTGGTGTCAGGCCGTGGAACCCTATGCCCACCTGTACGAGGAACTGGTGACGCGCGCCACGCTCAACGCAGGCTGAGGAGAACTGCCGTATGCCCTTCAGGTCACAGGAACACGCGACCCACGGGGCCGTGATGCTGGACAGCCACACCACCCGCTTCGCCCTCTGGGCGCCCGATGCCCGGCAGGTGGAGGTGGAATGTGAAAACGCCGCCCCGCAACCCATGCAGCGCAGTGACGACGGCTGGTTCGTGCTGCGCCTGCCCTGCCCGGCCGGTACGCGCTATCGCTACCGTATCGACGGCGACCTGTCGGTCGCCGACCCGGCCAGCCGTGCCCAGCCCGACGGCGTGCACGGCCCCAGCCAGGTGCTGGGCACCGAATATGCCTGGCAACACCCCGACTGGCAGGGCCGCCCCTGGCACGAGGCAGTCATCTATGAAGTGCACGTGGGCCTGCTGGGCGGTTACGCCGGCGTGGCCAGGCACCTGCCGCGCCTGGCCGCACTGGGCGTGACCGCCATCGAGCTGATGCCCATCGGGCAGTTTCCCGGCCAGCGCAACTGGGGCTATGACGGCGTGCTGCCGTTCGCCCCGCAAGCGAGCTATGGCACTGCGCAGCAACTCAAGGCGCTGATCGACCAGGCCCACGCGCTGGGGCTGATGGTGCTGCTGGATGTGGTGTACAACCACTTCGGCCCCGACGGCAATTACCTGCACCGTTATGCCCAGGGCTTCTTTCGCGAAGACCGGCATACGCCCTGGGGCGCGGCCATCGATTTTCGTCGCCGCCAGGTGCGCGACTTCTTCATCGAGAACGCCCTGATGTGGCTGCACGACTACCGCTTCGACGGCCTGCGCCTGGATGCGGTGCACGCCATCGACGACCCTGATTTTCTGCATGAGCTGGCCCGCCGCGTGCGCGCCAGCACCGCACCGGGCCGGCAGGTGTGGCTCACCCTCGAGAACGAGCGCAACCAGGCGCACCTGCTCCAGGAGGGCTACGACGCGCAGTGGAACGACGATGGCCACAACGCCCTGCACGTGCTGCTGACCGGCGAGCAGGAAGGCTACTACGTCGATTACCGCGAGGCGCCGCTGAACAAGCTGGCGCGTTGCCTGAGCCAGGGGTTCGTGTTCCAGGGCCAGCCGGACCGCAACGGCGAGCCGCGTGGCGAAGCCAGCGGCCACCTGCCGCCCAGTGCCTTCGTGCTGTTTCTGCAGAACCATGACCAGATCGGCAACCGCGCGCTGGGCGAGCGGCTCGAGCGCCTGTGCCCGCCCCAGGCCCTGCGCGCCGCCACCGGGCTGCTGTTGCTGGCACCGATGATCCCGCTGCTGTTCATGGGCGATGACTGGGGGTGCCGCCAGCCCTTCCTGTTCTTCACCGATCACCACGACGACCTTGCCACCGCCGTGCGCGAAGGCCGACGCGCCGAGTTCAAGGGGTTCAAGGCCTTCGCCGACCCCGAGCAACGGGCGCGCATCCCCGACCCGAACGCCGCCCAGACCTTCCTCGACTCGCAACCGCAATGGGGCGAGGACAGCGAGCAATGGGTGGCGCTGTACCGTCGCCTGCTGTACCTGCGCCACCAGCACATCATCCCGCGCCTGCCGGGCACCCGCGCCCTGGGCGCCCAGGTGGTCGACGGCCAGGGCGTGAGCGCCCGCTGGCAACTGGGCGATGGCAGCGAGCTGCGCATCGACCTCAACCTCGGCCAGCAGCCACTGGCCCTGGACCTGCCGGCCCGCGAGCGGCACCTGTTCGAAAGTTGCGAACTGCCCCCGGGCCCACCCTGCCTGCCGCCGTTGAGCTGCGTGGTGAGCCTGACCCCTTCCTGCCCCACGGAGCCTGTGCATGCCTGACCTACCCTTGCTGCAACTGGCCGAACGCGCTGGCCTGGCGGTGGACTGGATCGACGCCAACGGGCGCGCCCAGCGTGTCAGCGAACCGGTCCTGCGGCGCATCCTGGCCGCCCTTGGCCACCCGGCCGCCGACGACATCGCCATCGCCAACAGCCTCAAGGCCCTGGAAAAAGCCCACGATTCCCGTCACCTGCCGCCACTGCTGACGGTCGACCAGCACCAGCCGCTGGACCTGTCGCGCTACTTCGCGGCCAACAGCCGCTGCGAGGTGCAGCACGAGGACGGCACCCGCCAGCAGCTGCAGCTGGATGCCCAGGCCCTGCTGCCGCCAGGGCTGCCACTGGGGTATCACCAGCTGCATATCGACGCCACCACCTTCACCCTGGCCGTGGCCCCGGCGCAGTGCTACAGCCTGGCCGATGCGCTGGGCACCCCGCACCCACGGTGCTGGGGCCTGAGTGCCCAGCTGTACAGCCTGCGCCGCCCGGGCGACGGCGGGCTGGGCGACTGCCTGGCACTGGAGGGCCTGGCACGCAGCGCCGCCGAGCGTGGCGCCACGGCCCTGGCCATCAGCCCGGTGCACGCCATGTTCACCCGCAACCACCCCAGCTACAGCCCGTATTCGCCGTCCAGCCGGCTGTTTCTGAACAGCCTGTATGCCAGCCCCCAGGCGGTGATCGACGAGCGCACGGTGCGCATCACGGTCCAGGCCCTGGGCCTTGAGGCCCAGCTCGAACAGCTCGAAGGCCTGCCATTGATCGACTGGCCACGGGCGGCCGGGGCACGCCAGCAGATATTGCAGGCGCTGTACCAGGGCTTTATCAAGGGCGAGCAACCGCAGCGCGCCGACTTCGACAGCTTTCGCCACGCCGGCGGCCAGGCGCTGGAAGACCACTGCCGCTTCGAAGCGCTGCTCGATGCCGCCGCCGAACGCGGCGAAAGCCAGGACTGGCGCCAGTGGCCGGCCGCCTGGCTCGACCCGCGCAGCGCCGAGATTGCCGCGTTTGCCGCCGACCACGTCGAGCAGATCGGCTTCTATGCCTTCTGCCAGTGGCTGATCGCACGCAGCCTGGAACGTGCCCAGGAAGCGGCGCGCGGCAGCGGCATGGCGGTGGGCCTGATCGCCGACCTGGCAGTGGGGGCCGACGGCACCGGCAGCCAGGCCTGGAGCCGCCAGGACGAGCTGCTGGCCGAGCTGCACGTCGGCGCCCCGCCCGACATCCTCAACCGATCGGGGCAAAGCTGGGGCATCTGCGCGTTCTCCCCCGAGGGCCTGCGCCGCAACGGCTACCGCGCCTTCATCGAGATGCTGCGGGCCAACTTCGCCCACGCCGGGGGCCTGCGCATCGACCATGTGATGGGCCTGCAGCGCCTGTGGCTGATCCCCCAGGGCGCCGCCCCCAGCGAAGGCGCCTACCTGCACTACCCACTGGACGACCTGCTGCGCCTGCTGGCCCTGGAGTCGGTGCGCCACAAGGCCATCGTGCTCGGCGAAGACCTGGGCACGGTGCCCGAAGGCCTGCGCGAAAAGCTCGCGGCCCGCGCGATCCTGGGCATGCGTGTGCTGCTGTTCGAGCAGGACCCGCCCGGGCAGTTCACCCCCATCCTCGACTGGCCCGACAACGCCCTGGCCACCACCAGCACCCACGACCTGCCCCCGCTGGCAGGCTGGCTGCAGGCCCGCGACATCGACTGGGGCCAGCGCCTGGGGGCGATCGACGCGATCACCGAGCGCGACTGGCGCGACAGCCGCCAGCATGAAATCCAGGGCCTGCGTCGCCTGCTGCACAGCAGCTACGGCGACACCAGCAGCGAAGCCGACACCCTGATCGATGCCAGCCTGCGCCTGCTCGGGCATACCCGTGCGCCGCTGGTGCTGGTACCGCTGGAAGACCTGCTGGGCGTGGACGAACAACCCAACCTGCCCGGCACCGTCGACACCCACCCCAACTGGCGCCGCCGCTTCGCGTTGCCCGCCGCACAGCTGCTGGACGACAGCGATGCGGCGCGACGCCTCGAGCTGCTGGCCCAGGCCCGTGAACAAGCCTTCGAGCGTGACCGATGAACAGCCTCACCGCCACACTGCGCCTGCAATTTCATGCCGACTTCAGCCTCGACGATGCGGTGCCGCTGGTGCCCTACTTCGCCCGGCTGGGTATCAGCCACCTGTACGCCTCGCCCCTGTTGCAGGCGCGGCCCGGTTCGCGCCACGGCTACGACGTGGTCGACCCGACCCGGGTGAGCCCCGAACTGGGTGGCGAGGCGGCGCTGGAACGCCTGGTGGCCGCGCTGCGCCAGCACGGCATGGGCCTGATCCTGGACATCGTGTCCAACCACATGGCCGTGGGCGGCGCACACAACCCCTGGTGGCAGGACCTGCTGGCCTGGGGCCGGCGCAGCCCCTACGCCGAGTTCTTCGACATCCAGTGGCATTCGCCCGACCCGTTGCTCAAAGGCCAGTTGCTGTTGCCGTTCCTGGCCAGCGACTATGGCGCGGTGCTGCAGGCCGGGGAAATCCCGCTGCGTTTCGACGCCCGCCACGGGCGCTTTCACATCGAGCACCACGAACACCGCTTCCCGATCAGCCCGCCGGACTATGCGCGCATCCTGTGCGTCAGCGGCCACCCGGAACTGAGCGAACTGGGGGCACGCTTTGCCGCCTTCGAGGGCCAGCGCCACGCCCCGGCCAACGTCGAGGCGGTGCACCAGGCCCTGGCCGAACTGGCCCGCGAGCCGCGCATCGGCCAGGCCATCGACCAGGTGCTGGCCGCCTTCGACGGGCGCACCCCCAGCGGTTTCGAGCACCTGCATCAACTGCTCGAACAGCAGCACTACCGCCTGGCCAGCTGGCGCACCGCCGGTGACGACATCAACTGGCGGCGCTTTTTCGACGTCAACGAGCTGGGCGGCCTGCGCGTGGAGCGCCCGGCGGTGTTCGAGGCCACCCATGCCAAGGTGTTCGAGCTGATCGAGCGCGGCCTGGTCGACGGCCTGCGCATCGACCACATCGACGGCCTGGCCGACCCGCGCGGTTACTGCCGCAAGCTGCGCCGACGCGTCGACGGCCTGCTCCCACGCCGGCCGCTGAGCGCTGCGCTCGAGCACTTTCCGATCTACGTGGAGAAGATCCTCGGCCCCGGCGAGCGCCTGCACGACGACTGGCGGGTGGACGGCAGCACCGGCTACGAATTCATGAACCAGGTCTCGCTGCTGCAGCATGACCCGCAGGGCGAAGCCGAACTGACCGCGCTGTGGCACGACCTGAGCGAGCGCCCGGCGTTCGTCGAGGAACTGCGCCTGGCCCGCCAGCTGGTGCTCAATGCCAGCCTGGCCGGCGACTTCGAATCGGTGGCCCAGGCCCTGCTGCAGGTGGCGCGCAACGACATCATGAGCCGCGACCTGACCCTGGGCGCCATCCGCCGCGCGTTGCAGGCGCTGGTGGAGCACTACCCGGTGTACCGCACCTACATCAATGCCTGCGGGCGCCCGGCGATGGACGAGGGGTTCTTCCAGCAGGCCCTGGCCGATGCGCGTTCGAGCCTGGGCGAAGCCGACTGGCCGCTGCTGGACCACCTGCAGCGCTGGCTGGGCGGCCAGCCCTGGCGCGAGCTGGGCCCGGGGCGGGCGCGCAAGCAGTTGCGCCACGCCTGCGTTCGCTTCCAGCAGCTGACCTCGCCCACCGCTGCCAAGGCCGTCGAAGACACCGCCTTCTATCGCTCGGCGGTGCTGTTGTCGCGCAACGACGTGGGCTTCGACGCCGAGCGCTTCAGCGCGCCGGCCGAGGCCTTCCATGCCAGTTGCCAGCAACGCCTGGCGCACTTCCCCGACAACCTGCTGGCCACCGCCACCCATGACCACAAGCGTGGCGAAGATTGCCGCGCACGCCTGGCGGTGATCAGCGAACGCAGCCACTGGTTCTGCCAGCGCGTGGAGCTGTGGCGTGAACTGGCCTCGCCCCTGCGCACACAACTGGCCGATGGCGTGGCACCGAGTGCCGGCGATGAACTGCTGCTGTACCAGACCCTGCTCAGCAGTTGGCCGATGACGCTGCGCTGCGATGACACCCAGGCCTTGCGCGGCTACGCCGAACGCCTGCGCCAATGGCAGCGCAAAGCCCTGCGCGAGGCCAAGCTGCGCAGCAGCTGGAGCGCCCCCAACGAGGCCTACGAGCAGGCCTGCGCACGCTTCATCGACGCCCTGCTGCTGGAGCCGCAATGCCAGCAGCTGCGCCAGTCGGTGGCCGAGGCGGCGCAGGCCCTGGCCTGCCCGGGCGCGCTCAACAGCCTGGTGCAGAGCCTGCTGCGCATGACCGTGCCGGGGGTGCCCGACCTGTACCAGGGCAACGAATGCTGGGACCTGAGCCTGGTCGACCCGGACAACCGCCGCGCGGTGGACTACGCCGCGCGTCGCCAGGCCCTGGACGACAGCCTGCCCCCCGCCGAACTGCTCGGGCACTGGCAGGACGGGCGGGTCAAGCAGGCCCTGATCGCCCAGGTGCTGGAGCAGCGCCGGGCCTACCCCGAGCTGTTTCGCCACGGCCGCTACCAACCCCTGGAGGTACGCGGCAAACACGCCGAGCGGGTGCTCGCCTTTGCCCGTATCGGCGAGGCGCAACGTGCGGTGGTGGTGGTGCCGCGGCTGGCCTCGGGCCTGCTGGGCAACGCCACGCAACCCTTGATCCCGGCACAGAACTGGGACGATACCCGTGTGCTTTTACCGTTCGCCTTGTGCGCTGCCAATTGCACGGGACTTTTCGCCCAGGGCGCAGTCACACCCTCTAACGAGCTGTGGCTGAGCACTGCGCTCAAAGCCTTCCCCGTCAATCTCTTCATAGAACAGACTGAGTCATCAGGAGCGTCGAGATGAGTGCTGAGGAAAAACGTATCCGCGAATTCGCCTACCAGATCTGGGAGTCGGAAGGTAAACCCGAAGGCCAGGAGGAGCGCCACTGGGAGATGGCGCGCAAGTTGGCCGAAGCCGAGGCCATTGCGCCCAAGGCCGCCCCGCGCAAGCCCCGTACCACCCCGCCAGGCGCACCGCCGGTAGCCCCTGGCGCCAAGCCAAAGCCCGGCGCCGCCGCGTCCAAGGCCAAGCCACCGGCCCCTGCGGCCAAGCCCGACCCGGCAAAGAAGCCGCGTACCGCGAAGAAGCCCGCCACGCCCTGACGCCGCCGTACCTTGCGTCACTACCGCCCCGGGGCAGCGCAACGCTGCCCCGGCGCCCAGTGCGTCGCCTTTCGCCCCCCAAGGATCGCTACAAGGATTGCCATGACCCAGCCCAAGTCCAAACACAACACCCAGCCCGACGCCGTTGAACCTTCGCGCATCCGCGAGGGCCTGCCCTTCCCCCTGGGCGCCACCTGGGATGGCCTGGGTGTGAACTTCGCACTGTTCTCGGCCAACGCCACCAAGGTCGAACTGTGCCTGTTCGACGCCAGCGGCGAACATGAGCTCGAGCGCATCGAACTGCCCGAGTACACCGACGAGATCTACCACGGCTACCTGCCCGACGCGCACCCGGGGCAGATCTACGGCTACCGCGTGTACGGCCCCTACGAGCCGCAGAACGGGCACCGTTTCAACCCCAACAAGCTGCTGATCGACCCGTATGCCAAGCAGCTGGTCGGCGAGCTGCGCTGGTCCGAGGCGTTGTTCGGTTACACCATCGGCCACCCCGATGGCGACCTCAGTTTCGACGAGCGCGACAGTGCGCCGTTCGTGCCCAAGTGCAAGGTCATCGACCCGGCCTACACCTGGGGCCGCGACCAGCGCGTGGGCGTGCCGTGGGATCGTACCGTGTTCTACGAAGCGCACGTGCGCGGCATCAGCATGCGTCACCCGGCGGTGCCGGAAGCGGCGCGCGGTACCTTCGCCGGGCTGATGAACGACGAACTGCTGGGGCACATCAAGGGCCTGGGCGTCAGCTCCATCGAGCTGCTGCCGATCCACGCCTTCGTCAACGACCAGCACCTGCTGCAAAAGGGCCTGAACAACTACTGGGGCTACAACAGCATCGCCTTCTTCGCGCCCCACCCGCGCTACCTGGCCAACGGCAAGATCGCCGAGTTCAAGGAGATGGTCGCGCACCTGCACGACGCCGGCCTGGAGGTGATTCTGGACGTGGTCTACAACCACACCGCCGAAGGCAACGAGCAGGGCCCCACGCTGTCGATGCGCGGTATCGACAACGCCTCGTACTACCGCCTGATGCCCGACGACAAGCGCTACTACATCAACGACTCGGGCACCGGCAACACCCTGGACCTGAGCCACCCCTGCGTACTGCAACTGGTCACCGACTCGCTGCGCTACTGGGCAGGCGAGATGCACGTTGATGGCTTTCGCTTCGACCTGGCGACCATCCTGGGCCGCTACCACGAAGGCTTCGACGAGCGGCACAGCTTTCTGGTGGCCTGTCGCCAGGACCCGCTGCTGAGCCAGGTCAAGCTGATTGCCGAACCCTGGGACTGCGGCCCCGGTGGCTACCAGGTGGGCAACTTCGCGCCGGGCTGGGCCGAATGGAACGACCGCTTTCGCGACACCGTGCGCGCCTTCTGGAAAGGCGACGAAGGCCAGCTGGCCGACTTTGCCGCGCGCATGACCGCCTCCGGCGAGCTGTTCAACCGCCGCGGCCGGCGCCCCTATGCCTCGGTCAACTTCATCACCGCCCACGACGGCTTCACCCTGCGCGACCTGGTGTCGTACAACGACAAGCACAACGAGGACAACGACGAGAACAACCAGGACGGCAGCAACAACAACATCTCCTGGAACCACGGGGTCGAGGGGCCCACCGACGACCCCGAGATCAACAGCCTGCGCCAGCGCCAGATGCGCAACTTCTTCGCCACCCTGCTGCTGGCCCAGGGCACGCCGATGATCGTGGCCGGCGACGAGTTCAGCCGCACCCAGCACGGCAACAACAACGCCTACTGCCAGGACAGCGAGATCGGCTGGATCAACTGGGACCTGGACGAGCAAGGCAGCGCCCTGCTCAAGTTCGTCAAGCGCCTGACCAAGCTGCGCCTGGCCTACCCGATCCTGCGCCGCAGCCGCTTCCTGGTGGGCGACTACAACGAGGCGATCGGGGTCAAGGACGTGACCTGGCTGGCGCCGGACGCCAGCGAGATGAGCGTGGAACAGTGGGAAGACCCGCAAGGGCGTTGCCTGGGCATGCTCATGGACGGGCGCGCGCAGGTCAGCGGCATCCTGCGCCCGGGGGCAGACGCCACCTTGCTGCTGATCGTCAACGCGCACCACGACGGCGTGGACTTCACCCTGCCCGACGTGCCCGAGGGCGAGTACTGGAACTGCCTGATCGACACCGACCGGCCGCAGCTGCGCAAGGCCCAGCGCCTGGAATTCGGCAGCGTGTTCAACGTCACCGGACGCTCGTTGCTGCTGTTGGAACTGCAACGGGACGAGGACGCCTGACGCTTTAGCAATCATTCGAAATAGCCAGCCGCGTTGTCATTCGCAACGCGGCTATGCCCATTCAGTAACCGCTATTTTTCAACCGCTTACCCCCTCCAACACGGGCATCACAAAATAATCACACAATCTTGACGCCTGCCTGCGACTCTCCTTAGCTACACCTAGAACCACCGTGTTCAACTTCATTCCGGGCCTCTGGCACGCGGCTTTGCGCGCGCCATGGGGCAGGTTTGCTGGTTTGGGTCGCTCTC
Organism: Pseudomonas sp. FBF18; assembly: GCF_024261405.1. NCBI lineage: Bacteria > Pseudomonadati > Pseudomonadota > Gammaproteobacteria > Pseudomonadales > Pseudomonadaceae > Pseudomonas > Pseudomonas sp. FBF18. The sequence continues at coordinate 86,037 of NZ_QKRS01000020.1, read as the reverse complement.
TGTTCCTGCCTTACAGCCCGTGACATCAGGCCAGACCTTTGGCTGTAACACACAGAGGAGATCGGCCATGAAAAGCGCACCCTGCCCTTCGGGGCTCGAGTATGTTTTCTACGCACTGTCGACGTCGCTGCTGCTGGCAACCCCGCTCGAAAGCCTGGCGGCGGGGCTGGAAGACGACGACCCGATGTTCAACCCGGCACACGGCCTGGCGCTGCCGTCGCTGGTCCCGGCCAGCGTGTCGGGGCTGAGCCTGGGTACGCTGGGGGCGTTTTCCGAACGCCTGGCAGAGCGCACGGCGGTGTTCGGCGACGAAGGCATTGCCAGCCAGTGGGCGCAGTTCTTTCCCACCCCGGTCAGGACCGCCCCGCAACGCCTGGATGCCCCCAACCAGAACCTGCAGATCGCCCCCGACCTGTTCGTGCGGGAAACCGCCGGCGGCAACACCCACCGCGCCGGGATCTTCATGGGCCACAGCAACCTGCAGGGCGGCCTGGACAATCGCCGGCCACAGCTGGGCGACAAGCAGAACGCCGTGCGCCTGGAAGGGCAAAGCCTGGGCATGTACTGGAGCCTGCAGCATGACCAGGGCTGGCATGTGGATGCGGTGGCCATGGGCACCCGTTTCGACGCCAGCGGGCGCGGCAGCGACGGCGAACGGCTCGATGGCAACGGGCACGCGCTGACCTTCTCGGTGGAGGGCGGCTTCCCCATCGGCCTGGGCAAGCACTGGGTGATCGAGCCCCAGGCGCAGTTGATCAACCAGCAGTACTATCCCGGCAACGACGCCCAGGCCCAGACCCTGCAGGCCTATGACAGCCAGCCGAGCTGGACCGGCCGGGTGGGCGCGAAGCTGTCGGCCCGCTACGAGGTGCGCGGCATGCCCATCGAACCCTATGTGCGCACCAACGTGTGGTACGACTTCTCGAACGCCGACACGGTGAGCCTGGACAAGGTCGACAAGATCAGCAGCGGACGCAACGCCACCACCGTGGAGGTGGGCCTGGGCCTGGTGGCACGGGTGACGCCCAAGGTGGCGCTGTTTGTCAGTGCCGATTACAGCAGCGACGTGGACGACAACGACTTGAACGGGTTGATCGGCAACCTGGGGGTGCGTGTGCGCTGGTGAGCGGCGCTTAATGCATCGCGGGTCAGGCCCGCGATGCGACACGCATACCCCCGTCAACCTGAGGTTGACAGCTTATGTATACTGGCCGGCCATGCCCTCGCCAAGGACACCCCAGCGCATGACCGAAAACAGCTTCGCCTTTCGCCTCAAGGAACTGCTCGAACACCACAAGCTGACGCTGCAGGCGGTAGGCACGGCCCTGGGGATCTCGCGCACCGCCGTGCACAAATGGACCCGCGGCGGCGAGATCGACTACGCCAACCTGCGCAAGCTGGCCGACTTTCTCAAGGTCAACTGGATCTGGCTGCGCTACGGCGAAGAAGCCCTGCAGGACGTGCAGCAGACCCAGGTGGTGGAGCTGCCGATGACCGACCTGCGCCGGCGCTACACCGCCGAGATCATGGAGAGCGAAACCCGCATGAAGCTGGCCCAGGAAGGCGCCCGCATCGTGACCTGGGAATGGAACCTGATCAGCGACGAACTCACCTACTCGCCCAACGTCGAGGCCGTGTACGGCTGGCAGGTGATCCGCAACGAAGACTTCTGGGTGCACCTGCCCCCCGAAGACGTCGAGATGCTGCAGGCGCTGTACAGCAAGACCCTGCTCGAAGGCGAAGGCTGCGAGTGCGACTTTCGCATCTATCGCCCCGACGGCGAGATGCGCTGGATCGCCTCCCGCGCCACGGTGGTGCGCGACAGCGCCGGGCGCGCGGTGAAGATGGTCGGCATCAGCATGGACAACACCGAGCGCAAGGTCGCCGAAGAGCAACTGCGCAACAGCGAGGAACGTTTTCGCGCCATCTTCGAACTGGCCTGGGGCGCGCTGGCCTACATCGACCCGGACGGCACCTGGCAGCGGGTCAACGGCAGCTTCTGCGAGCTGCTGGGCTACAGCGCCGAAACGCTGTACGGCATGACCTTCCAGCAACTGACCCACCCCGACGACCTGGCCGCCAACCTGCAGTTGCTGCAGCGCCTGCTGGCCGGCGAGATCGAGCGCTACGAAGTGGAAAAGCGCGTGCGCCACAAGCAGGGCCACTACATCTGGGTACGTGCACGTACCGCCCTGCAGCGCCGCCAGGACGGCCAGCCGCAGCATCTGATCAGCGTGTTCGAGGACATCGGCGCCGAACGCCTGGAACGCGAACGCCTGCAGGCACGTATCGAGGCGCTTGAAGCACAGCGCGGGGCTTCGCAGGCATGAGCCGCTTCGTGGGGGTGTTTCACCTGCGAAGCCGGCATGCCGTGGACAGGGGCTTCAAGGTGCACGCGCTACACAGCGACAATCATGCCGATGCGCACCTTGAAGCGGGCGACATACGCAATGAACAGGGCTACCAGGACGATCAGACCTGCGACTTCACCGTGATCGAGATTGCCAGCACTGCCCAGGCGCCCCGGCGCCTGAGCTGGCTGGAGCGCATCACGGGCAAGCTGCATGCATGACCCCATCCCTGATCTGACTGCGGGGCACACATGAGCCGCTTTGTCGCTGTGTTTCACCACTGGCATATCACCAAACGCAACCTTGGCTTCGAGGTGCACAGCCTGGCAGGTCGCGATCAGGCACAGGCGCACCGCGAAGCCTGCGCACGGTTGGCCGATCAGGAAGTGAGCGATATCGTGCGCTGCGCCTTCACCCTGGTTGAGATCGGCGCGCATGAACACGTTGCGCGCCCGCTGAGCTGGCGCGAGCGCATCACCGGGCGTTTCGAGGGGCGTGGCTAGAGGCAGGTGGCCAACGCCGCCATGCGCCGCTGGGCCAATGCATCGTCCTTGAGGGTGTAGAACTTGACCACCGTGCCGCCGGCTTCGGCGCGCACATCGGCGAAGTATTCGGCATCGCGTGTCGACACCGTGGCCCCGCCGTTGGGGCCGGCGTCGAGGTAGCCGCTGGCATCCACGCCGAAGACGGCTTCGTCCTGCCAACCGAACTGGATGCACTCGGCCACCAGCGGCTCGGCCTTGGCCGAGGTGAAGGTCTTGTGCGGTGCGCCCAGGCGAGCCTGGTTCATCGTCGACGAGGCGCATCCGGCCAGCACCAGTGCCGTACCCAATAGCATTGCTGCGCGCATGGTTGTCTCTCCCGTTGGTTGTGTGTCGGCAGTACCGGGCTCTTCGCTGGCCCTGCAGAAGCTGGCCTTGCCAGCGAAGAGGCCTGGCCTGCTGATTGAAAAAGGAGCGACTGTAGCATTGCCCCGGCCCCCGGTGAGAGAATGCCGCGCAGAAAAACGGACCCTCCCCCTGTGCCAAGGAACAGCACCATCCGAATCCTCTCGCTCGCCCTCATCGTCTCTACCCTCGCCCTCACCAGCTGCGGCACCATGATGCGCGGTGGGTACTGCGCCGAATGTGCATCCCCAGGCATGTACCGGGGCGTGCGCAACAACTTCTCGTTCCTGTTCAGCGCCACCTCGGCGCAGTTCTGCTGGCCGCTGATCGTGTGCCCGCTGGCGTTTATCGTCACCGCACCCGTGGATATCGTGATCGATACCGCGATGATCCCCGCCGACCTCTCGCGCTGAATGCCAAACAATCGAATCCCTCTATAGGTTCATCGACAAGGTCGATTAGTCACAAATTAAGTAAGGGCATAAACTGCCCCCGATTGCGCGCAATACACCCACGATAGAAAGGGTCTTGGCGCGCACCCTCTGTGACTAGCCTGCATACCACTTACCGATCCTGACGCTGATCTCGGCGGGCCTGCGCGTGCGCGGCCGATTCTGGAGCTCGTTTGTACAAGGAGATAACCATGGGACTGGGCAGAAGACAGTTCTTCAAGCTGTGCACCGTCGGCGCTGCCACCGCCACTGCGGCCAGCCTGGGCTTCGCCCCGGGCATGGCCCAGGCCACCCAATCACGCCAGTACAAGCTGCTGCGCGCCAAGGAAACCCGCAACAACTGCACCTACTGCTCGGTGGGTTGCGGCGTGCTGATGTACAGCCTTGGCGACGGCGCCAAGAACGCCAAGGCGCGTATCTTCCACATCGAAGGCGACCCCGATCACCCGGTCAGCCGCGGCTCGCTGTGCCCCAAGGGCGCGGGCCTGGTGGACTACATCCACAGCGAACAACGCCTGCTCTACCCCGAATACCGCGCCCCTGGCTCGGACAAATGGCAGCGCATCAGCTGGGATCACGCCATCGAGCGCATCGCACGCCTGATGAAGGACGACCGTGACGCCAACTTCATCGAGAAGAACGACAAGGGCACCACGGTCAACCGCTGGCTGAGCACCGGCATGCTGTGCAGCTCGGCCGCCAGCAGCGAAACCGGCTCGCTGGACCAGCGCTTCACCCGCGCCCTGGGCATCCTGGGCACCGACAGCCAGGCCCGTGTGTGCCACGCCCCTACCGTCTCGGCCCTGGCGCCGACCTTCGGGCGCGGCGCCATGACCAACAACTGGGTCGACATCAAGAACGCCAACGTGGTGCTGATCATGGGCGGCAACCCCGCCGAGGCGCACCCGGTGGGCTTCAAGTGGGTGATCGAGGCCAAGATCCGCAATGGCGCCAAGGTCATCGTGGTGGACCCGCGCTTCAACCGCAGCGCCGCCGTGGCCGACATCTACTCGCCGATTCGCGCCGGCTCCGACGTGACCTTCCTGATGGGCGTGGTCAACTACCTGATCACCCACGACAAGATCCAGCACGACTACGTGCGCGCCTACACCAACGCCAGCCTGATCGTGCGCGAGGACTACAGCTTCGACGACGGCCTGTTCAGCGGCTACGACCCGGCCAAGCGCAGCTACGACCGCAGCTCCTGGACCTACGAGCTGGACGCCGACGGCTTCGCCAGGCGCGACATGACCCTGAGCCACCCGCGCTGCGTGTGGAACCTGCTCAAGGCCCACGTCAGCCGCTACACCCCGGACATGGTCACCAACATCTGCGGCACGCCCAAGGCCGACTTCCTGCAGATCTGCGAAATCCTCGGCACCACCAGTGCCCCGGACAAGACCGCCACCTTCCTCTACGCCCTGGGCTGGACCCACCACACCAACGGCGCGCAGATGATCCGAGGCTCGGGCATGATCCAGCTGCTGCTGGGCAACATCGGCATGGCCGGTGGCGGGGTCAACGCCCTGCGCGGCCACTCCAACATCCAGGGCTACACCGACCTGGGCCTGCTCTCGCTGCGCCTGCCCGGCTACATGAACCTGCCATCGGATGCGCAGACCGACCTGGCCACCTACCTCAAGCAGACCACGCCCAGCGCGGTGCTGCCCGACCAGGTCAACTACTACAAGCACACCCCCAAGTTCTTCGTCAGCCTGATGAAGAGCCTGTGGGGCGACAAGGCCACCAAGGACAACGACTGGGGCTTCGACTGGCTGCCCAAGTGGGACGACAGCTACGACGTGCTCAACTACAGCAACCGCATGTACGAGGGCAAGGTCAACGGCTACATCGCCCAGGGCTTCAACCCGGTGGCGGCGTTCCCGGACAAGAACAAGGCCCAGGCCGCGCTGGAGAAACTCAAGTTCCTGGTGATCATCGACCCGCTGGCCACCGAGACCTCGAGCTTCTGGCAGAACCACGGCGAGGAGCACGACGTGGACACCGCGGCGATCCAGACCGAAGTGTTCCGCCTGCCCTCCTCCTGCTTTGCCGAGGAAGACGGCTCGATCGTCAACTCCGGGCGCTGGCTGCAATGGCACTGGGCCGGCGCTGCGCCGCCCGGCGAGGCCTGGCACGACGGCAAGATCCTCGGCCACCTGTTCCTGAAGATCCGCGAGCTGTACGAGAAGGAAGGCGGTGCCAACCCCGCGCCGATCCTCAACATGGCCTGGGACTACGCCGACCCGTTCGACCCCAAGCCCGAGGAAGTGGCCAAGGAATCCAACGGCCGCGCCCTGGCCGACCTGCACGACGAACAGGGCAACCTGATTCTGCGCAAGGGCCAGTTGCTCGACGACTTCTCGCAGCTGCGCGACGACGGCACCACTGCCAGCTTCAACTGGATCTTCGCCGGCTCCTGGACCGAAAAGGGCAACCAGATGGCACGGCGCGACAACGCCGACAGCGGCCTGGGTTGCACCCCGGGCTGGGCCTGGGCGTGGCCGCAGAACCGGCGCATTCTCTACAACCGCGCCTCGGCCGACCCGCAGGGCAAGCCGTGGGACCCCAAGCGCAAGCTGATCGGCTGGGACGGGGCGCGCTGGAGCGGCGTGGACGTGCCGGACTTCGCCGTCACCGCTGCACCGGGCAGCAACACCAACCCGTTCATCATGCTGCCTGAAGGCCTGGGCCGGCTGTTCTCGGTGGGCGCGATGAACGACGGGCCGTTCCCCGAACACTACGAGCCCACCGAAAGCCCGCTGGCGAACAACCCGCTGCACCCGAACGTGACCTACAGCCCCACCGCGCGGGTGTACGAAAGCGATCGCAAGCGCATGGGCAGCCGTGAGCAGTTCCCGTATGTGGCCACCACCTACTCGATCACCGAGCTGTTCCGCCACTGGACCAAGCATGCGCGGCTCAACGCCATCGTGCAGCCCGAGCAGTTCATCGAGATCGGCGAGAAGCTGGCCGCCGACAAGGGCATCGTGCAGGGCGACCTGGTGCGCGTCAGCACCCAGCGTGGCTACATCAAGGCCAAGGCCGTGGTGACCAAGCGCATCCGCCGCCTGGCCATCGACGGGCAGGACGTCGACACCATCGGCATCCCCTGCCACTGGGGCTATGAAGGCACCACGCGCAAGGGCTTTCTGGCCAATACCCTGACCCCGGGGGTGGGCGATTCCAATACCCACACGCCGGAATACAAGGCGTTTCTCGTGAACATCGAAAAGGCCTGAGGGAGCGAACTTCATGTCCATGCAATCCCAAGACATCATCAAGCGCTCGGCCACCAACGTGCTGACCCCGGCGCCGCGCGCGCGCGACCACCAGGCCGAAGTGGCCAAGCTGATCGACGTGAGCATCTGTATCGGCTGCAAGGCCTGCCAGGTGGCCTGCAACGAGTGGAACGACCTGCGCGACGAGGTCGGCCACAACGTCGGCGTGTACGACAACCCGGCCGACCTGTCGGCCGAAACCTGGACGCTGATGCGCTTCGATGAAGTCGAAGATGAAAGCGGCAAGCTCGAATGGCTGATCCGCAAGGACGGCTGCATGCACTGCGCCGACCCGGGCTGCCTGAAGGCCTGCCCGCAACCGGGGGCGATCATCCAGTACGCCAACGGCATCGTCGACTTCCAGTCCGACCACTGCATCGGCTGCGGCTACTGCATCGCCGGCTGCCCGTTCGATGTGCCGCGCATCAGCAAGAAGGACAACAAGGCCTACAAGTGCACCCTGTGCGTGGACCGCGTGTCGGTGGGCCAGGAGCCAGCCTGCGTCAAGACCTGCCCCACCGGTGCGATCAACTTCGGCAGCAAGCAGGACATGCTGCACCAGGCCAGCGAGCGCGTGACCGAGCTGCAGGGCCGCGGCTTTGCCGGCGCCGGCATCTACGACCCGCAGGGCGTGGGCGGCACCCACGTGGTGTACGTGCTGCAGCACGCCGACAAGCCGCACCTGTACCACAAGCTGCCCACCGACCCGCGCATCAGCAGCGCCATCCATGGCTGGAAGGGCTGGCTCAAGCCGGTGGCGGCCGTGGCCTTCTTCGCCACCCTGGCCGGCACCCTGTTCCACTACGTGGGCGTGGGGCCGAACGAGGTCGAGGAAGCCGACGAGAAACACGAGGAGGACACCCACGCATGAACAAGGACAAACTGATCCTGCGCACCCGCTTCATCGAGCGTGCCAGCCACTGGGTAATGGTGCTGTGCTTCCTTGCCGTGGCCCTGTCGGGGCTGTCGTGGTTCTTCCCGTCGCTCAACGGGCTCAACGCCGTGTTCGGCACCCCGCAGCTGGCGCGCATCCTGCACCCGTTCTTCGGGGTGGTGGTGTTCCTGCTGCTGGCGTTCCTGTTCGTGCGCTTCGTCAAGTACAACCTGCCCGAGCGTGAAGACCTCGCGTGGTTCAGGAACGTGCGCCAGGTGCTGGCCGGCGAGCACGAGCCGGCGCTGCAGATCGGCAAGTACAACGCCGGGCAGAAGATCCTGTTCTGGGGAATCATGGGCCTGATCAGCGTGCTGCTGGTCAGTGGCGTGGTGATCTGGCGGCCTTACTTCGCGCCGTGGTTCAGCATCCCGTCGATTCGCATCGGCCTGCTGGTACACGCCATTGCCGGCATCTGCCTGATCCTGCTGATCATCGGCCATGCGTACCTGGCGTTCTGGGTCAAGGGTTCGATTCGCGGCATGGTCACCGGGTATGTGAGCCGCAGCTGGGCCAAGACCCACCATGACCGCTGGTACCGGCAGATCAGCAACAAGCAGAGCGGGAGTGGCAAGCAGCAATGAACAGCATCCAGATGACCCCTGCCGAGCAGCGTAGCGCCGGCGTTGGCGAAATACCTGCCGTGCTGCTGCCGACCCTGGGCGAGCGCTACCGCCAGCGCGCCACCCGCCTGCGTCAGCTGGCCGAGGGGCACCCGATGGCCGACTACCTGCGGTTCGTGGCACAGGTGGCCGATGCCCAGCAGCAATTGCTCGAACGCCTGCCGCTACCGGCAACGCTGGTGAGCAGCCTGGCCGGGCGGGTAGCCGCCGGCAAGGCGCCGCTGGCCTGGGCCAGCCTGCCGCGCGATGCCTACTGGCAGCAACTGTTGCGCGGGCTTGGCGAGCACATCGAACACGCCACCCTGCAGGGCCTGTGTGCGCAGGGCGAGGCCGCCCTGGACGTGGCGGCCGATGCGTTGCTGGCAGGCCGCTTCAGCGAAATCGACAGCGGTCAGGCGCTGTTCCTGTGGGCCGCCCTGTCGCTGTACTTCACCCAGCTGGCGGCGCACCTGCCCGCCATCGGCAATGCCGGCGTGGGCGAGCAGCGCCAGCATTGCCCGGTGTGCACCGGGGCGCCGGTGGCCAGCGTGATCATGACCGGTGCCCAGGCCGGGCTGCGCTACCTGCACTGCGGGTTGTGCGAGAGCCGCTGGCACATGGTGCGGCTCAAGTGCAGCAACTGCGAAGAGACCGGCAGCCTGGACTACTGGTCGCTGGATACCCATGAAACCGCGATCAAGGCCGAGAGCTGCGACGACTGCCACAGCTACCTGAAGGTGTTCTACCCCGAGCACGAGCGCGACCTTGAGCTGGTGGCCGATGACCTGGCCTCGATCGCGCTGGATGCCGAGGTGGAGCGCCAGGGGTTCGATCGCAGCGGCGTGAACCCGTTTCTGTTCCCGGGCTAGAGCGGGTACTGCATCAGCCAGTGTGATTTGCCCCAGGCCTGGAACTGCTCGAGGTACTGCCACCCCCGCTTGTGGTAGTACTCGGCGCGGTCGTGGGTGTGCAGGTAGAGGTGCGTGTGCCCCAGGGCCCTGGCCTTGGTGCAGATGCCCTCGATCAGCGTTTCGGCCAGGCCTTGGCCGCGGGCTTGCGGGCTGACGAACACGCAGGCCAGCCACGGGCTCAGGTCGGGCCGCAGGGGCAGGTCGTCGCGCGCCAGTGAAGCGCTGCCCAGCAGGTTGCCGTCATCCAGCGCCAGCAGGCTGTACAGGCTGCCGTCAGCCTGGCCATCGGCGAACTCCTGTTGCCATTGGGCCAGCGGTACATCGGCGTATTCGTAGGCGAACTGCTCGTGCAGCCAGCGGGCCAGGGTATCGCTGTGGTGTGGGTGGTTGCTGAGCCAGTCGATCATGGGTGTGCTCTGGGCGTTGGGGGGATGCAAAGGTACACCGAATTGGATGAGGGGTGTGGCCACCTGCATCTACACTTGTCAGTGCCACCGCACCTTCCCGGAGGACCGCGCCATGCCCCACTCTGACGTCCTGATCATCGGCGCCGGGCCCACCGGCCTGGTCCTGGCCCTGTGGCTGAGCAAGCTGGGCATCTCGGTACGTATCCTCGACAGGACCAGCGCCGCCGGCACCACCTCCCGCGCGCTCGCCGTGCAAGCCCGCACCCTGGAGCTGTACCGCCAGCTGGACCTGGCCGACGCGGTCGTTGGCGCCGGCCACCAGGTGCCCGCCGCCAACCTCTGGGTCAAGGGCGAGCCCGCCGCACGCCTGCCTTTGGACAGCATCGGCGCCAACCTCACGCCCTACCCCTTTCTCGAAATCTACCCGCAGGACCAGCACGAGAACCTGCTGATCGAGCGCCTGCGCGGCCTTGGCGTGGAGGTCGAACGCAGCACCGAACTGCTCGGTTTCACCCAGCACGACACCACCGTCAGCGTACGCCTGCGCCTGCCCGACGGCAGCGAGCAAGACTGCGAGGCGCATTACCTGGCCGGCTGCGACGGCGCCCATTCGACCGTGCGCAACGGCCTGCATGTCGACTTCCCCGGCGGCACCTACCAGCAGCTGTTCTATGTGGCCGACGTGGATGCCAGCGGCCCGCCCATGAACGGCGAGCTGCACGTGGACCTGGACGAGGCGGACTTTCTGGCGGTGTTCCCGCTGGCCGGCGCAGGCCGCGCGCGGTTGATCGGCACGGTGCGCGACGCACGCGCCGAACACCCCGAGCAACTGCGTTTCGAGGATGTCAGCCAACGTGCCATCGAGCACCTGCAACTGCAGGTGCTCAAGGTCAACTGGTTTTCCACCTACCGCGTACACCATCGCGTGGCCGGGCATTTCCGCCAGCAGCGCGCCTTCCTGCTCGGCGACGCCGCGCACGTGCACAGCCCGGCCGGCGGCCAGGGCATGAACACCGGCATCGGCGATGCAATCAACCTGGCCTGGAAGCTGTGCAGCGTACTCAAGGGCAAGGCCCACGATGACCTGCTCGACAGCTACCCGGTCGAGCGCATGGCCTTCGCCCGGCGCCTGGTGGCCACCACCGACCAGGTGTTCACCTTCGCTACCGCCGATGGCAGCATCGCCAACCTGTTGCGTACCCGCCTGGCACCGGTGCTGATACCGCGCATGGCGGCATTCGCCAAGGCGCGCAGCCTGCTGTTTCGCACGGTCTCGCAGCTGGGCCTGAACTACCGCCTGATGCCGCTGAGCTTCGGCAGCGCCGGCCATGTGCAGGGCGGCGACCGCCTGCCCTGGGTGGTCACGCAGGAACACGACAATTTCAGCGCGCTGTCGCACCTGGGCTGGCAGGTGCACGTGTACGGCCTGGCCAGCAAGGAACTGAGCGCCTGGTGCGCCGCACGCCAGCTGCCACTGCAGGTTTACCCCTGGTCGGCCACCTGCACGGCCGCCGGCCTGGCACGCAACGCGCTGTACCTGCTGCGCCCCGACAGCTACGTGGCGCTGGCCGAACCCTCGGCCTCCACCGCCGCCGTGGAGCGCTACTTCAGCGAGCGGGGCCTGCGCCCCTGGTGAGGTGCTTACGCCGGTTTGTCGGCGCCCAGCACCCCGGCATAGCGGTAGGTTGTCACGCAACACAGCACCAGGCCGCTGACCGCGACCGCGCCGCCCACCAGGCCGATGTCGCCAAGGCCCATGTGGGTACTGACCAGGCTGCCCAGCAATGCCCCGCCACCGATGCCCACGTTGTACAGCCCCGAGAACATGGCCATGGCCACGTCGGTGGCATCCGAAGCCAGCACCAGTACCTTCGATTGCAGGGCCAGGCTGAAACACATGATCGCCATGCCCCACACCATGCTCAGCGCGCAGAGCAGGGTCGGGTTGACTGCCAGCGGGGCCAGCAGCAACAGGCTCAGGGCGATGGCGCCGATGGCGCCAATCGCGAACCCCCGCGGGAAACGCTCGCTGTAGCGACTGAACAGGATCGAGCCGAAGATGCCCGCCCCGCCATACAGCAACAGCAGGATGGTGGTCATTTCGCCGCTCATCGCCGCGACCTGCTGGCTGAACGGCTCGATGTAGCTGTAGGCGGTGAACTGCGCGGTGATGCCCAGCACCACCAACGCATACACCGAGAGCAGCGCCGGCCGCTTGAGCAGCATCGGCAGGCTGCGCAGCGAACCGGAGTTCTGGCTGGGCAGGCGCGGCAGCGAGCGCATCAGCCAAAGCAACGTCAGTACCGAGACCCCGGCGATGCCCATGAAGGTGGTGCGCCAGCCCAGCGCCTCGCCCACCACTCGCCCCAGCGGAATGCCCAGCACCATGGCCAGGGTGGTGCCGGTGGCCAGCACCCCGAGGGCCTTGGCCTGCTTGCCCGGCGGCGCCACCCGCACCGCCAGCGACGCGGTGATGGCCCAGAACACCGCGTGGGCCAGTGCGATACCGATGCGGCTGAACAGCAGCATGCCGAAGCTGGTGGCCATGCTCGACAGCACATGGCTGGCAATGAACAGCACGAACAGGAACGCCAGCAGCTTGCGCCGCTCGATGTTGCGGGTCATCAGCATCATCGGCAGCGAGGCCAGCGACACCACCCAGGCATAGATGGTCAGCATCAGCCCGACCTGGGCGGTGGGCATGTCGAAGCTGCGGCCGATATCGCTGAGCAGGGCCACCGGCACGAACTCGGTGGTGTTGAAGATGAATGCAGCCAGGGCCAGCGCGAAAACGCTGAGCCAGCTGCCATTACGGGTATCTGCGGGGTTGTTCATCGGACGGGGCAAGGCTCCGGGGCGGGCGCGTCAGACGCGACCCTGGGTTCAATGAAACCTGCGCGGCAAAAGGCGCGCAGGCAAAAGCCACCCCTGGGCCGGCGGCCTGGGTGTTGCGCTGCAGAAGGTTGTTATAGGTAGGTGCGGGTCGCAGGCCCGATGGTACGTCATGCGTCGGGGGGGCGACAATAACGCTCGCCGCGCCGCGCCGGCCCCACCGATGAAACTTGCCACGGACATGCAGTGTCTTTGTCATGAGCCCGTAGTAGTGCAAAGCCTGACAAGGGCTGCAGCATTGTCCGATGGTCAGGGTTTACCGACACACGCCTAATCGGGGTCCCTTGAGTACCGGATCTGCCAGGAGGCCGTATGCGCCTAGTTTCGCAACTGCTCCAACGTCTCAGACAAAAAGGCCTGCGTCGCGCCTTGCGCCCGCTGTGGCAACGCCACGTGTTCCAGCACTGGCAACTGGTGTGGCTGGACCGCGACCCGTTGGCCAGGGTGCCTCGACAACGCACCCGCCCCTGCCCTCCCGTGCGGCTCGTCCAGATCACCCCGAGCAATACCGACGCGTTCGCGCGCCATTTCCCCGGCCAGTTGCAGGCCATGAACGACCTTGCACGCGAAGGCCACACCGGCCACATGTACCTGGACGAAGCCGGTGACGCGGTGGCGATGGTGTGGGCCAGCACCCGTGACTATCACGACCGGCACTACTACGGCTGCACCTTCCCGGTACAGCCCGGCGAATACTTCCAGTTCGCCGGCGAAGTCGAGCGCGCCTACTTCGGCACCGGCCTGTCCACGCGGGTGCAGACCGAGCTGTGGGAGGCCATGCTCGCCAAAGGCTGCACGCGTATCGTGGTGGTGGTGGCGCTGGACAACGCACAGGCAGTCAAGATGCACCTGCACCTGGACTACCACGAACAGGGTCGCATCACCCACGCGTACAGGTTCTTCGGGCGCTGGTACTTCTCCCGCGTGACCCACTACAGCGGCTCGCGCCTGGCCCACCTGGCCCCGCGGGCCAGACGCAAGGCCGACAGCGAGCCGGCGCCGCAGCTGCACGACACCGACGCCTGAGCGCCTACGCCCCGGGTTGCAAGGTCATGCAGCGCGCATGACCTTCAGCTTACCGGGGCTGTAGAGAAGGCCGATGGCATGCAACTGCCGGTGGACGCCTAATCGGAGCTCCTGGAATAAAACCTGTCGGAGTTCTCATGCAATTGATCGAAATCGCCCACCAGCGCATCAGACAAAAAGGCTTGCTGCGTGCGCTTCGCCCGCTGTGGCGCCGCTACATCTTCTCGCACTGGCAACTGGTGTGGTTGCAGCGCAGCCCCCTTGCGCCCGTCGCCGCGCAACGCAGGCGCACCTGCCCGCCAGTGCACCTGGTAGCGATAACACCCCATAATACCGAGGCCTTCAGCCGTTACTTCCCTGGCCAGGTGCAGGCCATGACCGACCTCGCCGAACAGGGCCACACCGGCCACATGTACGTGGACAGCCACGGCAACGCGGTGGCGATGGTGTGGGCCAGCACCCGCGATTACCACGACCGCCATTACTACGGCTGCACCTTCCCGGTGCAGCCGGGCGAATACTTCCAGTTTGCCGGGGAAGTCGACCGCGCCTACTTCGGTACGGGCCTGTCGACCCAGGCCCAGCTTGACCTGTGGTCCGCCATGCTGGCCAAGGGGTGTACGCGCATCGTCAATGTGGTGGCGCTGGACAACGTGCAGGCGGTGAAGATGCACCTGCAGCTGGATTATCAGGAACAGGGTCGCATCACCCACGCCTACAGAGTGTTCGGTTGCTGGCGGTTCTCGCGCACCACCCACTACAGCGGCAAGCGCCTCGCTCACCTGGCGCCGCGGGCCCGGCCACGGGCCCCTGACACCTTCATCGCCTGAGCAGAACCGCGCCTTGATTCAGGCGCCATTAAATCGTCAAAAAAGCGTCAGACCTTTCCGATCAACTGCTCTATGCCGGTAACCACCGGTGTAGAGCAGTTCACCCTTGTTACACATATTTTGAAACAACCACTGCGATGGCTTTTTGACACGCCGTCAAAACGCTGGGCTATACCATGAAAAAGATTTCATCAAACCCACCGTTTCATCCGCCCTATCCGGCAAGGAGGCACCATGGGTGCTTTGCAGAACGTGCGCGACAAGATCAGAAGAAAAGGCCTGCGCCGCGTCGCCAGAACCCTCTGGGAACGCCATGTGTTCTATCACTGGGAACTGCTGTGGATGGAGCGCGACCTGGTCAGTGCGGTACCGCCGCACAACCTGCGACCGCACAAGCCGGTGCGCCTGGTGACCATCACCGAGGACAACGCCGTCGCCTTTGCCCGCCACTTCGGCGACCGTGTGCAAACCATGGCCGAGCTTGCCCGCGAAGGCCACACCGGGCACATGTACCTGGACGATGCCGACAATGCGGTGGCGTTCATCTGGGGCAGCAAGCGCGACTACCTGGACCGTCACTATTACGGCTGCACCTTCCCGGTCAAGGAGGGCGAGTTCTTCGAGTTCGGCGGCGAGATGACCCCGTCGTACTTCGGCACCAGCCTGTCGGTGGATGCCCAGGTCAACCTGTGGGCGGCCATGCAGGCCCAGGGCTGCAACAAGGTGGTGGACGTGGTCGAGACGCACAACGTACCGGCCATGAAGCTGCACCTGCGCATGGGTTATCACGAACAGGGACGCGTGGCGCACGTGTACTGCCTGTTCGGGCGCTGGAAGTTCTTCCGCGAGACCACCTACAGCGGTTCACGCCTGGAACAGCTGCGCAAGCCGCGGGCAGTCAAGACAGCCGCCGCACCGGCATGAACCTGGCAGCCCCTGCGCCCGCGCTGCGGGTGCAGGGGCCTGCTCGACATCCCTGCTCAACCCCGCATCTACCCGCCCTGCGCGGCGCTTGACCGTACCTGGAGCGCATGCAAGCATCCGCCGGCCATAACGCCCACGAATGCAGTTCAGAGACGAATGCCCCGGGATGAAGATTCCATTGCAGATCCACGCATTGAAGACGCTCGCCTGGCAGGCCGGGTGCTGCACGGAACGACGATGGCGCGAGAGAGTCTAGGCATTGGCATTACCAATGCCTGCTCACTGCCGACATGAGACCCCGACCATGAATGCCCCCGCCTCCCCTGCGCCCGAAACCGGCCGCTGCCAACGCCTCAAGGCCGCCAGCCGCCGCGAGCACGACAGTGTCGATACGCTGGTGCTGGGCGTTCGACCGTTCGAGAGCCGCGAGCGCTATGCATTGTTTCTGCAAGTGCAGCACCGCTTTCATGGCAGCCTTCAAGCCTTGTATGGCGATGCGCAGTTGAACCGCACATTGCCCGGGCTGGCGGCGCTGTCGCGGTTCGAGGCAGTGCAGGCCGACCTGCGCGACCTTGGCCTGCCGGTGCCCGGTGTACCGGCCCCTGTGCAGCTGTCTGCGCCAGCTGAAGCACTGGGCTGGCTGTACTGCAGCGAGGGCTCGAACCTGGGGGCGGCGTTTCTGTTCAGGCAGACCCAGCAACTGGGGCTGGGCGCGCAGCGTGGCGCCCGGCATCTGGCGCCGCACCCGGACGGGCGTGCGCTGCAGTGGCGCCAGTTCGTGGGGTTGATCGATGCACTGGTGCTGAGTGAGGAACAGGAGCGCCAGGCGGTGGATGGGGCGCTGGCGGCGTTCGAGTTCTATCGCAGCAGCGTGCGCGACATTTTCGGCTGAGGCCTGTGGCGACGTCTTCGCCGGCTCCTGCAGGAGTCACGATGATCCTGCAGGAGCCGGCCTTGCCGGCGATCGAGTGCGCAGCGCTCGCTAACCCTGCTCGGTCATCGCCTGCGGCTGATGCTCGATACGCGCCCGCTTGCGGTAGAACGCGATGCCCAGGATCAACGCCGTCACCGCCGCCGTCATCAAGGTCTCGTAGCGGTAGTCGGGGCTGAACAGCATGTAGCCCAGCACCAGCGAAATCACCACGATCACCAGCCAGGTCAGCCACGGGAACAGCCACATCTTGAACGCCAGCTCGGTGCCCTCGCGCTCGACGATGGCACGCATGCGCAGCTGCGACACGGCAATCACCAGGTACACCAGCAGCGCGATGGCCCCGGTGGTCGACAGCAGGAAGCCGAACACCTTGCCCGGGAAGGCGAAGTTCACGAAGCAACCGACAAACCCGGCCAGGGTCGACAACAGCACCGCCACGGTGGGCACGCCACTGCCGGAAATACGCTTGGTCAGCGGGTGCGCCTCACCCCGTGCGCCCAGTGAATAGAGCATGCGCGAAGCGGTATACAGCCCCGAGTTCATGCAGCTGGTGACCGCCACCAGCACCACCACGTCGATCAGAAACTTGGCACCCGGCACGTTGAGGATTTCCAGCGCGCGCTGGAACGAACCCACCTGCAGCAGGCGCGGGTCATTCCACGGCACCAGCGCGACGATGAAGAAGATCGAGAACACGTAGAAGATCGCGATGCGGTACACCACCAGGTTGGTGGCGCGGCGGATCTTGTCTTTCGGGTTGGCGGTTTCGTCGGCGGCAATGGTGACGATCTCGGCACCGAAGAACGAGAAGATGGTCACCAGCACGCCGGCCAGCACGGCGCCGAAGCCGTTGGGCATGAAGCCGCCATTGGACCACAGGTTCTCGACGCCCGAGGTCTGCGCCAGCGGCCATACACCGCTCACCCCCATCAGGCACACCACCAAAAAGCCGATGATCGCCACCACCTTGACCAGGGCGAACCAGTACTCGAACTTGCCGAAGTTCTTCACGCTGATCAGGTTGCTGCACGACAGCACGATCATGATCAGGAAGGCAAAGGCCCAGGACGGCACGTCGGGGTACCAGGCGTGCAGGATGTCGGCACCGGCGATTGCCTCGACCGGAATGATCAGTACCCAGAACCACCAGTACAGCCAGCCGATGGTGAAGCCTGCCCATGGCCCGATGGCCCGCCCTGCGTAGGTGGAGAACGAGCCGCTGTTGGGGTCGGCGATGGCCATTTCGCCGAGCATGCGCATCACCAGCAGCACCAGCAGGCCGGTAATCATGTAGGAGATGAGGATGGCCGGACCGGCCTTGGCGATGGCGTTGGACGAACCGATGAACAACCCGGCGCCGATGATGCCGGCGATGGAGATCATCGAGACCTGACGCGAGGTCAGGCCGTGCTTGAGCGAGCGTTGCGGTTTTTCTTGTAGGGACGACATGGTTGCCTCTCTGGCCAATGCCTGCTGCACCTGGTTGCGCGATGACCGCGCAGGTCAGGCCAAGGTCTTCATGGAAAGTGTGCGGCAGCAGAAATGTAAGGAGCCGTTATTGTTTTTTGGGCATCAAACGTAATGTAACGGGTACTGATCGGCCTCTTTTCGATAAGTTTCAGACGCACTTTTCCCGGTCCCTCGGGGCATCGAAACTAGCAGTTGAAATGATTGACGCAGGTCAGTATTAATCTGCGAACAGGCTGCTTACAAACGACCTTTTATCACCACATGATTCCTCCATGGAATGAACTCAGTCCTTTTCATCTGCCCGGTGCCCTCGATGTCCAAGCGTTTGATGCCCTCCACCACCACCCTGCAATGCTTCGAAGCGGCGGCCCGCCACCTGAGCTTCACCCGCGCCGCGCAGGAGCTGCACCTGACCCAGAGCGCGGTGAGCAAGCAGGTGGCGCAACTCGAGGAGATGCTCTGCCACAACCTGTTCCAGCGCGTGCGCCGGCGCCTGCACCTGACACCTGCAGGCTCGCTGTACCTGGCCGAGGTGAACAAGATCCTCACCCAGCTGGACATCTCCAGCCGCTACATCCTGACCTACGGCGGCGAGACCCAGGTGCTGACCGTGGCCACCCAGCCCACCTTCGGCGCACGCTGGCTGGTGCCCAACCTGCACGGTTTCAGCCGGCAGCACCCGAACATCCATCTGGACATCAAGAGCGAGCTGGAACCCTTCGACCTGCTCAACAACAAGGCCGACATCGCGTTTTTCTTCGGCCAGGGCACCTGGCCGGGGGCCACCTGCATCGAGCTGTTCCATGAAGAGGTGGTGCCGGTGTGTCACCCCGAGCTGATCGCGGCAGCGCTGCCACGCAGCGCCGAAGACCTCGCCCGCCACCCGTTGCTGCAATGCACCTCGCGCCCGGAGGCCTGGCACGAGTGGTTCCTGCAGCAGGACCTGCAGTCCCAGCACAGCTACCACGGGCCGCGTTTCGACACCTTCTACCTGTGCATCCGCGCGGCCCAGGCCGGCTGCGGCATCGCCCTGGTGCCACGCTACCTGGTGGCCGAAGAACTGGCCGAGGGCAAGCTGGTGGTGGCCTGGGCGCACACCATGCCCAGCGAGGGCGCGCACTTCATCGCCCATGCCGAGCATGCGGCGCAGGTGCCGAAGGTGAAGGCGTTCGTCGAGTGGATACAGGGCAGGATCACGATTTGACGGAATGATTGCTCGACTTTATTTCGCTTGTGGCGTTTGCCGGATGTTGGCTTAGATATATAAAAACTTCCGTCACCCAGGTACTTGCCCATGACGCACGAAACAATCAGCCGATCTCTTTCCATTGTGCATCCCATTACACTTTCACACGGGCGCAATGCCCAGGTGTGGGATACCGATGGCAAGCACTACATCGACTTCGTGGGCGGTATCGGCGTACTCAACCTGGGGCATTGCAACCCGGCGATCGTCAGCGCCATCCAGCACCAGGCCACGCAACTGACCCATGCGGCGTTCAACGCCGTCCCGCACGGGCCCTATGTGCAGTTCATGCAACGCCTGGAGGCGTTCGTGCCACTGAGCTACCCGATGGCAGGCATGCTCACCAACAGTGGCGCCGAGGCGGCGGAGAACGCCTTGAAAGTGGCCCGCGCCGCCACCGGGCGTACGGCGGTGGTGGCCTTCGATGGCGGCTTCCACGGACGTACCCTGGCCACGCTCAACCTCAATGGCAAGGTGGCACCCTATAAGCAGAAGGTCGGCGTGCTGCCCGGCCCGGTGTTCCACCTGCCCTACCCCAGCGCCGACAACGGCGTGACCGGCGAGCAGGCGATGCAGGCGCTGGAGCGCCTGTTCAGCGTCGAGATCGACGTCAACGAAGTGGCCTGCTTCATCTTCGAGCCGGTGCAGGGCGAAGCCGGCTTCCTGGCAATGGACCCCACCTTTGCCCAGGCCCTGCGCACGTTCTGCGATGCACACGGCATCCTGATCATCATCGACGAGATCCAGTCGGGCTTTGGCCGCACCGGCCAGCGCTTCGGCTTCCCGCGGCTGGGCATCGAGCCGGACCTGCTGCTGTTGGGCAAGAGCATTGCCGGCGGCGTGCCGCTGGGAGCGGTGGTAGGCCGGCGCGAGCTGATGGCCAGCCTGCCCAAGGGTGGCCTGGGCGGCACCTATTCGGGCAACCCGCTGGCCTGTGCGGCAGGGTTGGCGACCCTGGAACTGATGAGCGATGCCAACCTGGCGACCTGGGGCGAGTTGCAGGAGCGCGCCATCGTCGGGCGGTATGAAGCGTGGAAGGCCCGCGGGTTGACGCCGTACCTCGGGCGCCTGACCGGTGTGGGCGCCATGCGCGGCATCGAGCTGGTCACGCCACAAGGCAAGCCGGCCACCGCGCAGCTGGCCGAGGTGCTGGAGAAGGCACGCGCGGCCGGGCTGCTGCTGATGCCGGCGGGCAAGGCGCGGCACATCATCAGGTTGCTGGCGCCATTGACCGCCGAGGCAGACGTGCTGGAGCGTGGGCTGGATATCCTGGAGCGCTGCCTGGCAGAACTGTCATGAGCAAGTGCTTTTGCCCAGCGCAATCAGGCTTTATCCTGCATCGTTTCGCACGCTGGCCCTGGGAGTTCCAATGTACATCGATGTACCGCGCCGCCTGGTGTTCTTCGACAAGGACGACACCGTTCGCCCGCCCTGCCTCGTGCAGTACCATCCCGACACCGGCACCCTGAGCCGGCCGACTTTCGCCCAGCCCGACGACAGCGTGTGGGACATCGCACGCGACCAACGCCGCATCGCGCTGAGCGGGGTCAAGTGGCTGGTGGTGCGCGGGGCAAGCCGCTCGCGGCTGAACCTTGTGCACGACGGCGCGCCGCTGCATGCAACCCAGAACCTGCTGTCGTACTGGGCACGCTTCGACCCCAGCGCCCGCTACGCGCTGGTCAGCGTGGCCAATGGCAAGAAACGCCCGGTGATCATCGACCTGGACAGCGGTGAACACAGCGACCCTGTGGAGCGTGACGTGGACGCCAGGTTCGGCAGCATCGACCCGCTGCAGGGCAGGCTCTGGGCCCCCGACGAGCGTGCCCACAATGGCGTGCTGACGGTCGATTGCGCCAGCGGCGAAATCGGCAGGGTCAGCGTGCCGCTGGAGGCAAAGGTGCGCAGCCTGCGCTTTTCCCGCGACGGGCAGTACCTGTTCGTGACCGGGGAAAACAACCGGCTGTTGTGCTGCGACCGCGAGGGCGCAACGGTATGGACCAGGGACGTCAGTGCGTATGGCCATGTCGGCTCGGGCCGGATCCTGTTCAACGAATCCGGCAGCCACCTGTGCCTGCCGACCTCGCCCACCGACAGCTCCACGCTCGCCGGCAATCTCATCATCGCAACCGCCACCGGCCATGCCGAGACCACCATCATGCCCAAGGCGCGACTGGCCGCTGACTGGTTTGGCGACCACGTGCTGAGCCATCGTGGCGAGGTTGTGGACTTCTTCACCGGCGCCATCGTGGCCAAGCTGGACCTGGCCAGCCCCTGCTGATCGTCACCTGACCCGCCCCTTCAACGGCCCCCGCCGCCCCGTGTGCTAGCGTCTATGGGTGGCCTGCGCCTTGCGCACGGCCACGCCCATAAGAAATCAAGACCTGACCGACTGATGACGGGTGAGCCATGCAACTGCGAATCAACCAGACGACCTACGAGGTCGATGCTGACGCGGACACACCCCTGCTGTGGGTGATCCGCGATGACCTGGGCCTGACCGGTACCAAGTACGGCTGCGGCCTGGCCCAGTGCGGCGCCTGCTCGGTGCTGGTGGACGGCGCCGTGGTGCGTGCCTGCGTGACCCCGGTGGCCGGCGTGGTGGGGCGCGAAATCACCACCATCGAAGCCGTGGAGGCCGACGCCGTGGGCAAGCGCGTGGTCAGCGCCTGGGTCAAGCACCAGGTGGCCCAGTGCGGTTACTGCCAGTCGGGCCAGGTGATGGCGGCCACCGCCCTGCTCAAGCACACCCCGCACCCGAGCGATGCCCAGATTGCTGCCGCAATGGTCAACCTGTGCCGTTGCGGTACCTACAACGCCATCCATGCCGCCGTGCACGACGTGGCCGCCGCGCAGGAGAACGCCTGATGAACGACAGCCTGCGTGTTACCGGCGTGGCCCAGCCCTTCCCTGTGGGCGAGCCGGTCAATATCTCGCGCCGCAGCTTTCTGCTGGCAAGCGCCGGCACGGCAGTGGGCGCACTGGTGCTGGGCTTCGGCCTGCCCCTGGGCCTGAGCCGTGTGCAGGCCGCCACGGGCAACGCAGCGGCGCCCGGCACCCAGGTGCCGGCCTTTCTGGAGATCCGCCCGGACGGCCGCATCCGCCTGCTCAGCCCGTTCATGGAGGGCGGCCAGGGCATCTTCACGGCCATGGCGCAGATCGTGGGCGAAGAGCTCGATGCCGACCCCGCCACCTTTTTGATCGACAGCGCACCGCCCGGCGAGCAGTACGTGGTGATGGACAACGGCATGCGTATCACCGGCGGCAGCATGTCGGTGCGCACCAGCTACCCGACCATGCGCCGCCTCGGCGCCCTGGCCCGCGCCATGCTGCTGCAGGCCGCTGCCGAGCGCCTGGGCGTGCCGGTGGGCGACCTGAGCACCGAGCCCGGCCGGGTGATACACGCCGCGTCGGGGCGCACGCTGGGCTATGGCGAACTGGCAGCCCAGGCCATGGACCTGCCCGTGCCAGACCCTGCCAGCGTGACGCTGCGCGACCCCAGCCAGTTCCGCTGGATCGGCAAGCCGGTGCAACGGGTGGACGCCTATGACAAGTCCACCGGCAAGGCCGTGTACAGCATCGACGTGAAGGTCGACGGCATGCTGCATGCCGCGGTGCAGCATGCACCGCGCCTGGGCATGCGCGTGGGCGAGCTGCGCAACGAGGCGCAGGTGAAAGCCATGAAGGGCGTGCATTCGGTGCATCGGCTGCCCGGTGCGGTGGCCGTGGTGGCCGAGCGCTGGTGGCACGCCAAGCGCGCGGTGGAGGCCGTGCAGGTGCAGTGGCTGGAGGCATCGGCCGACGCGAAGGTGCGCCAGATGCCTGCGGACTTTTCCAGCGACGCCTTTCGCGACCAGTTGGCCGCGGCCACCGGCCCGGCCCGCGACGAGGAGAATGAAGGCGACTTCGGCAAAGCCTTTGCCGACGCCGCCACCCAGGTGGAGGCCACCTACCACAACCAGTTCCTCAACCATGCACAGCTGGAGCCGCCTTCGGCCCTGGCGCGCTTCAACCCCGACGGCACGCTGGAGGTGTGGCTGCCCAACCAGGCGCCCGACATGTTCCGCGCCGACATGGCCAAGCGCACCGGCCTGGACCCGTCACAGATCACCCTGCACTCGCCGCTGCTGGGCGGCTTTTTCGGCCGCCACTTCCTGTACGACAGCGCCAACCCCTACCCGCAGGCGATCCTGCTGGCCAAGGCAGTCGGGCGCCCGGTCAAGCTGATCTGGAGCCGCGAAGAGGAGTTTCTGCGTGACGTGCTGCGCCCCATGGCCGTGGTCAAGTTCCGCGCCGCACTCGACGCCCAGGGCCTGCCGGTGGCCATCGAGGCAGTCAGCGCCACCGAAGGCCCCACCGAAGCCATCGCCGGCAAGCAGGGCGAGAAAATCGACCCCACGGCACTCGAAGGGCTGTCGGGCAAGGCCTACGCCATCCCCAGCAAACGTATCGCCCAGGTCTATGTGAAAGGCCCGGCGATGCTCGGTTACTGGCGTTCGGTGGGCAACTCGCTGAATGACTTCTTCTATGAGGCGTTCCTCGATGAGCTGGCCGACAAGGGCAAGCAGGACCCGTTCGAACTGCGCCTGCACCTGCTGCGCGACAACCAGCGCCTGACCAACCTGCTGCAGGCGGTGGGCGATCTGTCCGGTGGCTGGAAGCGTGGCCCGTTCACCGCCGAGGACGGCTCGCGGCGCGCTCGGGGTGTGGCCATGGCCTCGCCGTTCGGCTCGGAGGCGGCGGTGATCGCCGAGGTGTCCATCGAGCAGGGCCAGGTGAAGGTGCACGATATCTGGGAGGCCATCGACCCCGGCAGCATCGTCAACCCGGCGATCATCGAGGCGCAGGTCAATGGCGCGGTGTCGCTGGGGCTGTCGCAGGCACTGGTGGAGGAAGCGGTGTACGTGAACGGCCAGCCGCGCGCGCGCAACTATGACCTGTACCCGATCCTGTCGGCGCAGCGCATGGCGCGGGTGCATGTACGCATCGTCGAGAGCGGCGCGAAGATGGGCGGTATCGGCGAGCCGCCATTGCCGGCGGTGGCCCCGGCGGTGGCCAATGCGGTGGCGCACCTGACCGGCCAGCGCATCCGCAGCATGCCGCTGTCGCGCTACACCTTCAGCTAGGCCTCGATCAGGGACATCGCGCACATGACCAAGAGTCGACTCGCAACAACGCTGGGCTGTTTCGCGCTGCTGTGCCTCGTCATCGCAGCCGTGCTGGCCTGGTACGTGACCCGCACGCCGGCGTCGCCCTTCGCTGCCCAGGCCAGTGCCGCACCGCCAGACCCGGCCCTGGTGCAACGCGGCGAGTACCTGGCGCGGCTGGGCGACTGCGTGGCCTGCCACAGCCTGCCAGAGGCGGCGCCGTTTACCGGCGGGCTGAAGATGGCCACCCCGCTGGGCGCGATCTACGCCACCAACATCACTGCCGACCGCGCCACCGGCATCGGCGCCTACAGCCTGGCCGACTTCGACCGCGCCGTGCGCCATGGGGTGACCCCGGACGGTCGCCGGCTGTACCCGGCCATGCCCTACCCCTCGTACGCCAAGCTCAGTGACGACGATATCCGCGCGCTGTATGCCTTCTTCATGCACGGGGTGAGCCCGGCGGCGCAGGCCAACAAGCCCAGCGAAATCCCCTGGCCACTGAACCTGCGCTGGCCGATTGCGCTGTGGAACGGCCTGTTCACCGACCCCGCGCCCTACCCGGCCAAGCCGGACCAGGATGCGCAGTGGAACCGCGGCGCCTACATCGTGCAGGGGCCGGGCCACTGCGGCAGTTGCCATACGCCGCGCGGCCTGGCCTTCAACGAGAAGGGCCTGAGCGAGGCCAGCAAGACGTACCTGGCCGGCGGGCTGCTGGATGGCTGGTATGCGCCGAGCCTGCGCAACGACCCCAACACCGGGCTTGGGCGCTGGAACGAGGCGGATATCGTCAGCTTCCTCAAGCACGGGCGCAACCGGCACGCGGTGGTGTACGGCTCGATGACCGAGGCGTTCAACAATTCCACGCAGTTCATGAGCGACGAAGACCTGGGCGCGATCGCGCACTACCTCAAGTCGCTGCCCGGCGACCCCAGCCGCGACGGGCCGGCATGGCAGTACCAGGCGAGCGAGCTGTCGGCCGCATCCACGGCCCCCGGCGCCCACACCTACGTGAGCCGCTGCGCGACCTGCCATGGCCTGGACGGGCGCGGCCAGGCCGAGTGGATGCCACCCCTGGCCGGCGCCACCTCGGCGCTGGCCAGGGAGGACGCATCGGCCATCAACATCACCTTGAACGGCTCGCAGCGCATCGTCGCCGCGGGCGTGCCGGACGCCTACCGCATGCCGGCATTTCGCGAACAGCTGTCGGACCGGGAGATCGCCGAGGTGCTGAGTTTTGTGCGCAGCACCTGGGGCAATCACGGTGGCGCGGTAGAGGCCAAGGCGGTGGGCAAGCTGCGCGAGCACACCGGGCCGGCCAGCAGCAACCCGATCATCTTGCAGATGCGTTGAGCATCACTACCAGGAAGCCCCCATGCCATTGCAACGCCTGTCGAGGACACCCCATGGAAAGCATTGACCTGCTGGTGCTGCGAACTGCCCGGGAGTGGCTTGCCGGCGGCGAGCGCTGCCTGCTGGCCACCGTGGTGCGCACCTGGGGCTCGTCGCCGCGACCGGTGGGCTCGATGATGGTGCTCAGGCAGGACGGGCGCGCGGTGGGCAGTGTGTCGGGCGGGTGCATCGAGGACGACCTGATTGACCGGTACAGCAGCCTCCATGGCGGGCCGGGGATACCCGGCGGCGCGCCACAGGTGGTGCGCTACGGCGTGAGTGCGGACGAGGCGCACCGGTTCGGCCTGCCATGTGGCGGCACCCTGGAACTGGTGCTGGAGTTCGCACCCTGCGCGCAGGCGCTGGGCCGTTTGCTGGCGCTGCTTGATGAGGGAGTACTGATGCGCCGCGAGCTTGACCTGGCCTCGGGCGAGGTGACGGTGCAGGCCG
Organism: Pseudomonas sp. FBF18; assembly: GCF_024261405.1. Classification (NCBI taxonomy): domain Bacteria; kingdom Pseudomonadati; phylum Pseudomonadota; class Gammaproteobacteria; order Pseudomonadales; family Pseudomonadaceae; genus Pseudomonas; species Pseudomonas sp. FBF18. Next base: position 59,907 of record NZ_QKRS01000020.1, on the reverse strand, counting down.
ACCAGCCCCATGCACCGTTCAGCTTCGATGGGCAGCGGCTGAGCAACCCGCTGGGGCCGGCTTACCGGATGCTGCTGATCGGCGCCGGTGTGCTGGCCGAGTACGTGGCGGTGATGGCGCTGTTCAACGGGTTCAAGGTGTCGGTGTGTGATCCGCGGCCCGAGCACATGGACGTGTGGATGGTCGCCGGGGTAGAGAAGCTGATGGGCATGCCGGACGACGTAGTGCGCGCGTTTGCGGTGGATGCTCGCACCTGCGTGATTGCCCTGAGCCATGACCCCAGGCTGGATGACCTGGCGCTGATCGAAGCGCTGCGCGGGCCGGCGATGTACATCGGGGCGATTGGCTCGCGGCGCAACAGCGAGAGCCGCCGCCAGCGCTTGATCGGGCATTTTGGCCAGACGCCGGAATCGCTGCGGCGCCTGCATGGGCCCATCGGGCTCTACATCGCCAGCAAGACCCCAGGGGAGATTGCGGTGAGCGTGATGGCCGAGGTGCTGGCGGTGAAGAACGGCGTACCCCTGCCCGGCGCTGTCGGCGCGGGGCCGACCCAGCCCCGGGTGGAGCACCCGCCACTGACTCAGGCGTCGTGTTGTGCGCACCCAGGGTGACTGCATCGCCCTGGTGCTGGCTGCAGGCCGTGCCAGGCGCTTTGGCAGCGACAAGCGCCTGGCACGGCTGGCGTCGGGGCAAACGCTGCTGGCAGCCACGCTGGCACGGGCACTGGAGGCGTTCGACGACGTCCGGGTGGTACTCAGGCCCGGGGACGATCCCGCGACCCTGGCAATTGACGGGCGGGTACGGGTTCTGTGGGCCGAGCAGGCCGACCAGGGCATGGGCAGCAGCCTGGCAGCCGGGGTGCGTGCCCTGGAACAGTCACAGGCCCCGGCCGTGGCGGTGTTGCTGGGCGATATGCCCTGGGTGCAGGGGCAGACGCTCAAGCAGTTGAAGGCCCTGTGCAACGCCCGGCAGATCGTGCTGCCGCTGCATCACGGGGTGCGTGGGCATCCGGTGATCTTCGGTCGACAGTTCTGGCCGGCCCTGGCATGCCTGCAGGGCGATCAGGGCGGCAAGGACATCGTGCGCGGCGCGCACGACGCCTGCGTCCAGGTGCCGGTGGAGGATGCGGGTGTCATCAGGGATGTGGATCAGCCGCGGGACATCCCGGCTGGCTCGAGGTGAGCGACGCCACCCGCGCGCAACTGCCGCTGCACGCTGGCGCCGCGCTCAAAGCGCCGCATAGACAAGGGCTGACAGCCGGCCGGGGCGCGGATCGATCATGCTGTGGCCGCCCGAGGTCGTGGTGACGAAACCGAAACTCACGCGCCGCTCGGGGTCGGCAAAGCTGATCGGGCCGCCCAGCCCGATATGGCCGAAGGTGTCCGGGCCCATGGCGTGGGTAGCCGCCGGGTCGATTTGCTGCTCCAGCATGCAGCCCAGCCCGTAGCGCATCGGCCGCATCCATACCCGATCCATGCCATGACTGTGCTCTCGGGTGAATTCGTCGAGCAGTTCAGGGCCGATGAAGTGGCCCGCCAGCAGCGCACTGTAGAATCCGGCCAGGCCGTGAGCGGTGGCATGGCCACACACCCCCGGTTGCCGATAGGCCCACCAGCGCGGGTCACTGGTGCGCCGGGGCACCATGCCGGGGTTGGTGAAGGCGAATGTGGCGATATGCGAGGGCTCGCTCTTCACCACCGTGCGCAGCGCTTGCGAGTAGGGGTCGCCAACGCGCCCGGAGGCACTGTCGAAGCGAGCGATACGGTGAAACTGCGTCTCGTCCACGCCAAGGTGCACGTCCAGGCCGTGAGGGTCCAGCATCTGTTCATGGATGAAGGCGCAGGGGTCGCGCCCGTCCACCCGACGAATCAGCTCGCCCAGAATCCAGCCAAAGGTGGTGGTGCCGTAGCCCAGGTCGGTGCCCGGTTCCCACCACAGCGGCTCGTCTTCCAGCACCCGCACCATGTGCTCCCAGTCATACATCATCGGGTTATGGTCGGGGCCCCGCAGCGCCGGCAGGCCGGCGGTGTGGTTCATCACCTGACGCACACTGACCCTGGCCTTGCCGTTGCGGGCGAACTCGGGCCAGTAGCGGGCCACCGGCGCATCCAGTTCCAGCCGGCCCGCCTCGACCAGCATCAGGATGGCCACTGCCACATAGGGTTTTACAACACAGAAGGTGTTGGCCAGCGTGTCGTGCGTCCAGGGCCTGCCGCCCTCCTGGTCCGCCACACCGGCCCACAGGTCGACGACCCGCTCCCCGTCCACCTGCACACAGAGCCCGGCACCCCGCTCCTGCGGATCATCGAACATCGCTTCGAAGGCCTGCCGGACCGCCTCGAAGGGCTGGGCACATATCCCTTGCGATTTCATGCCTCGTCTTCCTCGTCGTTGAAATGTTGCCCTGTAACCGAGCGACGTTGCTGCGTAGCAGACCTACCAGGCGACAATGATTGTCTCGGCGCCTGACAGACCCGAACGCATTACTGTTGGCTCGTGAACCTGACTACCGACTGCGCCCCCTGGGGCGCCCCCTCAAACACACAGGTTGATGGAACGTTCATCCACGCGAGCGCGTGTGCGTGTGTGCCAGGGAATAACGATTCGCGCGTTTATAGGTGCCGAAGTCATTGAACCGAACACCGGCCTCGGCCATGACTTGATGCGCATAAGGCGCGGTCATCTGGCGCAGGTAGAACGGGTCCCTGACAACGAAGTGGTGAATACTGTGGGTGCTGCCGAAGTTGAAGCAGAACAATTGAAACGGCCATAGCCACCAGGCGTTCATGACCTGAGTTTGCTGCAGCGCATTGCGCGGTGCCACATCACCGTAATAGTGCATGTTCGAACTGATGAAAAACAGGCAGAACTGCCGGATCAGGTTGGGCGCGACCAGAATCACGACCACACTGTTGACCACATCCATTACCGCCAAGGTGGTCGCGGAACTGTGCACCTCGTGCCCGCTGACCGCGCCAAGCCAGGCATACAGGTGGTAGCCGAGAAACACATACCAGCAACCCCAGTACAACAGCCCGAAGGGTGTATTGAGCCGGACGATCTTGACCAGCAAGCGGACTTTCTCCCGCCAGCCTGGGGCAAATACCGCATTGAGAAAACCGAAGATGAACCCGTCCACCAGTTTCAACAACCGCAATACACCCCAGGGGCTGCCACTGGTGGTGATCCAGGCTTCCACATCCGTCTCGGTGCCTGACTCTTTATGGTGATGAAAGTGCAAACTTCGCCTTAACAAGGGGCTGGGCATTCCCGGCCGAGCCAACCAGCATAAAAACATCATGGCATTGTGCGCCAGCGGCTGTTTTCTGAAATAAAGACGATGAATCAGATCGTGTTCTATTTCATGAATGAACGAGGTCAGCAGCGCGTTGATCAGAATGCAGCCCCAGGCAGGAATAGACCCCTGCAGGTAGAGCCCCCCACTCACCACCATGCCGATCAGCGACACCGCCATGACACCTGCGCCCAGCGCATTCTGATGTTGCAGGATCGGATAGCGCTGGCGCAGGTAATTACCATGTTCGGTAATACGCCGGGTAACATGATCAATCTTTTGCTGATCGGTAGTGGGGCGTTCAAGTTCCATTGCTGCCTCCAAGACTTTCATACCTCATCCTCTGTTTGTGTCGGACAATCCCCCGCCAGGACAAACCGGCCGCGTCAATTGTTCGGGCTATACAACGGGTAGGTGAATGCATGCGCGCATTATATAAACGCAAATCGACTGTTTGCGTGAAGCTTGTTAAGATCCTTTCAAGCTTCAAAATGATAAGGCAAGTAAAAGTCTTTGCAACTGTGTATTTTGGGTGGGTTCAGCGTGACAGTTACGTGTAAGGATTTTTAATTTAGTTACAGGTTGTACAGTTATAAAACGACGCCGTACAAGTATTGCCAAGGAGGCACCATGAGATTGCATCGCATCAGATATTGCCGGCTCGCCTCACCGAAACCAGACGCCAGCGTACCCAGCCCAGCCAGCCCCGATGCCTTCGACGCGGTGTTTTACGATGCCCCTGCAGACACGGCCACCCACCGCGCAGGCTTTGAAAAGCTGCTGCGTTACCTGCAGTGCGGGGATACCGTGATCGTGGACAGCATGGCCTCGCTCTCGGCCAATACCGAGCAGTTGTGCAACTTCATTCGCCGCTTGATCGAAAAACAGGTCACGCTCAAGTTTGTGGATGAAAACCTGACATTCCGAGATGACGGCCGTGAAGTTGCGGGCCCCATCGTCGCGGCCATGGAGTTACTTGCAGAGTTCGAGCGCGCGGCACTGCGCGAAAAACAGGCCGCCGGTATTGCAACTGCAAGAAATCGGGGTTCCTACCGAGGTCGAAAGAAGAAACTGTCCGACAATCAGGTTGTAAGTTTAATTGAGCGCGCCCGCGCGGGAGAAAGTAAATCCCGGCTGGCGCGTGATTTCGATATCAGTCGCCAGACGTTATATCGGTATTTGAAATCGACCTAGGGCTCTTCAGAAGAAGAGCCGTGGGTAACGTTGTCCCAGGCCCACTCACGCCCACAGATACGACTGTACGTAGCGCTGGAACACCAGTTCGTCGATGAGACAGCGCGCCGTCGCTTCGGTCGGGAAGCCCTTTTCGAAGGGCTGGTTGGCCTGTTCTTCGTACCGGCTGCTTCCTTGCCCGAATGCCTGAGGGTGGGGTGACAAAAGGCGATGGTTAGAAACCTAGCAGAGGACGCGGCATCGGCCAGAACGCCGCTATTTATTGCGACACACCTTGACACATCATTTGGTAACGATTCTCATATGTATTATTTTTATCACTACCACTGGAACCCTTCATGTCGCGCCCTACCCCGCCGCATTGCTCCGGCCTGCCCCGCAATCTGTTGGCCATGGCCATCTGCATGGCCACCCTGACCCCCGCCCTGGCCGATGACAGCTCTGCGACACCGCAGCCAGCCAAGGCTGCGACCCTGGAGCTGGGCGCCACCGAAATCGTCAACACTCAACTGGGCAGCACCACCGAAGGCACCCAGTCCTACACCACCGGCGCCATGTCGACGGCGACCAAGCTGCCGCTGACCCTGCGCGAAACGCCCCAGGCCGTTACCGTGATTACCCGCCAGCGCATGGACGACCAGGCCATGACCAGCATCAACGACGTGGTCAAGGCCACCCCGGGGCTGTTCCTCGACTTCTCCAGCGGCCCTGGCCGGCAGACGTATTCGGCGCGCGGTTTCGATATCGACAACCTGATGTACGACGGCATCCCCAGTGGCTACCAGGGCTGGACCGTGGGCGCCCAGCCGAACCTGGCGATGTTCGACCGGGTGGAGGTGGTGCGCGGCGCCACCGGGCTGGTGACCGGTGCGGGCAACCCTTCGGCTGCCATCAACCTGGTGCGCAAGCGCCCGCTGGCCGAACAGAAGGTCACCCTCACCGGTGCGGCCGGCAGCTGGGACGACTACCGCGGCGAGGTCGATGCCTCCAGCCCGCTCAACGACAGCGGCACCCTGCGCGGTCGGGTGGTGACGTCCTACCGCGACAGCAACAGCTTCGTCGATGGCGTGGACGAGACCCACGGCCTGTTCTACGCCATCACCGAGGCGGACCTGAGCGACGACACCACCCTGACCCTCGGCTTCTCCAACCAGAAGGACAAGACCAACTACTTCTGGGGCGCCTCGATGGTCGGCCTGGATGGCCATCACCTGAACCTGCCGCGCTCGTACAACCCGGGTACCCCCTGGGAGAACAAGGACCAGGAGATCAACACCGTCTTTGCCGAGGTACGCCAGCGCCTGGCCAACGACTGGAAGCTGCAGGTCAACGCCAACTATTCCGAACAGAACGCGCTGTTCTCCGGCTCGTACCAGTCGCGCTGGGTCAACAACACGCTGGCACGCACCGTGTACCAGTCGGCCCACGATGAAAACCAGGCCGGCGTGGATGCCTTTGTCAGCGGGCCCTTCGAGGCGCTGGGGCGCACCCATGAACTGGTGGTGGGTGCCAGCAAGCGCATCTACGACATGACCACCCACAACTATGCCCCCTACGACCCCAACTGGCCGATCGATGCCGGCAAGCCGAACTTCACCCACACCGGCAACAGCCGCGAAGTGACCACCCAGGATGGCGTGTACCTGACCACCCGCCTGAGCCTGGCCGACCCGCTCAAGCTGATACTGGGCGGGCGCCTGGACTGGTATGACTACGACAACCGCGATGGCGACGGCGACTACAAGGTCACCCGCAACGTCACCCGCTATGCCGGGCTGATCTACGACCTGGACGAGCATCACTCGGTCTACGTCAGCTACAGCGACATCTTCACCCCGCAGAGCAGCAAGGGCACCTCCGGCACCCCGGTCAAGCCGATCGTGGGCAAGAACTACGAGGTGGGCATCAAGGGCGAGTACTTCGAGGGTGCGCTCAACGCCAGCCTGGCGCTGTTTCGCATCGACCAGGAAAACCGCGCGGTGCAGGTGTTCGTGCCGAACTGCCCGCAGACCGAATGCTACGAGGCCTCGGGCGAGATCCGCAGCCAGGGTATCGACTTCGAGCTGCAGGGTGCGCTGACCGAGAACTGGCAGGTGGGCGGTGGCTACACCTATGCCCGCGTGCACACCCTCAAGGACGCCGCCAACCCGCAGAACGTCAACCAGCGCTTTGACACCGACACGCCCGAGCACCTGTTCAAGCTGACCACCACCTACCGCTTCCAGGGCCCGCTGGAGAAACTGCGCGTGGGTGGCAACGTGTCGTGGCAGAGCCGCCTGTACAACGACGTGGCGCTGGCCAACGGTGGCAGCTATCGCCTGGAACAGGGTGGCTACGCCGTCACCGATCTGATGGCCGGCTACCGGCTGACCCGCAACCTGGACCTGCAGCTGAACGCCAACAACGTGTTCGACCGCAAGTACTACTCGTCCATCTCCAACTCGACCAGCTACGGCGGCGACACCTACGGCACACCGCGCAACATGATGCTCACGGCCAAGTACAGTTTCTGATGTGAAGTGGCGCAGGGATGCGCCGTGTTGTTGTCTGTGCGCGGTGCGCCACGCACGTCCTGCCTTTCGATCGACACACCGTTGCGTACACCCCCGCCCCTGCTCGCGCCCTGCGAAATCCTTCAGCTGCCATCCCGGATGACTCGGCGAACGCCTGGCAAGCACCCTTTCGTGGCGAGTCAGCGCCCCCGCTGCCACGTCGCACTGGCACCTGCCGATATTGCCACCTCCTCGTGATCCGAATAATAATGCAACCAATTCCCATTTGAGATGCAATCATGCCGGTCGAGTCACCTGCCCTACCTGCTGCTGTCGGCGCGCTGTATGCGCAGCACAGCTCATGGCTGCACGGCTGGCTGCGCAAGCGCATGGGCAGCCACTGCGATGCGGCGGACCTGGTGCAGGACACGTTCGTCAAGCTCCTCAAGACCCGCACATCACTGGAAATCCGTGCACCCCGCCAGTACCTGTCGACGGTGGCCAAAGGCCTGATGATCGACCTGTTCCGCCGTCGCTCGCTCGAACAGGCCTACATGGAAACCCTGGCCAGCATTGCGCTTGCCGACATCCCCAGCGCCGAAGCGCAGGCAATCATGTTCGAAACGCTGGTGGAGCTGGACCGCATGCTCGCCGGCCTGGGCGCCAAGGTGCGTGAGGTGTTCATCCTGTCCCAGCTCGAGGGCCTGCCCTACGCGCAGATCGCCACGCGCCTGGATATTTCCCTGCGCTCGGTCAACAACCACATGGCCAAGGCCATGGAACATGTCTGCCTGATGCAGTGGGAAAGCGTCGAATGAACCGCTCCCCCTCCGCCGCCCAACGCGAGGCGGTGCGTGAGGCCGCGCGCTGGTACGCACAACTGTCATCCGGCACCGTCAGTGCCGAGGATCAGGCCTCGTGGCAACGCTGGCACGACAGCGACCCGCTGCACCGCCAGGCCTGGCAACGCATGCAGGCGGTCAGCCACAGCTTTGCCGGGCTGCCGGGGCGTATCGCCGCCTCCACCTTGCTGGGCAGCGGCAACAGCCGCCGCCAGGTGCTGTACGGCCTGGCCATGCTGCTGGGCGGTGGGGTCCTCGGGACGCTGGGCTGGCGCAGCGACACCCGTCGCCAATGGTACGCCGACTACCGCAGTGGCGTCGGCGAACGCCGTGCCGTGCGCCTGGCGGATGGCAGCCAGATGCTGCTGGACACCGACAGCGCCGTGGACGTGGATTTCGATATGCAGCAGCGGCGTGTGCTACTGCACCGCGGCCAGGTGCTGATCACCACCGCCCGCGACGATGCCGCCCGGCCTTTCAGGGTCGATACCCGCCACGGCAGCGTCCTGGCCCTGGGCACCCGCTTCACCGTCAGCGTCGACGACCATAGCAGCGAAGTCGCGGTGCTGGAAAAGGCCGTGGAGGTGTCGGTGCAGCCGATCGAGCGCCTGCGCCTGCATGCCGGTCAGCGGGTGGCGTTCGGCCCGGCCGGGATCGGCAGCCTGCGCAGCAACGACGCCGCTGTGGCGGCGTGGGAGCAAGGCAGCGTGATCGCGGTCGATACCCCGCTGCAGACCCTGCTGGCGCAACTCGCGCGCTATCGCCCCGGCGTACTGAACTGTGACCCGGCGGTGGCGCAGATGAAGATTTCCGGCGCGTTCCCCATCACCGATACCGAACTGGCCCTGACGGCGCTGCAAAGCGCATTCCCGCTGACCGTACAGCGCCGCACGCGCTACTGGGTGACGGTTGTGGCGCGCACCTGAGCCAGCCGGCACCACGAATGAAAATAATTTTCACTTACTTGCACTTTCATCGACGCTCATCCGGCCTTCCCTCCCACAAGTTCAACTGAGTGTTCTGGGGAAGGAAACATGAGCGTCATGCAACGATCACACACCGCACTGGCCCTGGCGGCCCACCTCGCCCTGGGCAGCGTTGCCGCCTGGCCGCTCGCCGGCCTGGCCGCGCATGCGTCCAGCGAGCAAACCCGTGCCTATGACATCGCGCCCGGCACGCTGACCGAAAGCCTGGGCCGCTTTGCCAGCGCCGCCGGGGTGGTGTTGTCGTTCGATGCCGCGAGCACCCAGGGCCGCCGCGCCCCCGCCCTCCAGGGCGACTACAGCGTCGCAGGCGGCTTCGCCACCCTGCTGGTGGGCAGCGGCCTGCAGGTGGCACGCCAGGCCAATGGCGTGTACCTGCTGATCGCGTCCAACCCCGGCAACGGCTCGCTCGAACTGAGCGCGATCAACGTCAGCGGCCAGACGCTGGGCAGCACCACCGAAGGTACCGGCTCCTACACCACGGGCACCGTCACCATCGGCAAGAGTGAGCACAAGCTCAAGGACATCCCGCAAAGCGTCACGGTCATGACCCGCCAGCGCATGGACGACCAGAACATCACCAACCTGCCTGAGCTGTTCGCCAACGCACCGGGCATGACCTTTGCCAAAAGCCCCGGTACCGGTGGCTTCATCACCTCGCGCGGGTTCGAGATCGAATCGCTGCAGTACGACGGCGTGCCCATGACCCGTGGCATCTATGCACTGGGCAGCTACCTCACCGAATCCACGGCCTTCTACGACCGGGTGGAACTGCTGCGTGGCGGCGCGGCCCTGCTGCAAGGCGCCAACAGCCCGGGCGGCGCGGTGAACCTGGTGCGCAAGCGCGGCCAGGCCAAGCCCACCGTGACCCTGACCGCACAGGCCGGAAGCTGGGACCACTACGCTACCCAGGCGGATGTCGGCGGCCCGTTGAATGAGGCGGGCACCGTGCGCGGTCGCGCCGTGGTCGACTACGACACCCGCGACTCGTTCATCGACCACGTTGGCGGATGGGAGCAGAAGGTCTACGGCGCCCTGGACTTCGACCTGTCGGAAAACACCACCCTGGGCGTTGGCATCAGTGATCGCAAGACCCGCTTCACGCCCATGGTCGCCGGCCTGCCACGCTACAGCGACGGACGTGACATCGGCCTGTCCCGCTCGACGTACACCGGCTCCGACTGGAACCGCGGGCTGACCGAACAACTGGCCCTTTACGTCGACCTGGAGCACCGATTCAACGACCACTGGAAGTTCAAGACAGCAGCGGTCGCGATCAACGAACGCAACGAAATGACCTATGCCTACATCGTGACACCCACCGGTGTGGCGAACGATGGCAGCGGCGTCGCCAACTGGCGCTATGCGACAGACTTCAATTCGCACAGCCGCGGCCTGGACCTGTTCGTGGACGGCGACTTCAATGGCCTGGGTTTCGATCAGGAAGTCGTGCTCGGGGGCAACTACTCGCGCTACACCAGCGACAACACCATGGCCGTAGTACGCAGCGTAGGCGCCAACATCTTCGACCTGGACAACCACCTGCCGTACGAAAACTACGACAGCCTGGCGGCGCGCGGCACGCGCACCGACAGCCAGTACAAGATCGTGCAAAAAGGCATTTACGGCACCTGGCGCGTCAAGCTCACCGACCCCCTGACACTGATCCTGGGCGGGCGCACCAGCTGGTACTCCTACGAGTACGACTCGCAGATCTACGATCGCAATGCCTTCAGCTACCCCAGCAACAGTGACAAGGCCAACAATGGCGTGGTCACGCCCTACGCCGGGCTGGTCTATGCGCTGACGCCCGAGTGGTCGGCCTACGCCAGCTATGCGGACGTGTTCATTCCGCAGAGCGCCATCGGGGTGGGCGGCTCCACGATCGAGCCGATTACCGGCAGCAACTATGAAGTCGGCCTCAAGGGCGAGCTCAACGACGGGCGGCTCAACACCTCGCTTGCCCTGTTCCGTTACGACCACCAGAACCGCGCCGTCACAATGCTCAACACCGAGTCCCAGTGCGGGGGCTCGAACTGCTCCGAGGCATCCGGCAAGGTGCGCAGCCAGGGGCTGGAGGCTGAAATCAACGGTGAAGTGCTGCCTGGCCTGCAAGCGTCTGCCAGCTATGTCTACAACACCACCAGGTTTATCGAGGACAACACCTACGAAGGCAAGATCTTCTCCACCTGGACCCCCAAGCACACGGTGCGCATCTGGTCCGACTACACATTGCCAGGCGACTTCAACCGCTTCAGCGTCGGCGGTGGCTTGAACAGCCAGAGCAGCGCCGTCGCCTACGACCGCAAATTCGAGACGCCAGGGTTCACGATCTGGAATGCACGCATCGGCTACAAGGTCAGCGATGAGATCGGCCTGGCGGTGAACTTCAACAACCTCTTCGACAAGGTCTACTACATTCCGTCCTATACCGCAGTGGCGTCCAACAACTACTACGGCGACCCGCGCAACGTCATGTTCACCGTCAAGTACACACCGCAGTTCTGAGCAGGTTTCGGGCCCCTGGCATGGGTGTTCATGCCAGGGGTCCGTCGTCCTTCTTGCACTCCCCTGACGACGGCTGAGTCATGTCCAAGAAATCGCGCTCCAAGTTATGGTTCCTGATCCACAGCTGGCTGGCATTGCCGATCTGGTGCTTTGCCCTGCTCGTCTGCGTCACCGGTACCCTGGCAGTCGTCAGCCAGGAGCTGGTATGGCTGGCAAAGCCGCGAATGCGTGCCAACCCGCCGACGCAAGACGCCCGCCGGCTCGACTACGACCAGATCCTCGCGGCCATTCATCGCGACCGCCCCGACCTGGACGTGCAGTACGTCCTGCGTCCCGACCAGGACTCGTTCGCCCTGCAGGTCCAGGTGGTACAACCGGACCACAGCACCCGCAACCTCTATGTGAACCCCTACACCGGCAAGATCCAGGGGGTGAGCCCGGCGTTCGACGTGCGCGGCTTCACCCGTGCGCTGCACGGCTGGTGGCTGGTGCCCTTCGGTAATGGCTACCCCTGGGGCTGGTACCTGGTGTCATTGCTCGCCTTGCCGATGCTGGCCTCGCTGGTGACCGGGCTGGTGGTCTACAAGCGTTTCTGGAAGGCCTTTTTCAAACCGACCCTGCGCTTGAACCAGGGTGCGCGGATTTTCTGGGGCGACTTCCATCGCCTGAGCGGTGTGTGGTCGATCTGGTTCATCGCGATCATTTCGGTCACGGGCCTCTGGTTTCTGATCCAGGCGGTGCTAGCCGACAACCACATCTCCATTTCCAGCCGGCCTGCCATTGGCCTTGTCGCGAGGGAGACGGTGCCCCTGGCCGCACCTGGCGAGCAACCCGCGCGCATCAGCGTGGAACAGGCCATCGCGAATTTCTCGGCGCAGGTGCCCGGCTTCAAGGCGAGCTTCATCAAGCTGCCGGGCAATGCCTATGACACCCTGCAGGTGCGCGGGCGTGGCGCCTATCCGCTGATGCAGCAGAGTGCGAACCTGAACCCGTACGACGGCAGCGTCATCACCTCCTACACACTGTCGGATCGGCGCGCGCTGGAGTTCGTCACCGAATCCATGCGCCCGCTGCATGCCGGTGACTTTGGTGGGCTGTGGCTGAAGCTGGTGTGGTTTGTCTTCGGCCTGCTACTGAGCGTGATGGTGCTCAGCGGCCTGCTGATCTGGAGCAAGCGCACGCTGCAGGCCACTGCGGCTGCGCTCAAGCGAGGCAAGGCAATCGAGGTGAGTGGCTCGCCGCTGCGGCGCTACTGGCTGAAATGGCGGTTTCATCTGAACGTGGTGCTGGTGGTGGTGCCCCTGGTATTTTTGCCCAGGTACTTCGCTGATCAGGCGTTGTTCAAGGGTGAGGCGGGGCTCGGCGAGCGAGAGATCGGTGAGGTTACGGTCGGGCCGTGGAGCCTGCGCCTGGCGGAGTTTCGCGCCCAGCCGCCGCGCAACGAAGGGCCGGCGGGGTATATCAAGAGTTTCAGCGCGGCCTTGTGCGAGGCCTGCATCGGCGAAGTGAAAGCGACCTATCTGCGCGTGGGAAAACCCCGCAGCCTGCGCGCGGCGGGCGGGATCTTCTTTGGTTCGCCGCACAGCATGGGCACCTCGATTCCGATATCCCCGAAAACACCGGTGGATACCCTGCTGTGGGTGACGATGGAGGGCTGGGACGGCTCGGTGCACCAGGGCTCGATTGCGTTGAGCCAAGCATCGCCCGCTTCGGTGGCGTGGTTGCAGGCGCAGGCGGCAGGGTCTCCGTGAGTGGCGGGGGCTCTACAAAACCTCAGCAGATGAGGCGCGTCTATTGGGTTCTCGGGATTTTGTACAGAGCCTAGAGCCCTTCGGCTGGCTCCTTTTGGCCGAAAGCGGTCGTTTGTGAGTGGCAGCTATCGGCCATAAGCGGACGGTGAGGATCTAGTTTTGCGCTGCCTCTGCCAGCAGCCAATCTCGGAAGGTCGTCAGCCTTGGCAAGCTGGCGCACTCCGGTCGGTAGACGACGTAGTAAGCCAGCTCTGATGTAACACTGATCTCTGGGAACAGCCGAACCAGGCGGCCGCTCGCCAAGTCATCACGCGCCATGACACTCCGTGCAAGAGCGACCCCGTGCCCTTCGGCAGCAGCCTGCAATACAGCGGCAGAGTTGTTGATTTTCATGCCGCGAAGGGTGGTCGTATCCGTCACGCCAACTTTTTGCATCCAGGTCTCCCAGGTCGGGAAGCCCGAGTGGTTATCCATTGAGAGATCGTGGATCAACATCTCTTGGATCAGGTCGCTGGGCCTCTGTAAACGCCAGTGCTCTCGCAGCAATTGCGGCGAGCACACAGGGTAAATCTCTTCATCCATCATCTTCTCGGCGGCTAGCCCTGGCCACTTGCCTGTGCCATAGCGCACGCCGATGTCGACTTGCTGAGCAACGAAATCCACCGGCTTGAGGTTGGTATCTAGCCGCACATCCGTATCAGGGCAGATCACTTGGAAGCGGTCGATGCGTGGCAGCAGCCACTTCGCAGCGAATGCCGGGCTCACAGCCACGGTAAGCACCCCACTGATCGATCCCTCCTGAAGCCGCTCCATTCCCAGGGTCAGTCTGTCGAAGCCTGCTCGGATATCCGGCAAAGCACGTTCGGCTGCCTCCGTTGCTATAAGCCGCGCTTTGCCGCTGGTACTGCGGACAAACAGAGGGGTGCCGAGCCAATCCTCGAGTGTGCGCACGAGCTGGCCAACCGCTGCCGGCGTGACATTAAGCTCGGCTGCTGCTGCAGAAAAACTGTGATGTCGGGCACTGGCTTCGAATGCGCGTAGCGCGTTGAGATGTACTGGAGCCTTCATGTCGATAAAGAATTTCTTTAGTGTCGAGATACTTTATCTCGTTTGTTGGCGGATTTGGAAGCGAGGAAGATTCTCTCCAAGGCCAAGGGTGCTGCGGTTTAGCCACCCAACTTCAGCGGAAAGTTTTTGGAGTTTAGCTGAGATGGAAAGTTTTTCTTCCTGATCCTCAGCTTCCAGATGCCCAACGCTGCACTGGCTCATAGAGGGCACGAGCTGCCTGCCGGAGACGGCGTCTTCGACAAGTGGCTCGCCCCATCCCGTTAGCAAGGTTCCTGCCGTGGGCAGGTGCAAAGAGGTTTCCAATGAGCAATCAATTCAACGGTAAGAAACTGCTGGTCGTCGGTGGCACCAGTGGGATGGGTCTGGAAGCTGCACGCCAGTTTCTCTCCGAAGGTGGCAGCGTAGTCATCGTCGGTAACCGTCCGGAAAAAACCGACGAGGCTCGTAAAGACCTCTTGGCTCTGGGCAACGTGGCTGCTCTTACTGCAGATCTGACCAGCGACGAAGGCCTGGCCAAACTGATCAAGACCATTGGCGAGCAGCACTCTGATATCGACATGCTGGTGAACGCTGCCGGTGTGTTCTTCCCTAAACCTTTCCTGGAGCACCAGGATGCGGACTACGATCAGTACATGAAGCTGAACAAGGCGTTCTTCTTCATCACCCAAAAGATTGCTGCCAATCTGGTTGAGCAAAACCGTCCAGGCGCCATCGTGAACATCGGCTCGATGTGGGCCAAGCAAGCGATCGCCGCCACTCCGTCCTCTGCCTACTCCATGGCTAAGGCCGGCCTGCATTCCCTGACTCAGCACCTGGCGATGGAGCTCGCTTCTAAGAACATCCGCGTCAATGCCGTTTCCCCAGCAGTTGTGCAGACCCCGATCTACGAAGGCTTCATCCCGAAAGCGGAAGTGCATAGCGCTCTGCAGGGCTTCAACAGCTTCCACCCGATTGGCCGTGTTGGCACTCCGCAGGACGTGGCCGGCGTAGTTACCTTCCTCCTCTCCGAGCAAGCCAGCTGGGTTACCGGCGCCATCTGGGATGTCGATGGCGGTGTCATGGCTGGTCGCAACTAAGACCTGTGCCCAGTTACCAAGGATCGGCACAGGACGCACGAACCACCCACCTCGTAAATCTGGAGTAACCCACATGGTCTATCTGCAGATCACGCTCATGATCGAGCATACCAATCGTGCTGCAGCTACCTGCATCTACCAAAAGTTCAGGGCGCCGTTCCTGGAGCAGATCCAGGGTGCGAAGTCCAAGACACTGCTGGTCCGTGACGAAGACGTACAGGTGCTACATGGCTTCGACACGCTGGAAAACGCCAATGCCTACCTGCAAAGCGAGTTGTTCAATGCAGACGTAGTCGGAAGTCTCAAGCCCATGCTCACTGCCGAACCCGACGTGCGTATCTACACCGCCATCTAAGGAGCTCGTGATGACAACTGCTTTGCTCAACGGCGTTGATCTGAACGCCTTGGTGGAGGCTGGCAACGCTGGCCGAGCCAACCGGGAAACCACCAAGTTCACTCTGTCCTTGAACGGGACGTGGGACGGCGGCAGCAAGATGACTGCAACTACTGGAGCTGCAGTCATGGGCGGGCAGCGTGATGAGACTCGCGCCGGCCGCTTCAGGCTCGTCAGCGACGAGCCTGTTCCACTGGGTACAGATACCGGCGCCAGCCCTGTCGAGTACGTGCTGCAAGCACTCGCCTCCTGCTACACGGTCACCATCGCGATGACTGCAGCGCAGCGTGGGATGGAGCTGGAGAGTGTGCGATTGGAGCTAGAGGGCGACGTGGATCTGGCTGCGTTTTTCGGGGTAGACCCAAGCGTGGCGCCTGGGATCAACCAGGTGCGTGTGAAAGTGCACGCCAGGTCGCCAAATGCCACCCACGAACAACTGCAAGCTCTGATCTCTGCTGTTGAACGGTCATCACCGATACGCGGCACCTTGGTGTGCCCGGTCGATGTCGTCACCACTCTCGTCGACTGAATAACCCTGTGGCATCTCCAGCAATTGGCAGCCCCATTGCTGGAATGACCAACACCCGGCCTGTCGTGACCTCACTTCCGGTCTCAACCAATCCTTGGAGAATAACCATGATGCAAGACTGGAATGCCTACCGCGAATCCCTGCTGGAACGCGTAGGCGACTATGCCAAACAGAGCCCTGACGTTATGCGAGGCCTGATGGCCATCGACAATGCAGCCGTCAAAACTGGTCATCTGGACCCGAAGATCCATGAGCTGATTGCATTGGCTGTGGCTATCACCACTCGTTGCGACGGCTGCATTTCCGTCCACACCAAGAAGGCTGCTGAGCACGGTGCTTCCATCGAGGAAATCACCGAGGCGCTGGGCGTAGCCATCGCGCTGAATGCAGGCGCAGCACTGACCTACTCGGCGCGTGTCGTCGAGGCCTACCAGCAGTTGCCCGCCAAGCAATAAGTCGTATCGCCGAGGGTCGGTCGCCTCTGTAGAGGTGACCGGCGACCTCGCATCCCCGTTTGGATTATCCGTATGTTGATCAACGCCGACTTCACTCTTCCAGCTGTTGTTGCGCCACACGAATACCAGTGGGTTGCTTCACCCCAAGCTGGTGTCGACCGCGTGATGCTGGATCGTGTCGGTGCAGAGAAAGCACGTGCCACCAGCATCGTGCGCTATGCCCCGAACTCCTTCTTCCCTAGCCACCAGCACCCTGGTGGGGAGGAGATACTTGTGTTGTCAGGCACTTTCTCTGACGAGGGGGCGGACTATCCAGCGGGTTGGTATCTGCGCAATCCACCAGGTTCCAGCCACCAACCGTCCAGTGCCGAGGGAACCACCATCTTCGTAAAGCTGCAGCAGATGCCTGACAGCGAGTACCACCGTGTACGCATCAATACCCGAGACCCATCCAAATGGCATCGACAAGGCTCGCGTGAAGTGTGCCCGTTGTTCGCTGGCGACTCGGAACAGGTGAGCCTGAATCGTTTCGGCGCGAACACCCTGCTCTACAACAAGCTGCTACAAGGCTTCGAGCTACTGGTACTGGAAGGCAGCGTAACAGCGGACGGACAGACCTATGAGAGCGGCTCCTGGCTACGACTGCCTGCGGGACAACACCTGGATATCGTTGCCGGCAAACAGGGAACCACCGTTTACCTAAAAACCGGCCATCTGGTTCATCCAGAGGTAGAGGCATGACCGTGCACACCACCCGCATTGCTATTGTTGGCGCCGGATTGAGCGGGCTGTATGCGGCCTATCTCCTGCAGCGCCAGGGCATCAGTGACTTCGTTGTTCTGGAGGCTAGAGATGAGCCTGGTGGGCGCATTGCTTCCATCAATGCCGAGGGCCAGGCTGTCCCGCACTCGTCAACGAAAAGCACCTTTGATCGCTTCGACCTCGGGCCTACATGGTTCTGGCCTGGCTACCAGGAAGAGCTTGATCAACTTGTCGATGCGTTGGGGCTTGAGCGATTCGTACAGTTTGAAGCCGGCGACATGGTTGTCGAGCGTTCGTACGAAGGCCCAGCTGTGCGCACGCGTGGTTACGTCAACTCGCCTCCATCCATGCGCCTGGTCGGTGGCATGGGGGCGTTGGTCGAGGCTCTGCTTCGCAGGGTGAATCCACAGAAAATAGTTTACGGCCATGCCGTGCGCCGGCTTCGCAAGCATGGCGCTCATGTCGAAGTTGAAAGCCATGCCGCTAACGGCGTGGTGACGAGTTGGCGGGCCGAGCACGTGATGCTGGCATTACCGCCACGCCTGCTCGAAAGCACCATCGACTTTGAGCCTGCCCTGCCAGCCGAACTTGCCAGGCAGTGGAAAGCGACCGCGACATGGATGGCCCCTCACGCCAAGTACATCGCGACCTATGACACGCCTTTCTGGCGAGACCAGGGACTTTCCGGCGAGGCACGCAGCATGCGAGGCCCTCTTGGAGAAATCCACGATGCCTCCATGCCTGGAGGTAGCCCAGCCCTGTTCGGCTTCATCGGCGTGCCAGCAAGCACACGCAGCAAGATCCCTGGCGAGGTGCTGCGAGAGCTCTGCCGTGAACAGCTGGCCAGAATGTTCGGCCCCGCAGCTGCGACGCCGAAGGCCGAATTCATAAAAGACTGGGCACATGACCCTTACACAGCCACCAGTGCAGATGTCCATGCGATTTCCCAGCATGCAGCTGCTCCCTCCACCAGTACCTCTTCCGGGCCCTGGCATGGATGCCTGACGGGTATCGCCAGTGAGTGGTCGTTACAGTTTCCTGGATATCTCGCCGGCGCCGTAGAAGCGGCCCGCCTTGGTGTTCAGGCGCTGAATGCCCTTACCACTGCAACCACGCTAAATCCATCGAGGAGCTGATATGAGATTGCAAGGTAAAAACGCATTGATCACCGGCGGCGCCAGTGGCATCGGCCTGGTAACCGCCGAACTCTTTCTACGTGAAGGTGCGCGTGTCGCCATCACCGGGCGTGACGCCGCGAAGCTTGCCCAAGCTCGCGCCTCCCTGGGTGGCGATGTCATCACCATCCAGGCCGATGTCCGAGTTTGCGAGGACATGCAGCGCATGGCTCAAGAGGTGTCCGATGCATTTGGCAACGGCGGCCTGGACATCTTTTTCGGCAATGCCGGTGTGGCATATTCGACGCCGCTGCTAAGCACCGACGAGGCTCGCTTTGACGAGCTGATGGCCGTCAATGTGAAAGGCCTGTTCTTCTCCATGCAGGCAATCACCTCCGTGCTTCGTGAAGGGGCCTCGGTGATTTTGAACTCGGCCTGGCTCAACGCCGTTGGCATGGGTGGCTTCTCAGCGCTGGCAGCCAGCAAGTCTGCGGTGCGCTCCTTCGCACGCTCATGGTCGTGCGAGCTGATGGATCGCAAGATCCGCGTTAACGCCGTCAGCCCCGGCGCTATCGATACCCCGATTTTCGAGTTGGAAGGCGCCACCCCTGAGCAACTGGCCGAGACCAAGCGACAAATGTCGTTACGGATCCCTGCGCGCCGCATGGGGGAGCCGCTCGAAGTTGCTCAAGCCGTTCTGTTCCTGGCCAGCGACGAGTCGCACTACATATTGGGCGCCGAAATTGCTGTGGATGGTGGCTTCGCACAGCTCTGACCACCCTGCCCTGTGCCAGCTAAGACGCATGCGTCTTAGTTGGATGTCTTCCCCGTTATCCACTGAAGGAGCGATGACCATGACAACCACCTACCGCGCCATGCAAGTTAGCCGTCCAGGGGTTCTCGAGCTGGTAGAACGTGTAACGCCAACTCCCGGCATTGGGCAGGTACTAATCGAGGTCGAGGCCTGTGGCATTTGTGGCGCTGATGCCGGCGACATCGAGGGCGCCGATCCAACGCTGCAGCCTCCGCGTGTACCTGGCCACGAGGTAGTTGGTCGAATTGCTGCGCTGGGTGAACACGTCCCTTCGATCTGGCGGGTCGGTCAACGGGTGGGCATCGGGCGCCTGGGCGGGCATTGCAATGAGTGCAGCCAATGCCGGCAGGGAAACTTTCAGCTCTGCCAGAACCAGTCCTTCGTTGGTGCCTCCTGCGATGGTGGCTATGCCGAAATGATGATTGCCCGTGCCTCAGGGCTCGTGTCGATTCCAGATGAGTTGAATGCAGAGGAAGCCGCGCCAATTCTTTGCGCGGGTATTGCCACGTTCAACGCGCTGAAGAAGTCCGGGGCTCAGGCCGGCGATACCGTCGCCATTCTTGGTATCGGTGGTCTGGGTCACATGGCGCTGCAGTACGCACGTCGTATGGGCTTTCGTGTGGTCGCCGTTGGCCACGGCAGCGATATCGCGCAGGATGCGATGGATCTCGGCGCTCATGTCTACATCGACTCCAGCAAAGAGGATGCAGTCGAGACGCTGAAGAACATGGGCGGAGCCCATGCCATCGTCACGACCATCGGTGTCCCTGCAGCCGTCTCTGCGCTCATGCCAGGCCTGGCACCGCAAGGCCGTTTGGTACTCCTGGGTGCCGGCAAAGATCCGCTGCCTGTATCCACCGGCCATCTGGTCGTCGGCGAGCGCAGCTTGCTGGGCTCGATCACCGGCACGCCTTACGAGAACGAGAAAACGCTGGATTTCAGTGTGCTGGCTGGCGTGCGTCCAAGAATTGAGGTGATGCCTTTCGAGCGAGCCAATAAGGCCTATCAGCGGATGAAGTCAGGTGACGTCAAATTCCGCATGGTCTTGACCGTCGACCGGAAATACTACAGCTCATCCATCCCGGATGCAGGCAGTGAGCAAGAGAAGAGCACACTGCACCCATGACCAACACCAGTTCCAATATCGCCCTGCAACACAACGACTCCTTGCTGCTTTCTGACAGCGAGCAAAGCGGGAACATCTGGCGGCTATCCATCGCCCAGGCGCTGGCCGGTGCCAATGCGGTGGTGATCTATGCCACCGGAGCCATCGTGGGCGACATACTTGCTCCGTCGCCTGCACTCGCGACGCTGCCAATTTCGATTTTCGTGGTGGGTATGGCTGCCTGCATTTTCCCGATGGGCGCCTTGGCTCGCCGCTATGGCCGGCGTGCTGGGTTCCTGACAGGTACGGGAGCTGGAGTGCTCACTGGGCTGGCGGCCATGCTCGCGGTCATCCTCGGATCGTTCTGGCTGTTCTGCCTGGCGACATTCCTGGGTGGCAGCTACGCGGCAGTAGTTCTGTCATTTCGCTTCGCTGCAGCTGACGGTGTGGCACCAGAGCGACGGGCTCGCGCGCTCTCTCTGGTGATGGCAGGAGGTGTGGCCGCTGGCGTGGTTGGCCCGCAGTTGGTGATTTGGACAATGGATTTCTGGTCGCCTCATCTATTCGCTGCCACCTTCCTGATACAGGCCGTTGTCGCTGCACTATCAGCCTTGATACTGCTCGGAGTGAAGTTGCCCATGCCGACCGCTGCCGAGCTTGAGGGAGGCCGTTCACTCAGCGCGATTGCTCGGCAGCCACGCTTCATCGCGGCGGTCATTTGCGGCTCTGTCTCGTACTTTTTGATGAGCTTCCTGATGACGGCAGCGCCATTGGCGATGCATCACTGCGGGCTCTCCCAGGCCTCGGCCAACCTGGGGCTGCAGTGGCACGTCATCGCCATGTATGCCCCCAGCTTCTTCACTGGCCAGCTGATTACTCGCTTCGGTGCCATACGGGTCGCGACGTTCGGCTTGGCGTTGACGGGGCTGTCTGCCGCCGTTGGTTTGAGCGGCATCGAGGTCATGCACTTCCATTGGTCTCTGATCCTGCTCGGACTGGGCTGGAATTTCGGATTCCTGGGAGCGTCCTCACTCGTCATGGAGTGCCACCGCCCGGAAGAGAAAACGCGTGTGCAATCGCTCAATGACTTCATCGTGTTCGGATCTATGGCGATTGGATCGTTTGCCTCTGGGGGCCTGCTGGCGTCGTTCGGTTGGGCCGTTGTTCTCTGGTTCTCATTGGTGCCGCTTGCACTGGCATCGGTGGCACTCGCTGCGACGGTGCGTAAGCCCGAGAAAGTCATTTAGAGACAGCGTCACCAGCTTGAACACATTGACGAATTCATCAATAAGAAGAGGTAGGTGTATGGATGCGAAGAAGAGCGGTCATGATGAAGGGCTAATGCTTGTTGTCGCCATGACTAGCTTGGCCATGGTGGCGTTTTCAGCCAACTCACTGCTGACGCGAGCGGCATTCCAGACCACCGCTATCGACGCTACATCGTTCACAGCCATCCGGGTGATTTCTGGTGCGCTGACCCTGTTGGTCATAGCGATGCTGCAGGGCGCAAAGCTGAAGCCCAGTCGAACAGGCTGGTGGTCAGCTGTCTTGCTATTTACCTACGTAGCAGCGTTCTCCTTCGCTTACCGTGATATCAGCACCGGCGCAGGCGCGTTGGTGCTGTTCGCCTCGGCTCAGTTGCTGATGATCTCCTACGGATACTGCAAAGGGGAGCGAACAAGTTTATTGGGTGTCCTGATTGCTCTAGGCGGGATTGCAGCCTTTCTTGCACCCACCGCCTCGGCGCCATCGTTATCAGCCGCTGCGCTGATGGCCGTGGCTGGATTCGCCTGGGGCGGTTTTTCTCTGCTGGGTCGATCCTCTGATTCGCCCATATCCAACACGGCTGCCAGCTTCCTGTGGGCCGTTCCCCTTGTGTTGATTTTGATGTTTGTCCAGCGCGAACACCTGAGTGTCGATACTATGGGTATTACCTATGCAGTGCTTTCAGGTAGCTTGGCATCGGCCGGTGGTTACGCAATCTGGTACTGGGTTCGTGTCCGCATGACCGCTATCAGCGCAGGCGCTGTGCAACTGTCGGTGCCGGTGCTGAGTGCCGTGCTCGGTGTGCTGATTCTCAGCGAGGAGATCTCGTGGATCGGAGGGATATCGGCGGTGATCACTCTGGGAGGTGTTGCCTGGGTCACGCTGACTGCAAAGGCGGGACAGCAGGGACGTAGCTCGGCGGGTGCAGAGGATGCGATCCGATAGTCCCTGCCTAGCGGAAGGCATTGTTCCATGCTCGCTACGCAGGCACTCCTGGGCATCGCTGGATTCGTGAGCAGTTGCGTCTACTGCTTAATGATCCGGATCGTACGAGCCAGTCATCGCTTATCTGGTGAGCGTCTGCTATTGGCCGATAGAGGTCATTCCCGAACGGTTGCTATCGACCCAAAGCGGACCGTCACGACAATCAAGTCTTGGCTTGCTGCCTGTTGACGGGGTTGGAGGTTGGCGTAAAATCGCCGCCCCCAAAAAATAGCGCGTATGGCGAGAAGGAGCTTAGATGCAGCGGGTGATGATTATTGGTCAACCTGGGTCGGGCAAAAGCACTTTGGCGCGTGAGCTTGGTCTGCGCACGGGCTTACCTGTCGTTCATATAGACACTATCCACTGGCAGCCAGGGTGGGTTGAACGAAGCCGGGACGAGAAAACACGCCTTTGTTCCGAGGTCGAGGCTCGTGATCGCTGGATATTCGAAGGCGGCCATTCCGTTACTTGGGAGAATCGGGTAGCGCGCGCAGATCTTTTGATATGGATTGATCGTTCGGCGACGCTTCGATTTTGGCGCGTGCTGTTAAGAACGCTGATTCAGCGCGGCAGCTCTCGGCCCGATTTGCCGGACAACTGCCCCGAACTGCTGGCGAATCTGCCAGAGTTTTTGAGATTTATGTGGCGGACGAAAAAAACAGCGCGAGTGAATATGCAGCAGCTGGTGGCGACGGCGCCATCAACATGCCGCGTCGTTCGGCTGCGCTCTAATCGAGATACCAACGTGTTTCTTTCGAGCATTGGCTATTTGAGCGGTCAGATTCCACGAGATTGATCGACGGCTGACGGCTGCGGTATGGAAACTACCGATTGCGAGCG
Source organism: Pseudomonas sp. FBF18 (assembly GCF_024261405.1). Lineage (NCBI taxonomy): Bacteria > Pseudomonadati > Pseudomonadota > Gammaproteobacteria > Pseudomonadales > Pseudomonadaceae > Pseudomonas > Pseudomonas sp. FBF18. Next base: position 36,434 of record NZ_QKRS01000020.1, on the reverse strand, counting down.
GCTGCTACTGGCCGGTTAGCGACTGCTGCTCTGGTTAACCATCCTTGTCCTCCCACACGTGGAGGATTTGCTATGAACATCATCGTAACCTGCGGCCGTCAGCCCTGGAACAAAGGAAAATTGGTCGGGCAGAAAGCCCCCCTCCGACTGAGAGATATCTGGGCTATCCGAGTAAGGCTTCAAATTGGAGAGAGAACCCGTGACCTGGCTCTCTTCGATCTGGCCATAGACAGCAAGCTTCGAGCCTGCGACTTAACCAAGCTCTGTGTGCGCGACGTTGCCCATGGCGAACAGGTGTCCTCACGAGCCATGGTGATGCAGCAGAAAACGCACCGGCCAGTCCAGTTCGAGATTACTGAACAAACACGGTCCGCTGTCGCGGCTTGGATACATCAGGCCCAGCTACGCAGCGAGGACTGCCTTTTCCCTAGCCGACTGCATACCTCAGACCATCTATCCACTCGGCAGTACGCTCGCATCGTCAAAGGCTGGGTGAAGGCCGTTGGCCTTGATCCAGCCATGTATGGCACTCATACGATGAGACGTACGAAGGCATCGCTTATCTATCGCAGGACGAAGAACCTGCGGGCGGTTCAACTGCTGCTCGGCCATACGAAGCTGGAAAGCACCGTTCGATATTTGGGGATTGAGGTCGATGACGCTCTGGAGATGGCAGAACAGACCGAGGTTTGATCATGCATAGCGGCGGTCTAAGCCAGACCGTCGCTAACCGGCCAAAAGCGGTCATACGACGCGTCTACAAGCGGGGCAATTCAATTGATGAGGTTGATTTTGCCATTAGATAAATTTACAACTCTACCGTGCACTGGCTAGAATCAAGTAAACTTAAAAAAACCATGCCCTGGGCGAGCTCATGAAAAGTATCAACATTGCATATATCCTGTTCGGCTCCGCGCTTTCTTTAAAAGTGATGGCGAGCGGGCTAGACGTCGAGCACACACTAATTGAGCATCGCTGGTACACTTTTGAAGACGTGATAGAAAAGAGAAAAATATACAACAGGGTGGATATTTCGCGAGGGTACATTGAATACCATTTCGAGGGTGATGAATATAAACCCAAGCAGCCAGAAGAGAAATTGACGCCCCGACAAAAATTCTATTCCAACCATGGCAGCGTTGGAACATACGCGGCTGCTGATTATGAGACCGCGCTAGACAAGGAGTGCATAGATGTTGTCTCCGGTTCTTTAGGATCATTTATAGGCGACTATGAAAACTCCAAAAGACCTGACAGACAAAAATACAAGCGCACCGTTGTTGGCATAAAATCCTTAATGTACAAAGGCCCTGAGTATAACTTCAAGAGCCCTTCATCCTGGTCGCCTGCAGTGTTGCCCAAGAACAACAAAAGTCTTCTTTGTGAAATTTATGAAGTCAAGAGCAAAGAAAGTGATGTGAAATACATTGTTTATGCTGCTTCAGTGGCAACCGCTATGTTTGACGAAATTCATACGGCCCCATTGCCAGGTAACAAGGTCGAGTAATTAAAGGTCTTCGCACTCATGCTGCGGCGCCCACTGCTGCGGCATTGGCCGAATGCGGCCCTTCGTGAATGGCTGCTGTGGGTTGTTAGCGGTCTTTCACCAAAGACCGCATACGGCCAGAATCTCTAGCTGCCGCAACAGACTGCAACGTATTGGTCAGCCTCAAGCGCAGGCCACTCTGCGCGCCTCAAACCTTTGAATTCAAAAGCAAGCCAGATCGTCAAAATGAATGCATCAGCTCTCAGACGGTAACGCCTCGTCCTTCCCTCAGCCAGAAACTTGAATCCCCACCCCAACCCCGTTAACCTTGCTCAGTCGCTGTAAATCCAGCGTCCAGGTTTGGTCACCTGAGATAAATCAAGGCGCACAAAGCGCCGCATCCGAATCAGTGGCGCTTTTTTGTGTCTGCTGTTTCGTGTTATGGCGGCTGTGCGTGGGGCGCATTCGTGCGCGCCGGGTTCCTTGATTCCCGGTTGACCAACCTGCGTACAGCCGCCACCCATCGTTTGGTCACGATGCTGGTCGGCTCCACCAATCAAGGAGCTGCACAATGACAAAAATCGTCCCTGATCCCCCGCTCACCAACACCCCGCGCAAACCCGCCTACACCTCCTTCGGCTGTTGCCACGGCGATCACCCTCCCCTGTTTTCCGTGCGCGAAGACATCAAGCTCGAAGATGCGCTGGTCTACCTGTCGATCATGATCCAGTGTGCAAGGGACACCACCGCACAAGCCTGCGAACGCGCCGATGAGCAGTTCAAAAGCCTGCTGATGGCCTCGCAACATTCGCTGGAATTGAGCAACGCATTGATCGAGTCGGTGCTTGATGGCATGGAGGCCAAAGCGGTCAGTAGTTGATGACGCAACACACGGGCCGCACACGCGGCCTATCGAAAGCAAAGAGGTGCGAGCGACCGCGTTCGGCCTTGTCTCAAATAGTGCCAAGGCCGCCCAAGATGGCCCACTCGCCCATCCCACTCAGTTTCAGACGGCAGCCGACTGCCTTAACCTGCGACTCAACCCAGGCGTCTTACCCGTAACACGCTTGAACGCCCGACTGAACGCCGCCTGAGACGTATAGCCCAAACGCTGCGCAACCTCTTCAATTGGCAACCTTTCCAGCGTCAGCCACTGGCTGGCAAGCCGCATTCGCACTTCGGTGACGTAGCGCAGCGGGGTCATGCCAATCGTCAATTGAAAACGCTCCGCAAAGACCGAGCGGGACGTATTGCATTGCTCCGCCAACTGCTCGACGGTCCAGTCGCGGCCCGGTTGTTGATGCAGCGCCAGCAGTGCACCGGCCAGGCGCGGATCGCGCAGGGCGGCAACCAGGCCAGAGGCGTTACCGCAGGCGCACTCGACCCAACCTCGAACGACCATGGCGGCGACCACGTCGGCCAATCGCGCGAGGATGCCGGCGAAGCCGATGCGTGCGGCGCTGACCTCGCGCTCCATGGTGGTGAGAATAGGCACCAGCCCTGGGTAACGCTGGCCGCCGGCATCAATCAGCATCAGGCCCGGCATCAGCTTGCCAAGGCCATGCAGGCTGCCCAATTCGAACTCCATGCAGCCACTGAACAAAAGCGTGGCCGGCATGGCGCCGGCCTCGGTTCCGGTGTCCACCGCGCTGACGGCGTCGCCCAGAGGCTCGCCGTCCAGAAGGTCGATTTGCTGCACGGGCACCTGTGTATCCGAGAGCAATTGATGGGCCGCGCCATGGGAGATGAAGACGGCGTTACCGGCGCACAGCGCATAGGTTGTGCCGTCTTCCATGCGCAGCACCGCGTTGCCGACCGCCAGGAAGTGGAACCAGGCATGCCCGGGTTTGGCAGCGAAGCCCAAGCCGAAGGCCGGGCCCGCCTGGATACGCCGGTAGTCGACACCGCGCAGGCGCATGCCGCGCAACAGCTCGTTGATGAGATCGGAAGAGAAGGCAGATGGGTCCGTCGGCATGATTCAGGTGTTCTGGTCAAAAAATCGAGTTTTTCGATCATAGATCATCCGGATTCTCGCGCCTAGACTGCGGGTCGCAATTGAAGATTGGGAGATCCGTGCAATGACTGACCTTGTTTGCAATGCCGTACCCGACAGCCGTCCCGGCGCCGGGCCGGATGCAGAACCTGCAACCCCCGCGTGGATGGCTGTGTTCTCGCTGGCCATGGGCGTGTTCGGCTTGCTGACCGCGGAGTACCTTCCGGCCAGCCTGTTGACGCCGATGGCGACCGAGCTGGGGGTATCCGAAGCGCTGGCTGGCCAGGCGGTAACGGTGACAGCCGTGGTGGCGCTGTTCGCCGGCCTGTTGGTGCCAGGCCTGACTCGCAGTATCGATCGCCGCTGGGTGTTGCTGGCTTTTTCCACGTTGATGATCGCGTCCAATCTGTTGGTCGCCGCTTCCTCCAGTTTCGTGGTGCTGTTGCTGATGCGTATCTTGCTGGGCATCGCGCTTGGCGGGTTCTGGAGCATGGCGGCGGCGGTGGCGATGCGTCTGGTGCCGGGGGCTTTGTTGCCGCGAGCGCTCTCGATCATTTTCAGTGGCATCGCCATCGGGACGGTGGTTGCGGTCCCGCTGGGTAGTTATCTGGGTGGGCTATATGGCTGGCGCAGCGCGTTCTTTGCAGCGGCGGCGGTGGGGGTGGTGACCCTGGCGTTCCAGTCAATCACGCTGCCGAGCCTTGCGCCGCGCCGCCCGGCACGCCTGCGCACGGTGCTTGAAGTATTGCTGCGCCCAGGCATTGCCATGGGGATGTTCGGTTGTGTGCTGGTGCACAGCGGCCACTTCGCGATGTTCACGTATGTTCGGCCATTCCTCGAAGGCACGACCGGCATTGGCCCGCAAGGGCTGTCGCTGATGTTGCTGGGTTTTGGTGTGGCGAACTTTGTCGGCACCCTGGTGGCCGGGTGGATGCTTGCTCGTTACCCGCTGGCCACCCTGGTGTCGATGCCCGCGCTGGTGGGCGTTGCGGCACTGGCGCTGGTCCTGTTGCCGGCGTCGGTGCCAGGGCAGGCCGTACTGCTGGCGGTGTGGGGCCTGGCCTTTGGCGGTGTGCCGGTGGCGTGGTCGAACTGGGTCGCCAACGCGGTCCCTGACCAGGCGGAAAGCGCCGGGGGCATGGTGGTAGCGTCGGTACAGTCGGCCATCGCCACAGGCGCAGCCGCGGGTGGGGCAATGTTCAGCCTCGGTGGCAGCGCAGGCGTATTCGTGGCGGCGGCCGTGCTGATGCTGCTGGCCGCGGTGCTGATTGCACTGCGGGTGCGAGTACCTTCGGTAGAGGGCGCTGTGCTGAACCGGTCGGCGCGCCACTGATGATTCAGCTCTGCGGCGCGATCCGCGATAGCGCCTTGCGCGCCGCCCTCCCCTTGGTCGATACACGCCAGGCGACGCGGCAGCGAAGAATCGGTCAGCGGCCCCGGGGGCTATCTGCGAGCCAGTAATAGTCTGGCCAGTAAGGCCAGACATGGCGGTCGCGATGCACATGCTTGAGCGACAGGGTCTGGCCCGGGTGAAAGTGATCAGCCGGGTACTGACCTGACAACAGCACGGTGCGCGTTGTTGCGATCAGCGACTGGCAATAGTCACGCGCGGCTTTGTCGGCCCCCAGCACCTGACTGTGCGCAATTGAAAAGCCGAAGGCCGTCATCGGATGCCCGTCATTTTTCAGCCGGGTGAAGACAGGGGTCGGCTGCCGATACTCGGCAACGGGAACGATCTTGCCACCCAGTTGGCAGGCGAACTCCTGGGCCAACAGCGGTGGGCAGACAAGCAGCAGCAGGCACAGTTTGAGCTTCATGTTCACGTCACAGTTCAAGTGTCCGGCCCGGCGCGTGGCGACTGACAGGCCCAAGCCACGCAGTCTAAGCCCGGCCATGGCGTGTGACCACACCGGGTGCCCCTCACCCGGTGTGCGTCAGGCTCGCCTCAGTAGATATACGCCAACCTGAACTGCAGCGAATGGTCGGTCATCGGCCCCGAGCGCACGTCCACATCCCGCCAGTACTGCCCCATCACCTGCCACTGCTTGCCCAGCATCGTGGTCGCCGACAGCCCGACCGTGCCGTTGTTGTGGCTGGTTTCCAGGGTCTGCCCGTCCAGCGTCTCGCGCGAGCCCCAGTTGTGCCGGTACGACAGCGCCACCGAGGTGGCCGGGGTGAAGTTGTAGCGCAGGTGGTTGTGCAGCTGGATCAGCGGGTCACGGTGCGCACCGGTGTCGCGCTGCTCCTGGTAGAACTCGGTCTCGGCGATCACGTCCCACGTCCAGCGTTCGTTGAAGCCGTGCACATAGCCCACCTGGAAGTCCGCCGCCCAGCGGTTGCCGCTCAGGGCAAAGCCCTGGTTCTTGTCGGCGCCGGTGGGCGCGGTGACGAACAGCGACCAGCCCAGGTGGCGGTTGCGCTCCATGTCGGCCAGGCTCCACACCGTGGCGCCGAAGGTGATGTCGCCCAGGCCGCTGTTCTTCTGGCCGGTGGCGCCGATTTCCTGATGGCCGTAGGGGATGATGATCTGCGGGTCCCAGATCAGGCCGGTGTTGAAGAACTCGGTGAAGTGCACCAGACGCAGCACGCCCACGGTCAGGTCCAGGTCGAGGTTGTCGGCGGCGCGCTTGCCGCCCATGTACGAGCGGTCGATGCGCGGGTTCTGCTGGTACAGCAAGGCCAGGTCGGTGCCCGGTGGCAGCGCGGCATAGTCGCCGGAGTCGGGGCGTACATCGGCCAGCGCGGGGCTGGCGCACAGGGCAAGGAACAGCGAGCACGGCAATGCGCCGCCTTTGTGCAAAAGCGCTTTCATGGGGGTCACCTGTCTACCGGTTAATTGTTATTGGAACGGGTTGAGGCTGCCCCGCTCGCACGCCTGGCGAGCGGGGTCGAGGGGTGGCTTACTGCGCCGCAGTGGCGTCGGCGGCGGCGCGCAGGTCAAGGCTGCGCTTGATGATGTATTGCTGGATCAGTTGCATCTGCGGCATGTCCAGCACCCCGGCAAAGCTCGGCATGCCCTTGCTCATGAACGCACCGCTGACGATGCCGACGAAGGCCTGGTGCTTGTCCGGGCTCAGGTAGCGCAGGTCGGGGATCACCCCGCCGCTGGCGGCGTTGAGGCCGTGGCAGGCACCGCACATGCCGTTGAACAGGGTGCGGCCCTGGGCGATTTCATCCGCCGAGGCGGTCAGCGCGGGCACTTGCGGTGGCAGCACCGGCGCCTTGCGCGGCGGCGGCAGTTCGCCCTTGGCGCCGAGCTTGAACACCAGCACGCGGGACTCTGGCTGGACCTTGCCCTTGTCGGTCAGGCCGCCTGCGATCAGCGGCATGATGCCGCCCCAGCCGGCCATGAACGCCACGTACTGCTCGCCCTTGACCTCATAGGTGACCGGCCCGCCGAGCACGCCGGAGTTGGCGCGGTGCTCCCACAACTGCTTGCCCTTGTCGGCGCTGAAGGCCATGACGCGGCCGTCCGAGGTGCCCTGGAACACCAGGTTGCCGGCGGTGCTGAGGGTGCCGCCGTTGCCGGACTCGACATAGTCGTGGGTCCAGGCGGCCTGCTGTTTGACCGGGTCCCAGGCAATCAGGTGGCCGCGCCAGGCGCTGCGGATCTGGTTGAACACTTTCGGGTCTTCCGGCAGGTCGGGCACGTCCAGGCCGAAGTTGACCACCGACTTGGTCGGCAGGAACAGCGGCTTGTCGGCGGCCTTGAGTTCGGCCACGGTGTCCTGGGCCGGGATGTACACATAGCCGGTGTTGGGGTTGTACGACATCGGGTGCCAGCTGTGGCCGCCGAGGAAGCTTGGCTGTATCACCTTCGGCGCCTTGGCGTAGTCGGCCTGGTCGGTGAGGATGGGGCGCCCGGTCTTGGGGTCCAGGCCGCTGGCCCAGTTCACCTGCACGAAGTTGTTGCCCGAGATGAATTCGCCGTTGGTGCGGTCGATCACATAGAAGAAGCCGTTCTTGGGTGCCTGCATCAGCACCTTGCGGGTCTTGCCGTCGATCTGGATGTCGGCCAGCACGATCTGCTGGGTGGCGGTGAAGTCCCAGCGATCGCCGGGCGTCACCTGGAAGTGCCACACGTATTCGCCGGTTTCCGGGCGCAGCGCGACGATCGACGACAGGTACAGGTTGTCGCCCTCGCCCTGGCTGCGGAACTGGTAGTTCCACGGCGAGCCGTTGCCGGTGCCGACGTACAGCAGGTCCAGCTCGGGGTCGTAGGACATCGAGTCCCACACCGTGCCGCCACCGCCCCACTTGACCCAGCCATTGCCCTTCCAGGTTTTCATGGCCTTGGCCATGGCCTCGTTTTCCGGTGGCAGCGCCGGGTCGCCGGGCACGGTGAAGAAGCGCCAGGCCTGCTTGCCGGTATCGGCATCGTAGGCGGTGATATAGCCGCGCACGCCGAACTCGGCGCCGCCGTTGCCGATCAGCACCTTGCCTTTGACGATGCGCGGGGCGCCGGTGATGGTGTAGCTCTTGTTGGGGTCCAGAACGGTGTCGACGCTCCACACCTCCTTGCCGGTGGCCGCATCGAGGGCGATCAGGCGCCCATCGAAGCTGCCCACGTAGACCTTGCCCTGCCACACGGCCACACCGCGGTTGACCACGTCGCAGCAGCCCTGGCTGAGTTTTTCCATGGGGATCTTGGGGTCGTACTTCCACAGCGGTTTGCCGCTGGCGGCGTCGAAGGCATACACGATGCTGAAGGCACCGGTGGTGTACATCACGCCGTCGACCACGATGGGGGTGGCTTCGGTACCGCGATCGATATCGAGCTTCTGCGTCCAGGCCAGGCCAAGCCCGGCGACGTTCTGGTCGTTGATGCGGGTCAGCGGGCTGAAGCGTTGTTCGTCGTAGGTACGCCCGTGGGCGAGCCAGTTGGCGGCGTCTTGGTTGGCGTTGAGCAGTCGGTTGGCGTCGATGTTGCCGGGCGTGCCGGCGTGGGCGAGCGTTGACACGTAGAGCACGGCAAGCGGCATCAAGCGTTTCATTTTTTATTGTTATCCCGTTCTGGGTGGATCAATGAGTGGCGTGGCAGGCCATGACGGGATTAGAGCAAAGTCGGAGGGGGTAAAGCGCTTGCGTGTGTGCCAGGTATTTTTGTGTGCGTGCCATATTGCGGAGGCTGCTGCGTAGCCCATCGCGGGTCAAGCCCGCTCCCACAGGGATGGCGATAATCCTTGTGGGAGCGGGCTTGACCCGCGATCGAGCGCGCAGCGCTCGGCGTTACACCGGGCGCTTGAGCACCAGCGTCAGGATGTCGTAGCTGGCCACCAGCTCACCCAGCTGGTTGGTCACTTCCACATCCCACGCCACCACCCCTTGCGGCTGGCCCAGCGGGCTGGATTTGCCCTGGTCGATCTTGCGCTTGCAGGTCAGGCGCGCCTGGATGGTGTCGCCAATGCCCACCGGGCTGATGAAACGCAGGGTGTCCAGGCCATAGTTGGCCAGCACCGGCCCCTCGCCCGGCGACACGAACAGCCCCGCCGCCGCCGACAGCACGAAGTAGCCATGCGCAATGCGCTTGCCGAACTGCGACTGCCTGGCCGCAATGTCGTCGAAGTGCATGTAGAAATGATCCCCCGACAGGCAGCCGAAGTTCACCAGGTCCGCCTCGGTCACGGTACGCCGATGGGTCAGCAGCGACTCGCCGATGCGCAGCTCTTCGAAGTGACGACGGAACGGGTGCACCTCGCTCTCGAACACCTGGGCACCGCGCACATACTCGCCGGTCACCGCCATCAGCATGCTCGGCGAACCCTGCACTGCCGCACGCTGCAGGTAGTGCTTGACCGCCCGCAGCCCGCCCAGCTCTTCACCGCCACCGGCACGCCCAGGGCCACCGTGCTTGAGCTGCGGCAAAGGCGAACCGTGCCCGGTGGACTCCGCCGCCGCCTCGCTATCGAGGATCAGCAACCGACCGTGCCAGGCCGCAGCCACCGGAATGGCCTTGGCTGCCACCTCGCGGTCGGCGGTCACCAGGCTGGCCACCAGGCTGCCCTTGCCACGCGCGGCCAGCGCCAGCGCTTCGTCCAGGTCGTGGTAGGCCATCAGCGTGCTCACCGGGCCGAAGGCCTCGATGTCGTGGGCACCGCCGTCGGCATGCGGGTCGCGTGCCTGCAGCAGGGTCGGCGCAAAGAACGCCCCTTCGCTCACGCCCTCGCCCCGAGGCTCGAAACCATCGCTGGCACCGAACAGCTGGTCGCAGCTCTGCAGCAGGCTGCGCACCCGCTCGCCCACATCGCGCTGCTGGTCATGGGAAGCCAGCGCGCCCATGCGCACGCCCTCCACCGACGGGTCGCCCACCACCACCTTGCTCAGGCGCTCGCGCAGGCGCGTGGCCACGGCGTCCAGGTGCTTGGCCGGCACGATGGCGCGGCGGATGGCGGTGCACTTCTGCCCCGCCTTGGTGGTCATCTCGCGCACCACTTCCTTGATGTACAGGTCGAACTCGGCATCGTCCGGCTTCACGTCCGGGCCCAGGATCGCGCAGTTGAGCGAGTCGGCCTCGGCGGTGAACGGCACCGAGTGGCGGATCAGGTTCGGGGTCACCCGCAGCTTGGCCGCGGTATCGGCAGAACCGGTGAAGGTCACCACGTCCTGGCCTTGCAGGCGGTCGAGCAGGTCGCCGGTGCTGCCCACCACCAGTTGCAGGCTGCCGGCCGGCAGCAGGCCGGACTCATCCATCAGGCGCACCACCGCCTCGGTCAGGTAGCTGGTGGAGGTGGCTGGCTTGACGATGCACGGCATGCCGGCCAGAAAGGTCGGCGCGAACTTTTCGAGCATGCCCCAGATCGGGAAGTTGAACGCGTTGATGTGCACCGCAAGCCCCGCACGCGGCACCAGGATGTGGCTGCCGGCGAAGGTGCCCTGCTTGCCCAGCGGGATGGCCGGGCCTTCGTGCAGCAGGTTGCCCGAGGGCAGTTCGCGGCTGCCGATGCCGGCATAGGCGAACAGCGTGGCGTTGCCGCCCTCGATGTCGATCCAGCTGTCGGCGCGGGTTGCGCCGCTGTGGTGGGACAGTGCGTAGAGCTGTTCCTTGCGCTCGGCCAGGTACAGCGCCAGGGCCTTGAGCCGCGCGGCACGCTGCTGGAAGTCCATCGCCATCAGGCTGCGCAGGCCCTCACGGCGCGCATGCTCGATGGCTTCGGCAAAGTCGGGCCGCTCTTCATGGCTGTACGCCAATACGTGCCCGTCCAGGGCGCTGCGCAGCGGCTGCGCGCCATGCTGGCCGAGCCAGCGGCCGGCGATGAAGCTTTGCAAGGTTGGGGCAACAGACATGAGGTGTCCTCCGGTTCTTTTAAGGGGCGCGCTTACCACAGCGCCAGGGTGTAGCCGATGATCAGGCGGTTCTCGTCCAGGCTGTTGGTCAAGCCGTTGCCTGAGCGGAAGGTGACGTTGCGCCAGCGCAGGCTGACGTTCTTCAACGGGCCGCTCTGCACCACGTAGGTGATGTCGGTGTCGCGTTCGCGCTCGCGGCCGTTGTCCACGGTCGCGGTCCTGGCATGACGCCCGTCGGTGTAGCGGGTCATGAAGCTCAGGCCCGGAATGCCCAGGGCGACGAAGTCGTAGTCGTAGCGCAGTTGCCAGGAGTCGAGCCCGGCGCGGGTGTAGGTGTTGTAGGTCACCAGGTTGACGGTGTACGGGTCGCCGCCGTTGAGGAACGGGAAGGCGCTGTCGCCCGACATCTGCTGGAAGGTGGCACTGACCTTGTGCGCGCCGCTGGCCAGGGTGAACATGCCGTTGAAGTTGCGGTTTTCGATGCGCCCTGCCCGCTCGGCGCCGTCGCCACGGCTGTCGAAATAGCGCAGGTCGCTGCGCAGGCTCAGGCCCTCGCCCAGCGGCTGGGTGTGCACCAGGCCGACGAACTGCTGACGGTAGATCTGGTCGAGCTTGGCGTAGTAGTAGGTCAGGTTCAGTTGCGGGGTGAAGGCATAGGTGCCGCCACCAAAATCGAAGCGGTCGCTGCTGGCCGCGCCGTAGCCGATGTCGTCGCGGCTGGAGGAATCGCGCAGGTTGGCCTTGGTCAGCCGCCCGGCGTTGAACGTCAGGCCGTCGATCTCCTGGCTGGTCAGCAGGCCGCCCTGAAAGCTGGCGGCCAGCAGGCGGGTGTCGTTGTACACCACCACCGGCAGGATCGGCTGCAAGGTACCCAGGCGCAGCACGCTCTTTGAGGCGCGCAGCTTGGCGGTCAGGCCCAGCTCGCTGTAGTCGTCGGCCGGTTCCAGGCTGTCGGGCCCGAACGGCAGCAGCCCGGTGCCGCGCCGATCACGGCTGGAGTCGAGCTTGATGCCCAGTTGCCCCATGGCGTCGACGCCTACCCCGATCGGGCCATCGGTGAAGCCGGACTCGAACTTCACGGTAAAACCCTGGGCCCACTCCTCGGCCTTGGATTGCGGCGCGTTGCTCTGGCGAAAATCGCGGTTGATGTAGTGGTTGCGCAACTCGACCTTGGCATGGCTGTCGTCGATGAAGTCGGCCAGGGCCGGCGTGGCGACCAGGGGCAAGGCGAAGCCGGCCAGCAGCGAAGCCGGCATGAAGCGAATGTGGTTCATTATTTTTATACCCGACAATCGTTTTGGTTTATTAGTGTTTGCTTGCGCCTGCGGCACCGATGCCGGTCATCGAGCGGATGAACTGCGCCAGGTAGCGGCCGCGTTCCTGCGCTGCCCGCTCCGAGGTGTCGGTGACCGAGAACACCCATGCGCCCAGGAACGCCAGGCTCATGGAGAACAGCGCCGGGTTGCTGTAGGGGAACAGCGCCGTTTCGTTGTGCAGCACGTTGACCCACACCGCCGGGCTGAGCACCAGCAGCACGATGGCCGAGACCAGCCCGCTCATGCTGCCGATCACCGCGCCACGGGTGGTCAGGCCCTTCCAGTACATCGAGAGGAACAGCACCGGGAAATTCACCGAGGCGGCAATCGCCAGCACCAGCCCGGACAGGAACGCGATGTTCTGCGACTCGAACATCAGGCCCAGGATGATCGCCAGCACGCCGATGGCCAGGGTGGCGATGCGCGACACGCGCATCTCTTCCTTCTCGGTGGCCTGGCCCTTGCGGATCACGCAGGCGTACAGGTCGTGGGACACCGCCGAGGCGCCGGACAACGCCAGCCCGGCCACCACTGCCAGGATGGTGGCGAAGGCCACGGCCGAGATGAAGCCCAGGAACAGGTTGCCGCCCACGGCCTGGGCCAGGTGCACGGCGATCATGTTGCCGCCGCCGATGATCGCGCCGTTGACGTCGCGGTAGCTTGCGTCGGTGCCGACCATCACGATGGCGCCGAAGCCCACCATGATCAGTAGCAGGTAGAAGTAGCCAATGAAGCCGGTGGCGTAGAACACGCTCTTGCGCGCTTGCTTGGCGTCACTCACGGTGAAGAAGCGCATCAGGATATGCGGCAGCCCGGCGGTGCCGAACATCATGCCCAGGCCCAGGGAAATCGCGTCGATGGGGTTGGACAGCAGCCCGCCCGGGGCCATGATCGCGGTGCCCTTGGCGTGCACCTCGGTGGCGGCGCTGAACATCGCCTCGGTGCTGAAACCAAAGTGCTTGAGCACCATGAACGCCATGAAGCTGGTGCCCGAGAGCAGCAGCACGGCCTTGATGATCTGTACCCAGGTGGTGGCGAGCATGCCGCCGAAGGTCACGTAGAACACCATCAGCACGCCCACCAGCATCACCGCATACAGGTAGCTGATGCCGAACAGCAGCTCGATCAGCTTGCCGGCGCCGACCATCTGCGCCACCAGGTACATCAGTGCCACGGTCAGGGTGCCCAGGGCCGAGGTCAGGCGTACCGGGGTCTGGTCCAGGCGGTACGACACCACGTCGGCGAAGGTGTACTTGCCCAGGTTGCGCAGGCGCTCGGCAATCAGGAACAGGATGATCGGCCAGCCGGCCAGCACGCCCAGGGCGTACAGCAGGCCGTCATAGCCGTTGAGGAACATCATCGCGGAAATGCCCAGGAACGAGGCGGCGCTGATCATGTCGCCGGCGATGGCCAGGCCGTTCTGAAAGCCGGTAAGGCCGCCGCCTGCGGTGTAGAAGTCACTGGCCGAACGGGTGCGCTGTGCGGCCCAGCGGGTGATGCCCAGGGTGAACACGACGAACAGCAGGAACATGCTGATGGCTGTCCAGTTCATTTCGCGCACTCCTGGCGGACCTTGTCGTTGAGCGGGTCGAGCACGTTGTTGGCGCGGTACACGTAGATCCCGGTGAGGCCGAAGGACACCAGCACCACCAGCACGCCGACCAGCATGCCGACGGTGGTCACGCCGCCGCTGAGCGATTGCCCCAGGGTGCTGGGGGAGAACGCCACCAGCAGCACGAAGCCGTAGTAGATGACCAGCATGGCCAGGGTCAGCGACCAGTTCAGGCGCTGCTTGCGCCGTACCAGTTGCTTGAAGTCGGGGTGCTTGCAGATGCTGTCGATGTCTTCGGGGGTCATTGGGGCGCTCTCTTGGTGTTGTTGTTTTAGTTTTCAGGGCACACAGGTGTTGCGGTGTTCGGGCGGGCCTCATCGCGGGTCAAGCCCGCTCCCACAGGGTCTGCACTCTCCTCAAGACCGGTGCTGTACCTGTGGGAGCGGGCTTGACCCGCGATTGAGTCGACGCGGTATCAGACCTGATCGAAGTCCAGCACCACCCTGTCGCTGACCGGGTACGTCTGGCACGACAGCACATACCCCGCCGCCACTTCGTAGTCCTCCAGGGCGTGGTTGCTGTCCATCTCCACCTCCCCTTCGATGACCTTGCACTTGCAGGTCGAGCACACCCCGGCCTTGCACGAGTACGGCAGCTCGGCGCCGATGGCATTGCCGGCATCCAGCACGCTGACGGTGTTGCGCAGCAGGTCGAAGGCCAGCGCCCGACCGTCGCTGATCACGGTGATCTGGCTGACGGCGGCGTCCAGCTGGCGTGCCGCCTCGCGGGCTTCACGCTTGCGTTCGTCGCCCGCCGCTGCGAACAGCTCGAAATGGATCTTGTCCCCCGCCATGCCATTGGCCTTGAGGCTGTCGCGCACGGTCTCGGTCATCGCCTGCGGGCCGCAGATGAAGGCGGCGTCCAGCGCCCTGGGGTCGAGCCAGCGCGAGAAAAGCTGACCGCACTTGTCGGCGTCGATGCGCCCGTTGTACAGGTCCACGTCCTGCTGCTCGCGGCTGAACACGAAGATCAGGTTCAGGCGTTGCAGGTAGCGGTTCTTCAGGTCTTCGAGCTTGTCGCGAAACAGCGCGCCGGAGCTTGAGCGGTTGCCGTAGAGCAAGGTGAAGCGGCTGTCGGGTTCGCGCTCCAGGGTGGTCTTGATGATCGACAGGATCGGCGTGATGCCACTGCCCGCCGCCACCGCCAGGTAGTTGCCGCGACGGGTCGGGTCCAGTGGCACGTGGAAGCTGCCCGAAGGCGGCATCACTTCGAGGCTGTGGCCGACCTTGAGCACCTCGTTGGCAAACGCCGAGAAGCGCCCGCCGGCCACGCGCTTGATCGCCACGCGCAGCTCGCCGTCTTCCACGCCGCTGCAGATCGAGTACGAACGGCGCACTTCCTCGTCGTCCAGTTGCGTGCGCATCACCAGGTACTGGCCCTGCGTGAAACGGAAATCGTCCTGCAGGTGCGCCGGCACCTCAAAGGCAATCGACACCGCATCGCGGGTCTCGGCGCGCACATCCTTGATGGTCAGGCTGTGAAATTGACTCATGCTGTTCTCCCGCTGCACGGCGCCAGCGCGCTCAGATGCATTTGAAATAGTCGAAAGGTTCCAGGCACTCGCGGCACCGGTACAGGGCCTTGCAGGCCGTGGAGCCGAACTGGCTGAGCAGCTCGGTGTGGCTGCTGGCGCACACCGGGCACAGCACCTGCGGGCTTTCGCCCAGCAGGCTGCGCTTGCTGGCACTGCCCACGGGCGGCGCGATGCCATAGGCACGCAGGCGCTCGCGCCCCTGCTCGGTGATCCAGTCGGTGCTCCAGGCCGGCGTCAGGCGCCGCTCCAGGCACGGCGCGGCGAACCCTGCCTGCTCCAGCGCCTGGCGGATATCGCCCTCGATCACCTCGGTGGCCGGGCAGCCCGAATAGGTCGGCGTGACCACAAGGTGCAGGTGGCCGGCCTGCCAGTGCAGGTCGCGCACTATCCCGAGGTCGACCACGCTGACCACCGGCACTTCCGGGTCCATCACCTGCTCCAGCACCGTCCAGGCGTGGCTCAGGTCATCGGCCCGCAGTGCCCGCGCACCGTGGTCGCTGGCGATCAGCTCACCAGGTTGCATCGGGGTAGGCCCGTGGCAAAAACTGCATTTCGGCCAGCAGGATGCCCAGGTGCTCGGTGTGCATGCCGGTACGCCCGCTGAGGTAGAAGTGGCTGGCCGCAGGCGGCAGCGGCAGTTCGACCGAGGCGAAGGTGGCCTCGACCTGGTGCAGCCATGCCGCGCCGACCTGCGCCGGGTCGGCGCCGATGCCCGCTGCAGCCAGGCGGGTTTCAGCCTCGCTGCCGCTGGCCAGCTCCACGGTGAAGCGCCACACCTGCGCGATGGCCGCGAGCATGCGCCGGCGACTTTCGTCGGTGCCGCCACCCAGGCGCTGCACCCATTCACTGGAGCGACGCAGGTGGTAGGTGACCTCCTTGAGCGCCTTGGCGGCGATGCCGGCGATGCGCAGGTCGGTGGAGTCGCACAGGCCCTTGAGCACCTGCAGGTGCCAGGCGTCGAACAGGAACTGCTTGGCCATGGTCACGGCGAAGTCGCCGTTGGGCTGCTCCACCAGCAGCAGGTTGCGGTAGGCGCGCTCGTCGCGGCGAAACGCCAGGTCGTCGGCATCGCGGCCGTCGGCCAGCAGCTCGGCGGCGTAGTCCAGCCAGTTGCGCGCCTGGCCCACCAGGTCCAGGCCAACGTTCATCAGCGCCAGCTCTTCCTCGATGGCCGGCGCCTTGCCACACCACTCGCACAGGCGCTGGCCCTGGATCAGGGCGCTGTCGCCCAGCAGCAGCAGGTAATGAATCAGATCGTCTTGGGTGCTGTTCATGGTCGACCTCACATGTGTCCGACTTCGTCGGGCAGCTCGTAGAAGCTGGCGTGCCGGTAGACCTTGTCGTCGGCCGGGTCGAACAGCGGGTCCTTCTCGTCCGGCGAGGAGGCCACGATCAGCGCCGAAGGCACCACCCACAGGCTTACGCCTTCGCTGCGGCGGGTGTACAGCTCGCGGGCGTTCTCGATGGCCATGGCGTCGTCGGCGGCATGCACGCTGCCCACATGCTTGTGGTTCAGGCCGTGCTTGCTGCGCACGAACACTTCGTAGAGGGTCCAGACAGACATCGTGTATCTCCCATCAGTCGCCGGTTCAGGCGGCGTTCTTGTTCTGTTGTTTGCGGGCGTAGGCGACGGCGGCTTCACGCACCCAGGCGCCGCTTTCGATGGCATTGCGCCGGGTGGCCAGGCGTTCCTGGTTGCACGGGCCGTTGCCCTTGAGCACGTCGAAGAATTCCTGCCACTGGATGGCGCCGAAATCGTAGTGGCCGCGCTCGGCGTTCCACTTCAGGTCGGGGTCGGGAGCGGTGCAGCCCAGCAGTTCGAGCTGCGGGATGGTCTGGTCGACGAAGCGCTGGCGCAGTTCGTCGTTGCTCTGGCGCTTGATCTTCCAGGCCATCGACTGCGCGCTGTTGGGCGAGTTGTCGTCGCTGGGGCCGAACATCATCAGCGCCGGCCACCACAGGCGGTTGATCGCGTCCTGCACCATGTCCTTCTGGGCCTGGGTGCCGTGGCGCATCATGGTCAGCAGAATCTCGTAGCCCTGGCGCTGGTGAAAGCTCTCTTCCTTGCAGATGCGCACCATGGCCCGTGCGTAGGGGCCGTAGGAGGTGCGCTGCAGCACCACCTGGTTGACGATGGCCGCACCATCCACCAGCCAGCCCACCGCGCCCATGTCGGCCCAGTTGAGGGTCGGATAGTTGAAGATGCTGGAGTACTTGGCCTTGCCGCTGTGCAGCTTGGCGATCTCTTCGTCGCGATCGGCGCCCAGGGTTTCCATGGCGCTGTACAGGTACAGGCCGTGGCCGGCTTCGTCCTGGATCTTGGCCATCAGCTGCAGCTTGCGCTTGAGGGTCGGGGCACGGGTGACCCAGTTACCCTCGGGCAGCATGCCGACGATCTCGGAGTGGGCGTGCTGGGAAATCTGGCGGATGAGGGTCTGACGGTAGGCGTCGGGCATCCAGTTCTTGGCTTCGATCTTGATTTCGGCGTCGATCTTTTCCTGGAAGGCACGTTCCTGGGGCGACATCTCGTCCAGGGACTTGATGCGTTTGACGCCGGTTTCTACAAGCTGTGCGTACATGTTCGGGCTCCCGCCTCAAGGCTGGTTGGGCATGGGAGTATTTATAAGCGATACACAATTCAATATCAAACAGCTTTTTAGTGTATCTAATGTTTTTTTGTATCGCTTTGCTCTGAAAGCGGACCGCTACGCGCTCCATCGCGGGTCAAGCCCGCTCCCACAGGAACACGCTTTACCCAAGAACAAAAAAAAGCCCCGACCAGGTCGGGGCTTCGGCAGCCATCAGCTATCAGCTGGCCAGACGCTTGTCATACACATGACAGGCCTTGCCTTCCGAACGTTTCAGCGTGCCCAACGGCTGCAGCACGATGCGCGTGCTGATGCCGATGTAGGTCTTGATCTGCTTGCCCAGCTCGGCGGTCAGCAGCCTGCGCTGGGCCTCGTCGTAGTGCTGGCATTCGGCACGCAGCTCCACGTGCACATCCACCGTGTCGAGATTTCCATCACGATACAGATAAATCTCATAGCACTCTGAAAACTGTTTTATTTTCAGAACCTGTTCCTCGACCTGGGTCGGGAACACGTTGACCCCGCGCACGATCAGCATGTCGTCGCTGCGCCCGGTGATCTTGTCGATGCGCCGCATTGGCCGCGCGGTGCCGGGCAACAGTCGCGTCAGGTCGCGGGTGCGGTAGCGGATCATCGGCAGCGCCTCCTTGCTCAGCGAGGTGAACACCAGCTCGCCCATCTGCCCGTCGGGCAGCACCGCACCGGTCACCGGGTCGATGATTTCGGGGTAGAAGTGGTCTTCCCAGAGGGTCGGCCCGTCCTTGGTCTCGGCGCACTCCATGGCCACGCCCGGGCCCATGATTTCCGACAGCCCGTAGATATCCAGCGCGGTGATGCCCATGCGCTGCTCGATGGAGCGGCGCAGCTCGTCGGTCCACGGCTCGGCACCGAAGATCCCCAGGCGCAGCGCCAGCTTGTGCGGGTCCAGCCCCTGGCGCTCGATCTCGTCGGCCAGGTTGAGCATGTACGAGGGCGTGACCATGATGATGTCCGGCTGAAAGTCGTTGATCAGCTGCACCTGCTTCTCGGTCTGCCCGCCCGACATCGGGATCACCGTGCAGCCCAGGCGTTCGGCGCCGTAATGCGCGCCCAGCCCGCCGGTGAACAGCCCGTAGCCGTACGACACATGCACCTTGTCGCCCTTGCGCCCGCCCGCGGCGCGGATCGAGCGCGCCACCACGTTGGCCCAGGTGTCGATATCGTTCTGCGTGTAGCCCACCACCGTCGGCTTGCCGGTGGTGCCGCTGGAGGCGTGCACCCGCACCACGTCATGCATGGGCACGGCGAACATGCCGTAGGGGTAGTTGTCGCGCAGGTCGGTCTTGGTGGTGAACGGGAATCGGGCCAGGTCGTCCAGCGAACGCACCTCGTCGGGGTGCACCCCCAACTGGTCGAAGCGCTGGCGGTACAGCGGCACGTTCTGGTAGGCGTGGGACAGGCTCCAGCGCAGGCGGTCAAGCTGATGCTGGCGCAGTTCATCGATGCTGGCGGTCTCCAGCGGGTCGAGTACAGCAGTGTTCAAGGCGGCCATGTTCATGTGTTCACTCTGATTCTTTTTATGGTTCAACCCCTGACGGGCCCGAGTGTGAGAGCTGCACGGCTCCCGCTGTGTTGCCGGCTCAGGTTCGCTCGATGATCATCGCGATACCCTGCCCCACGCCGATGCACATCGTGCACAGCGCGTACCGCCCGCCGCGCTGCTCCAGTTCCACCAGTGCGGTGGTAACCAGGCGAGCGCCGCTCATGCCCAGCGGATGCCCCAGGGCGATGGCGCCACCATTGGGGTTGACCCGCGGGTCGTCGTCAGCCAGCCCGAGCTCGCGCAGCACCGCCAGGCCCTGCGCGGCGAAGGCTTCGTTCAGCTCGATGACATCCATGTCGGCCAGGTTCAGGTTGGCCAGTTCCAGTACCTTGCGCGTGGCCGGCACCGGGCCGATGCCCATGATGCGCGGCTCGACGCCAGCCGTGGCCATCGCCACCACCCGCCCACGGGCCTTGAGCCCGAAGCGCGCAGCCTGCGCCGGGCTTGCCAGCAGCAGCGCACAGGCACCGTCGTTGACCCCCGAGGCATTGCCCGCCGTGACACTGCCGCCCTCGCGAAACGGCGTACCCAGGCGTTGCAGCATCTGCAGCGTGGTGTCGCCACGCGGGTGTTCGTCGTGCTCGACGCGCCTGGGCTCGCCCTTGCGCTGGGCAATCGACACCGGCACGATCTCCTGCGCCAGGCGCCCGTTGGCCTGGGCAGCCGCCGCACGTTGCTGGCTGCGCAGGGCGAAGGCGTCCTGGTCGGCACGGGAAATGCCGAACTGTGCGGCGACGTTTTCGGCAGTCTCCGGCATCGAGTCGATACCATACGCCTTTTCCATCGCGGCGTTGACGAAGCGCCAGCCAATGGTGGTGTCGTACAGTTGCGCCTGGCGCGAGAAGGCCTGTTCGGCCTTGCCCATCACCAGCGGTGCGCGTGACATCGACTCCACCCCGCCCACCAGCAGCAGGCCGGCTTCGCCACTGCGGATCGAGCGTGCGCCCAGGCCGATGGCGTCCATGCCCGAGCCGCACAGGCGGTTGACCGTGGTGCCCGGCACGTCTATCGGCAGGCCGGCCAGCAGCGCCGACATGCGCGCCACGTTGCGATTGTCTTCGCCGGCCTGGTTGGCGCAGCCGAACAGCACGTCGTCCACCTGCGACCAGTCCACCTGCGGGTGGCGCGCCATCAGCGCACGCAGCGGCACCGCGCCCAGGTCGTCGGCACGTACCGTGCTCAGCGCGCCGGCATAGCGCCCGATGGGGGTGCGCACGGCGTCGATGATAAGGGCGTCATTCATCTGCGGTCTCCTGGGCAAGCACTGTGCCTTGCACCTTGTAAGATTTGCCATGGAACAGCGCGATCAGCTGCCCGTTCTGGTTTTCCACACGCACGTCGTAGTTGCCGGTGCGTCCGCCACGGCTCTGCTCCACGCAACTTGCATTGAGCGTGTCGCCCATCAGCGCCGGGGCGATGTAGTCGATGCTACAGCCCAGGCCGATAGTGACCTGGTTGTAGGTGTTGCAGGCCACGGCAAACGCCGAGTCGGCCAGGGTGAAGATGTAGCCGCCATGGCAGGTGCCATGGCCCTGGATCATGTCGGCGCGCACCGGCATGCTCAGGCGCGCCCTGCCCGGCGCGACGCTCAGCAGTTGCATGCCCAGCGCGAGGCTGGCGCGGTCACGGGCGAGCATGGCCTGGGCACATTGGCTGGCAAGCTCGGTGGCGTTCAGGTCAGTCATGCAATGCCCTCCCCTCGGCGACCGTGCGCCGCAGCAGCAGTGATGGCCGGTAGCGGCTTTCGCCGTAGGCGGCCTGCAGATTGTCGAGTACCGCCAGCACCTGCGTCGGGCCGATGGCGTCTGCCCAGGCCAGCGGGCCTTGGGGGTAGTTCACGCCCTTGCGCATGGCCAGGTCGACATCCGCCGCCGTGGCCACGCCCTGCAGCACCGCGTCGGCGGCTTCGTTGGCAAGCATGGCCACGGTGCGCATCACCAGCAGCCCCGGCACGTCGGCCAGCGGGCTGACCACCAGGCCCGCGGCCTGCAGCAAGGCCACGGCCTGGTCGCGGGCAGCGGGGGTGGTGTCGGCGGACCAGCTGATGCCGATGCGCCCGGCGGTGGCGTAGTCCAGCGCCAGGTCGAACAGCACGAGGTTGTGCAAGCCTTCGTCGCGGGCGCGCTGGCTGGCCAGGCGACCGTCGGTCAGGGCCAGCACGGCGTCGCCCACGCGTATGACTGCGCGCCCGCATCGCGGGTCAAGCCCGCTCCCACAACGACCGGTGGGCGCGGGCTCGACCCGCGATGGGGCCCGGGACACCTTGATGCCGTGCGCCTCGAGACGCGCCAGCAAGCCCTGCGCAATGCCCAGGTCGCCTTCGACTTCGCAGGCCTCGATGCGCAAACCACTGCGCAGCTCGCTGACCACCGGGCGCGCGGCCGAGGGCCCATAGTCATAGAACCCCTGCCCACTCTTGCGCCCCAGCCGGCCGGCATCCACCAGCGCCGCCTGGATCAGCGACGGCTGGAAGCGCATGTCGCCGTAATAGGCATCGAACACCGAACAGGTGACCGCGTAGTTGACGTCATGCCCGATCAGGTCGGTCAGCTCGAACGCGCCCATGCGAAAACCGCCGGCCTCGCGCATCAACGCATCCAGCGTGGCGCACTCGGCCGCACCCTCCTGCAACAGGCGCAGGCTTTCGGCATAGAACGGGCGCGCCACGCGGTTGACAATGAAGCCCGGGCTGGAGCTGGCATGCACCGGCGCTTTGCCCCAGGCCCTGGCCGTTGCATACAGGCTGGCCGCTACCTGCGGCGCCGTGGCCAGCCCCGAGACGATCTCGACCAGCGCCATGACCGGCGCAGGGTTGAAGAAGTGCACCCCCACGAACCGCTCGGGCCGCGCCAGGCCGGCCGCGATGCGGGTGATCGACAGCGACGAGGTGTTGCTGGCCAGCACGCAGTCGGCCGTGCAGATTGCTTCCAGGCGAGCGAACAGCTCGCGCTTGGCGTCGAGGTTCTCGACGATGGCCTCGATCACCAGCCCCGCATCCGCCAGCTCGTCGAGCGCCTGCACCGCGTGCAGGCGCGCCAGGGTGGCCTCGCGCTGCGCGGGGTCGAGCTTGCCCTTCTCCACCCGCTTGCCCAGTTGCACACCCAGCCCCTCGATGGCCGCGCTCGCCGCCCCCGGGCGGCTGTCGTGCAGCAGCACCGGATGCCCGGCCTGCGCCGCCACCTGGGCAATGCCGGCGCCCATGGCCCCGGCACCGATCACCGCCACCACAACGCTTGTGTCCAGTGCGCTCATGCTCAGCACCCCTTGAACACGGGGGCGCGCTTGGCCATGAAGGCGGCCACGCCCTCGCGGTAGTCCTCGCTGCGCCCGGCCAGGCGCTGCAGGTCGCGCTCCAGGTCCAGTTGCTGGTCAAGGCTGTTGCCCAGGCTGGCATTGAGCCCGCGCTTGATCAGTGCCAGGCCCGAGGTGGGCTGTGTCGCCAGCTGTCGCGCCAAGCCCAGGGCCTCGTCGCGCAGGGCCTCGTCGTCGACGCAGCGGTAGATCAGCCCCCACTGCTCGGCCTGCTCGGCCGACAGCTTGTTGCCCAGCAGCGCCAGGGCCTTGGCCCGCGCCACGCCGACCAGCCGCGGCAGGAACCAGGTACCGCCCGAGTCGGGCACCAGGCCGAGTTTGCAGAACGCCTGGATGAAGCTGGCCGAACGCGCTGCCAGCACCAGGTCGCAGGCCAGCGGGATGTTCGCCCCGGCGCCGGCGGCCACGCCATTGACCGCGCAGATCACCGGCAGCGGCAAATCGCGCAGGGCGCGAATCAGCGGGTTGTAGAATTTTTCGATGGACTCGCCCAGGTCGGGCATCTGCGCACCGGGCGCGACGTTGCGGTCGGACAGGTCCTGCCCGGCACAGAAGCCGCGGCCCTCACCGGTAAGCAGCAGCACACGCACCTGGGCATTGGCGCGTACCTGCTTGAGCGCCTCCTTCACTTCGGCGTGCATCTGCGCGTTGAAGCTGTTGAGTTGCTCGGGACGATTCAGGCGCAGAAAGGCCACGCCGTCGTCTATGTCGAAAAGAATGTGCTCGAAGGTCATGACCAGTACCGCTCGCAAGGTTGAAGTAAAAGGGGCCGGCGCACTCAGCGGCCGGTGAACACCGGTGCGCGTTTTTCGCGAAAGGCACTGATGCCCTCGCGCCGGTCATCGGTGGCGGCCAGCACGGTGAAGGCGTGGCGCTCGAAACGCAGGCCGCTGGCAAGGTCGGTGTCCATGGCCTTGAGCAGCGATTCCTTGGCCAGGCGCACGGCCAGCGGGGCCTTGCGCGCGATGGCCTGGGCGATCTGCACGGCGCGCTCGACGGTGAATTCGGGTTGGGTGATTTCGCTGACCAGGCCGGCCTGTTGCGCGGTGCGCGCATCGATGGGCTCGCCGGTGAGCACCATCTGCATGGCCATGGACTTGCCCACCGCGCGCAGCAGACGCTGGGTACCGCCGGCGCCAGGCATGATGCCCAGGTTGATTTCCGGCTGGCCGAAACGCGCATCCACGCCCGCCACGATGATGTCGGCGTGCATCGCCAGCTCGCAGCCACCGCCCAGGGCAAAGCCGTTGACGGCCGCCACCAGGGGCTTGCTGAAGCGGCTGATCTGCTGCCAACAGGCAACACGCGGGTCGTTGAGGATGCCCACCGCATCGCGCTCGGCCATCTCGTTGATGTCGGCGCCGGCGGCAAACGCCTTGCGGCTGCCGGTGAGCACCACGGCGCGGCAGCTGTCGTCACGCTCCAGGCGCTCGAGTTCGGCTGCCAGCTCGCCGAGCAGGCGGGTGTTGAGGGCATTGAGCACCTCGGGGCGGTGCAGCGTCACCAGGCAGATGCCGGCGTGGGAGTTATCAAGCAACAGGGTGTCAGGCATGACGGTCACCGCACGGGCCAGTCGAGGCTGGCTGTTATTGTTGGGTCGAGGCCGATTGCGGCAGAGTATAGCCACAATACGATACACAAAATCAACATTACCGCGACTTGTCTGTGTCTATTTGTTTTCCATGCGTGCCAAACAAACCCAGCAAACACTGCGCTTATAGCGAGTAAAGCGCCAAGAAGCGATACATCGAAGCATTGCAAACAAGTAACAATACGTTATATTCGCTGTCATCCCCGTCCACAGGAAACCGACATGACCTGCTACAGCCTTGGCGGAATCACCCCGGTCATCGACCCCAGCGCCTACGTGCACCCTTCGGCGGTGCTGATTGGCGACGTGATCGTCGGCCCCGACTGCTATGTAGGCCCGCTGGCCAGCCTGCGCGGCGATTTCGGACGCATCATTCTCGAACAGGGCGCCAACCTGCAGGACACCTGCGTGATGCACGGCTTCCCCGACAGCGACACGGTGATCGAGCGCAACGGGCACGTGGGCCACGGCGCCGTGCTGCACGGTTGCCGCATCGGTGCCGATGCGCTGGTGGGCATGAATGCGGTGGTCATGGACGGCGCCGTGATCGGTGCCTGCTCGATCGTCGGCGCCACCGCCTTCGTCAAGGCCGGCTTCGACTGCCCGCCCCGCTCGCTGGTGGTGGGCTCGCCGGCCCAGGTCAAACGCAGCCTGAGCGACGCTGAAGTGCACTGGAAGCAGGGCGGCACGGGCGAGTACCACGCACTGACCCGGCGCTGCCTGGAGCAGATGGTGGAATGCAGCCCCTTGAGCCAACCCGAACAGGACCGCAGACGTGTCAGCGACAGTACGTTCCGCCCGAAAAACCACACGGCCTGAAGTGCCGGCGGCAACGCTGGCCTTGAAGGACAAACGGCAGTTATATTCCGGGGTTTCACCCAGCGGATCCTCCATGTCGTCGCTCGCGCCCCTCAATCAGCTCGTCACCCGTTTCCAGGAACAGATCCCGATCCGTGCCAGTTCGCTGATCGTCACCCTGTATGGCGATGCCATCGAACCCCACGGCGGCACCGTGTGGCTGGGCAGCCTGATCCAGTTGCTCGAGCCCTTCGGCATCAACGAGCGGCTGATCCGCACCTCGATGTTCCGCCTGACCAAGGAAGGCTGGCTGACCGCCGAAAAGGTCGGCCGGCGCAGCTACTACAGCCTCACCGGTGCCGGGCGGCGGCGTTTCGACAAGGCTTTCAAGCGGGTGTACAGCTCGGTGGTGCCGCAGTGGGATGGCTCCTGGCACCTGGCGATGCTCACCCAGCTGTCTGCCGACAAGCGCAAGCAGGTGCGCGAAGAGCTCGAATGGCAAGGCTTTGGCGCCATCTCGCCGGTGGTGCTGGCCAGCCCGCGGGCCGACCGCACCGACATCAACGCCACCCTGCTGGACCTGGACGCGCTGGAAGACACCATCCTGTTCGAGACCACCGGCCAGGACGTGATGGCCTCCCGCGCCTTGCGTGCCCAGGTGCGCGAAAGCTGGCGTATCGAGGAGCTGGGGGCGCAGTACAGCGAGTTCATCCAGCTGTTTCGCCCGGTGTGGCAGGCGCTGCGCGAGCAGGACAGCCTGCAGCCGATGGACTGCTTCATGGTGCGCCTGCTGCTGATTCACGAGTACCGCAAGCTGCTGCTGCGCGACCCGCACCTGCCCGACGAACTGCTGCCGGGCGACTGGGAAGGCCGCGCCGCACGCCAGCTGTGCCGCAACCTGTATCGACTGACCTGTGCCCCGGCCGAACAGTGGCTGAGCAGTGCGATGGAAACCGCAGACGGCCCGCTGCCCGATGCCAGCGAAAACTTCTACCGGCGCTTCGGCGGGCTGCGCTAACCTGCAGCGCGTGCCCCCAGCCATCACATGCACCCTAACAACAATGCCAGGTGTGAGGTGTGACCCATGAATACCGCTACTGCCCAGCAGCACTTCCAGCAATGGCTGGCCGACATCAACCATGCCTGCGGCGAGTTCGACGGTGCCGCGCTGGGGGATGCGTTCAGCGGTGAGATTCGCCCCCGCCAGCTGGGCGCCCTGCGCTTCAGTCACGTGAGCAGCTCTCACGCGCGGCTGCTGCGCACGCCGCGCGAGGTGCAGCGCAGCAGCGAACACAAGTACTTTGCGGTGTTCCAGCTCAAGGGCATGGCCAACATGGCCCAGGACGACGCCCGCGAAGTGCTGATGCCGGGGGACATCCTGCTGATCGACAGTGCACGCCCCAGCGACTTCACCTTTGGCGATGCCTCCCAGCAGATCTCGCTGATACTGCCCCACGACCGGGTCGACCAGCTGCTGCGCTTCACCCCGGTGGAGATCGGGCGCAAGATCCCGGCCGGCTCGCCGGTCGCCCTGCTCGCCCAGCAGATGCTGTTGTCCTCGACCCAGCTGGACGAGGTGAGCCTGGCCGAAAGCGAAGCGGTGATCGATGCGCTGATCAGCCTGATGCGCCCGGCACTGTGCGGCAGCGACAGCAACCCCGACCCGCATGAACGCATCTTTCGCAAAAGCCTGGCGCTGATCGAGGCGCACATTGCCGACGAGGGGCTGTGCCCGGAGATGATCGCGCGGGACATCGGCGTGTCGATGCGCGGGCTGTACCGGGTGTTCGCCAAGAAGGGCCTGGTGATCGCGCAGTACATCAAGAACCGGCGCCTGGACATCTGCGCCGAAACCCTGCGCAACCCGCAGTCGACCCTCAAGCTGTCGGCGCTGGGGTACACCTGGGGCTTCTCCAACAGCAGTTACTTCACCACCGCGTTCAAGCAGCGCTTTGGCGTGTCGCCCGGCGAGTACCGCAAGCGCTACAGCTGAGCGCCTGCGGCCTGCCAGCCGCCTCAGTGGCGGACGCACACCGACTTGGTCTCGGTGAAGGCGTCCAGCCAGTCGACGCCGAAATCACGCCCGGTACCGGATTGCTTGAAGCCGCCAAACGGCATGTTGGCATCGATCAGGGTGTGGCTGTTGACCCACACGGTGCCGGCCTCGATGCGCGGGGTGAGGTCCATGGCCGACTTGAGGCTGGTGGTCCACAGGCTGGCGGTCAGGCCATAGTCGCTGTCGTTGGCGCGGGCCAGCGCTTCTTCCACATCGGCCACGCGGGTCAGGCTCAGCACCGGGCCGAACACTTCGCTGCGGGTCAGGCGCAGGTTGTCGTCGGGGTTGAGGATCAATGACGGGCTGACGTAGTAGCCATTGGCATCCGGCGCGCTGGCACCGCTGATGATCTGCGCGCCCTGCTCGCGGGCATCGGCCAGGTAGGCCTGCACCGACTGCTGGTGCGCGCCGGAAGCCAGGGCGTTGATCTGCGCGCTGGGGTCCAGGCCCGGGCCTACGCTCAGCCCCTTGATCGCCTGCTCGAAATCCGCTGCCAGGCGGTCGAACAGCGGCGCCTCGACATAGATACGCGAACTGGCGGCGCACACCTGCCCCTGGTTGAGGAAGCTGCCCATCATCAGGCCTTCGATCACCTGCTGCGGATCGGCGTCGGCCAGCACGATTGCAGGGTTCTTGCCACCCAGCTCCAGTGACAGGCGCGTCAGGCGGTCGACCGCCGAACGGGCGATGTGCTTGCCGGTGGCGGTGGAGCCGGTAAAGCTGATCTTCGCCACCCGCGGGTGGCTGGTGAGGGCGCTGCCGCATACGCTGCCGCTGCCGGTGATCAGGTTGAACACGCCGTCCGGAATGCCGGCCTCGGTGGCCAGCTCGGCCATGCGCATCAGGGTCAACGGGGTGATCTCGGAGGGCTTGATGACGATCGAGCAGCCGGCCGCCAGGGCGGGCATCACCTTCCACATGCCGATCATCAGCGGGAAGTTCCACGGCACGATGCCAGCCACCACGCCGACCGGCTCCTTGCGCGTATAGGCGGTGTAGCGGGCGCCTTCAGGCACCGGGATCGACACATCCAGGGTGCGCCCGCAGATCTTGGTGGTGAGGCCGGCGGTGTAGCGCATCCAGTTCAGGGTACTGCCGACTTCGAAGGCGCGGGCGATGTTGATCGACTTGCCTTGTTCCAGGGTTTCGAGCTGGGCCAGCTCTTCACCGTGCTGTTCGAGCAAATCGGCGTAGCGCAGCAGGATACGCTCGCGCTCGGCCGGGGCGCGGCGCGCCCACACGCCACTGACGAATGCCCGATGCGCCGATTGCACGGCCTGATCGACATCCTCGGCGCTGGCATCGGGGGTCACGGCAATGGGTTGGCCGTTGGCCGGGTTGAAGACGGTAAGGGTCTGGCTGGAGGTGGACGGCCGCCAGCCGCCATTGATGTACAGGCCGTGTTGGCGTCCGAGAAAACGCTGGACACTGGCTAGCAGGGGTACGGTGCCGGCAGTCATGAACACTCCTTTTGTTATGGTTGGGAACATCCCAGGAGAGTGTATGGCGCTGCTGAAGGTGGGGTGTTTCGCTGGCTGCCAGGGAGGTTGGCGGGTGTGCCAATGTGGTGGGTGGTGTGGCTGTTCGCCAGCAAGGCTGGCTCCTACAGGAGCAGGCCTTGCTGGCGAATGGGTGCGGGTCAGCGCAGGCGGGTACGGATCCGGTGGCACACGTTGAGCACCTGCTCCACCTCGCCCTCGCCCAGGTCGATCTTGCACGCCATGTTGCTGAACACCTGCGCCGCCTCGGCCTTGAGCTCACGGCCCTTGTCGGTCAGCAGCAGGTTGCGTCGGCGTCGGTCGCTGGGGTCCAGGTACACGGTGATGAACCCCGCATCCGCCAGGCGCTTGACGATTGGCGTCAACGTGCCCAGGTCGAACAGGGTGAGCTCGCTCAAGGCGCTGATCGACACATCATCCTTGCCCCACAACCCGGCCATCACCAGCAGTTGCGGGTAGGTGACGCCACGTCGCTTGAGCGGTTCGGCATAGTCCCGAACCATGGCGTTGGCTGTCGAATACAGCGAGAAACACAGCATCTTGTCGAAGTCGAACGTCGGGTCAAGCATGCACACCTCCCGCGACGCGGCTGTAGTGATGCACCGCGTCGACCAGTACTGCAACCGCCTCTGGCGAAGTGGCCGGCGAAATGCCCTGCCCCAGGTTGAACACATGGCCGAAACCGGCCGCTGGTGGTCCGAACGTCTGCAGGGTGCGTCGCACCTCGCGGCGAATGCTCGCCTCGTCTGCCAGCAGCACGGCCGGGTCGAGGTTGCCCTGCAGCGCCACGCAGTTGCCCACCAGCTGGCGTGCCAGCGCCAGGTCACACGTCCAGTCCAGGCCCAGCGCATCGGCGCCGCTGTCGGCCAGCGGGCTGAGCCACTGGGCGCCACCACGGGTATGCACGATGGAGGGAATGCGCACGCCATGCTGGGTCTTGTGCAGGCGCGCCAGCACTTCACGCAGGTAATACAGGGAGAAACGCCGATAGGCAGCGTCGGCCAGCACACCGCCGAAGCTGTCCACCAGCATCACCGCCTGGGCGCCGGACTCGATCTGTGCATTGAGGTCGGCAGCCACCGCGTGACCGAGCACCTTGAGCAACCGGTGCAGCAGTTCCGGGCGACGGTAGAGCATCTTCTTGATCAACTGGCAGTCGCCCGGCGGGCCACCCTCGACCATGTAGCAGGCCAGGGTCCAGGGGCTTGCGGCAAAGCCCACCACCGGCACCTTGCCCTCCAGTTCGTGACGCACCTGGGCAAGGGTCTGGTAGGTGTGCTCCAGCGCCTCGGGTTCGGGCACGCGCAGGCGCTCGATGGCCGCCTCGTCACGCAAGGGGTGACGAAAGCGCGGGCCATCGCCGTTCACGCAGTACAGGCCCAGCCCCATGGCGTCGGGCAGGCTGAGCATGTCGGCGAACACCACGGCGGCATCCAGGCTGAAACGGCGCAGCGGTTGCAGGCTGGCCTCGGTGGCCAGGTCCGGGTTCTTCACCAGGTCCAGGTACGAGCCGGCCCTGGCACGCAGGGCTCGATGCTCGGGCAGGTAGCGGCCGGCCTGGCGCATCAGCCAGACAGGCGTATGCGCCGTGGGTTGGCGCAGCAAGGCCTTGATAAACGTATTATTGTGCAAGGACGGGTAACTCATGCTGGTTCGCGAAATTCACTGCACAGCTCATGACTGGCGCCGCGGGGCGGCATCGGCAATCGTGCTGCGCAAGGCGTGGAGCGTGGCGCGGTAATCGGGCTGGGAAAAGATCGCCGTACCGGCCACGAACATGTCGGCACCGGCCGCAGCGACCTGGCCGATGGTGTGAAGGTTGACCCCGCCATCCACTTCCAGGCGGATGTCACGGCCACTGGCATCGATCAGCTTGCGCGCTGCTTCGATCTTGGGCAAGACCGCCGGGATGAACGACTGCCCGCCGAAGCCGGGGTTGACCGACATCAGCAACAACAGGTCGAGCTTGTCGAACACATACTTGCATTCCTCCAGCCCTGTTGCCGGATTGAAGGCCAGGCCCGCCTTGCACCCCAGATCCTTGATCAGTTGCAGGGAGCGGTCCAGGTGAACGGTGGCCTCGGGGTGAATCGAGATGTAGTCGGCACCCGCCTCGGCAAATGCCTGGATCATCGGGTCCACGGGGGTGACCATCAGGTGCACATCCAGCGGCGCGGTGATGCCGTAGCTGCGCAGGGCCTTGCAGAACTGCGGCCCCATGGTCAGGTTGGGTACGTAGTGGTTGTCCATCACGTCGATGTGGATGACGTCGGCACCGGCAGCCAGAACCCGCTCGGCTTCCTCGCCCAACCGGGCAAAATCGGCCGCCAGCATCGACGGGGCAATCCAGAACTCTTTCACACGCCTACTCCGTTACTCATTGGCTATTCGTCGCACCGGGCCCTGCTCGTTTTGCGCAAGGGCGGTGTTGATCTGTGCGATCAGGCTGTCACTTGCCGCTTCGAGATGAAAATGGTGCCCACCATCATGCCAGTGCACACGGCTGGCCCAGGGCAACGCTTTTTTGCGCTTGTCGAATTCCGGGCCGGCAAACAGGCCCTGGCGCCCGAGCATCACATGCAGCGGGCAACTGATCTGGCGCAGGAAGTCGCAGGCCTGACGCTCGGTCAGCTGCATCGGTTCGGGCAGCACCAGCCGCGGGTCGTGACGCCAGCGGTAGCCATCCCCCACGCTGAGCAGGTCGCGCATGGCCAGCAGGCGTGCCGAGGCCGGCGAGAGCAGGCCGTCGATACTGTTGCGCCGCTCGTTGACCGCCGCCTCGACGCTGCTGAACTGCACGCTGTCGGGGGCCGAAAACCCATGCAGGCGGGTGCGCAGGGCCAGGCGCATCAGGCGATGGGCCTTCTTCAGGTGCTCCACGGTGTCTTCTTCGGCGATGGTGAACGGAGCGCCCATGCCATCGAGGAAGATCATGCTGTCGATGGACTTGTTCATCGCCCCCAGGATCGACGCGATGCCGCTGCCCATGGAATGGCCGATCACCGAAAAGCGCTTCCAGCCCATGCACTCGACCAGGGTATTCATGTCGTCGGCATGTTCCCACAGATAGTAGCCACTGTCGGCACGCCGATGGTCCGAGCGTCCGTGCCCGGCGAGGTCCGGTGCCACCACGAAGCAATCCTTCAGGTACGGCGCCACCTGTTCGAACGAGGCGGCGTTGTCCAGCCAGCCATGCACGGCCAATACCGGATGAGCCCCCTCCTCGCCCCAGACCCGCAGGGCAAACGTCTGCCCGTTGACGTCCAGGGTCTGGTCCCTGCCTTTATTGCCAAGACGCATGTAGATACTCCCTGCGTAAGCATTGTTTCGAGGTAACGGGCAACACCCGCAGCGCCTGTCAGCCGGCGGCCGCCAGCTGTGCCGAGCGTGCCGTGTGTTGCAACTGCTTGAGGTCGAACTTGCCGTTGGCGGTACGCGGCAAGGTGAGCTCGATACTGATTGCCAGTGGCACCTTGTGCGGCTCGAGCCCGGCGCGGCAGCGTTCGAGCAACTGCTCGGCGCTGAGCGTGACGCCCTGGCTCAAGGTCACGAAAGCCCACAGCCCTTCGCCGGCCGCAGCATCCTCGACACCGACCACCGCTGCCGCGTCGATGCCCGCCATGGCATAGAAGAAGTCTTCCACTTCCGCCGGGCTGACCTTCATGCCGCGGGACTTGATCACGTGATCCATCCGGCCTTCGAAATACAGGTAGCCGTCTTCGTCCAGGTGGCAGTAGTCGCCGGTATGCAGCACGCTCTCCCCGGGATAGGGGCCGGGCTTGAGCTTTTTCGCCGTGGCCTGCGGGTTGCGCCAGTAGCCGGCCATGACCGTGGCGCCGCGAATCACCAACTGGCCCACCTGGTGGGCCTGGTCGATGCGCTGGCCGTGCTCGTCGATCAGCCACAACTCGGTGTTGGGAATGGCGATGCCGACGCTGCCCGGCTTGCT
The DNA here is from genome assembly GCF_024261405.1 of Pseudomonas sp. FBF18. NCBI lineage: Bacteria > Pseudomonadati > Pseudomonadota > Gammaproteobacteria > Pseudomonadales > Pseudomonadaceae > Pseudomonas > Pseudomonas sp. FBF18. The sequence continues at coordinate 3,834 of NZ_QKRS01000020.1, read as the reverse complement.
GTCGATGTCCTCTGGCGGCAGGTAGGTGCAGCGCTTGCACTCGGTCAGGCCGTACATGGAGAAGATCTGCGCCTGCGGAAACAGCGCCTTCATCTGCGCAATGTGCGGCGGCTTGAGCGCCGCGCCGGTATTGGTGACCATGCGCACGTGCTCGAAACTGGCGTTGCGCTTGCTCGCGTACTCATGCAGCAGCATGAGCATGGTGGGCACGAACGGGATGACCGTGATCTGGTACTGGCGGATCTTCTTGATCAGGAAGATCGGCCAGGTGAATTCCTTTTCCAGTACCAGGGTGGCGCCCGCGCTCAGCGCCATGATCATCTGGTACAGGCCATAGTCGAACGACAGCGGCAACGAGCAGAGCACGTGGTCGCTGTCGTTGTAGCCCAGGTAGGTGTGCAGCGACGACAGCGCCGCGAGCATGTTGCGATGGGTCAGCATCACGCCCTTGGGCTCGCCGGTGGACCCGGAGGTATAGATGATCGCGGCCAGGTCCAGGTCCAGCGTGCCGCAAGGCACCGGAGCTCCGTTGCCCTGCATCAGCACACCCTCGAAGGTGCGTGTCAGCGCCGAGTCGGCCTCGCCGTCCAGCAGCACGATGGTGCGCAGGTACGGCAGGCTCGGGGTGTCCACCGACAGGCTGGCGAACTTCTCCGAGGTGGTGATCAGCACCGAGGCCTCGGCGTCCCGCACGATGTAGTCAAGGCCCTCGGCGTGGGTCTCCAGGCCGACATTGACCACCACGCCACCGGCCTTGAGCACACCCCAGAAGGCACAGATGGTTTCTACCCGGTTGCCCAGGCACAGCACCACCCGCTCCTGACGCTGCAGGCCACAGGCCTGCAAGCCCGAGGCCAGCCGCGAACTGGAATCGTCGAGGTCGGCATAGGTGTAGGTTTCATCGGCATAGATGACTGCCGCCTTGCGCGGGTACAGGCCGTTGCTGGCCTCCAGTACCTGCTGCAGGAGCACGCTAGACCGGCTCATACTGTACCTCTGGCTGGCCTTGCGAGGCGGTTTCGGGGGCGTTCTGGCGGTTGGCGTCGATGTACTGCGCCAGCGTCGTCACGGTATTGAAGTGCCCGGGGGCAATGGTGTCGGGGTTGACGAAGAAGCCTTCGATCTCGTCCTCCAGGCTGACCAGCAGCTCCATCGAGGTGAGCGAGTCGAGCCCCAGGTGGTCACGCAGGTGCGAGTCGGCACGCACCTCGGTACTGGCTGGCAGCTTGAGCACCACCCGCAGGATCTCGATCAGTTGCGCCTGCGTGGCGCCGCTGGCCGTCACGCCCGGTGCGCTGCTGGCAGCAGGTGCACTGGCCGGGGCGGCGAGCATGTCGTCCAGCGCCACGTCGGCGTGGCTGTCGCGGATCTCCAGTGCGGTCTGACGGGCCCTGGCCAGGAACAGGCGGCCGTGGCTGACGATCACCTCGGCCGGGTGACCATGGCTGTGGAACAGGGTCGGCGAGGCCGTGGGGCCATAGGCACCGGAGGCCGTCACCGCCAGCAGGTCGCCTTCGCTCAGGGTCTCGATGCGCACGTCACGCCCCAGCAGGTCGTCGGGGCTGCACAGCGGGCCGGAGATATGGTACTCGCGCAGCGGCGCGCCATTGCTGCCGGTGGCGTGCACGATGCGAAAATTGCGCTTGAGCACCTGGCCGCTGCCCGCCGCGGCACCGTGGCAGTTGGTGCCGCCGTCGGTCACGGCGAAGGTCTTGCCGTGGTTGTGCTTGATGTTGTCGACGGTGACCAGCAGCGCGCCGCATTTGCCGGCCACGAAACGGCCGGACTCGACGATGATGCGGGTACGCGGGAACTGGCGATGGAAACTGTCGAACAGCGGGGCCAGCAGCTGCTTGAGCTGACGGGTGTCGAGTTCCTTTTCGTTCTCGTAGTACTTGATGCCCAGGCCGCCGCCGACGTCGACCATGCTCAGGTCCAGGTCGTAGCGAAGGGTGAGGTTGCGGTACAGGTCGAGGATGTAGCTGGCATTGTCATACACCGACTGGGCGTCGAGGATCTTGGTGCCGTTGTAGACGTGAATGCCCTTGATATGCAGGTTGGGCAGCGCCAGGTACTGGCCGAAATTGGCCACTGCGGTGTCTTCCTCGATACCGAAGTGGGTCGGGCGCCCGCCCATCTTCCAGGGCGAGCCCGAGGCCGAGAAATTGGGATTGATGCGAATGGCCACCGGTGCGGTACAGCCCAGCGAGCCGGCCAGGGCAGAGAGCGCGCGCAGTTCGGTTTCGGATTCGACGACGATGGCGAACACCCCCACTTCCAGCGCCCGGCGGTGTTCCTCGGGCTTCTTGTAGGGGCCCAGGAAAATGATGTCCTGGGGTGCAACGCCCGCCTTCAGGGCGATTTCCAGCTCGCCCAGCGAACAGACCTCGGTGTTGCCGCCGTACGAACGGATCAGCTTCACCAGCGACAGATTCGGATTGACCTTGAGCGCGTAGAAGATATCCACGCAGTCGGGCAAGGCGTCGCGCAGTTCATTGAAACTGCTGCGCAGCACCGCCTCGTCATACAGGTAGGTAGGCGTACCGAATGTCGCCTTTGCCTGGAGGACCAATTCTTTGGAAAGCTTCATCTGTTGCTCCCTTCGTTATTATATTTTCCGGTGCCGAATGCGTGCGCGGGATGCGCACCTGCGTCGTCCCGTTAGCCCTGGCGCGTTAAGTGTCGTATCGGATCGCGCAACGCCTGCAACAACGACAGAAAGCCCCTGCCTGCAAAACTTTGCGCGCAAAGTTTGTGAAATTCTCTACTGCGTTTCGCGGTGATGTCAAGATAATTCCAATGAACCCTGGCTGCGGCCGATGGTCACCCCGTTGACTGCGATTTAGGCCGCATAACAGCGTTCAAATGTCGCACCTGTTACAGATCAGTAGCGCTTTTGCCCAATGAATACAGGGCTTTTATCTGATCCGTATATAAGGCCTGTTTCTGAGTCTGTTTTGTCTGCGGCAGGCTTTCTAGAGTCAGCGCCTGTGCTCGTCCCGTCGGGGGGTGGGCTAGGAAGGAAACGCGGATAAACAGCCATGAGTACTCATCAACAGGCACAGGCCTACAACTACAAGGTGGTCCGGCAGTTCGTGGTCATGACGGTGGTGTGGGGCATCGTCGGCATGGCCATGGGCGTATGGATCGCCTCGCAACTGGTCTGGCCGGAGCTCAACCTGGACCTGCCCTGGACCACCTTCGGCCGCCTGCGCCCCCTGCACACCAGCCTGGTGATCTTCGGTTTCGCCGGCAGCGCGCAATTTGCCGCCAGCTACTACGCGGTGCAGCGCACCTGCCAGGTACGCCTTTACAGCGACTGGCTGACCGCCTTCACCTTCTGGGGCTGGCAGGCGACCATCGTGATCATGCTGCTGAGCCTGCCCCTGGGCCTTACCACCACCAAGGAATACGCCGAGATCGAATTCACCGGCGCGGTGTGGATGGCAATCGTGTGGGTGGCCTATGGCGTGGTGTTCTTCGGCACCCTGCTGCGCCGCAAGGGCACGCACATCTATGTCGGCAACTGGTTCTTCGGGGCCTTCATCGTGGTCATCGCGATGCTGCACGTGGTCAACCACCTGTCGATTCCGGTCAGCTGGTTCAAGTCCTACCCGGTGTACGCGGGGGCCACCGATGCGATGGTGCAGTGGTGGTACGGCCACAACGCGGTGGGCTTCTTCCTGACCACCGGCTTCCTGGGGATGATGTACTACTTCGTGCCCAAGCAGGTCGGCAAGCCGGTGTACTCCTACCGCCTGTCGATCGTGCACTTCTGGGCGCTGATCACCCTGTACATCTGGGCAGGCCCCCACCACCTGCACTACACCGCCC
>NZ_QKRS01000019.1:0-102995 GCF_024261405.1 Pseudomonas sp. FBF18 | reverse complement strand
CAGGGTAATCGCTACCCCGCCCTGCGTAGCAACCACACCCCCGCCAGCGCACAGATTGCCGCCGGGATCACCACCGCCAGCAGCGGCGGGAAGCCGAACACCTGGCTCGAAGGGCCCAGCAGGTCCTGGGCGATGCGGAACACGAAGCCCACCAGCACCCCGGTGAACACCCGCTGGCCCAGCGTCACCGAACGCAGCGGGCCGAAGATGAACGACACCGCCATCAGTACCAGCGCCGCCGTGACCACCGGTTGCAGCACCTTGGTCCAGAACGCCAGCCAGTAGCGCGCGTTGTTCAGCCCCTGGTCGGAGAGGTAGTGAATGTAGTCCCACAGCCCGCTGATCGACAGCGACTCGGGCGCCAGTACCACGGTGCTGAGCAGCTCGGGGGTCAGCGCGACGTCCCAGCGCTCCTCGGCATTGTGGATGACTTCGGTGTGGTCCCCACGGAAGTGCGTGGTGGTCACGTCGGTCAGTTCCCAGTGGCCCTGGGTGTATTGCGCCCTGCGCGCAAAGCTGGAGGTCTGCATGTGACGCTCGTTGTCGAAGCGATAGCGCGTCACGCCCAGCAACAGCCCATTGGGCTGCACGGTGTTGATGTGCACGAACTCTTCGCCCTGACGGTGCCACAGGCCGCGCTTGGAGCTTTGCGCCTCACCGCCACCCTGCGCCAGCGAACGGTCGGCCTGGGCCTTGTTCTCGGTCACGGGTGCCAGGTACTCGCCCATCAGCACGCCGATCAGCATCAGTACCAGCATCGGCTTCATGACCGCCCACACGATGCGCCCGATGGACACGCCGGCAGCGCGCATGATGGTCAGTTCGCTGCTGCTGGCCAGGCTGCCCAGGCCGATCAGGCAGCCGATCAGCGCGGCCATCGGCAGCATGTCGTACAGGCGCCGTGGCGCGGTCAGCAGCACGTAGTTGCCCGCGTCCCACAAGGTGTAGGTATCGCTGATGTCGCCCATCTCGTCGATGAAGGCGAACAGCGACGCCAGGCCGAGGATGATCCCCAGCACGGCGATGATGGCCATGAACACGCTCTGGCCGATGTAGCGATCGAGTTTAGCCACGGGCCACCTCCGCACGACGGCTGGCGCGCTTGAGGCGCAGCGGTTCCCAGAACATCAGGCCCAGGCCGATCAGCAGGAACAGCCCATGCACCGGCCACAGGCCCAGGCCGATCGGCAACTTGCCTTTCTCCAGGGCGCCGCGGGCGGCAATCAGAATCGTCAGGTAAGCCATATACAGAAGGATCGCCGGCAGCAGCTTGAGGAAACGGCCCTGGCGCGGGTTGACCCGCGACAGCGGCACCGCCATCAGGGTCACGATGAACACCAGCAGCGGCAGCGACAGGCGCCACTGCAGTTCGGCACGCTCGCGCAGCCCGGTACTGCCGATCAGTTCGGACGTCGGGATGGCCTCGCGCTCGGTGACTTCCTGGCTGACCTCCGGCTTGGGCAGCAGCACACCGTAGGTGTCGTACTTGATGGCGCGGTAATCGGCCTGGCCCGGGTTGCCGTCGTAGCGGTAGCCGTTTTCAAGGATCAGGTAGCGGTTGCCGTCGGCCTGCACTTCCTGACGGCCCTTTTCGGCCACCAGCACGGAGATGCCACGGTCCTTGCTCTTGTCCTGGGACAGGCGCTTCTCGGAAATGAACACGCCAGCCAGCTTTGAACGGTCATCCGACAGCTGCTCGGTGTAGGTGACCCGCGAACCGTCGCGCAGGTTCTGGAAGCGGCCCGGCACCAGGGTGTCGAACTCGGTCAGCGCATCCTGCTGGTTGATGATCTGCGATACCTGGGTCACGCCCTGGGGCGCCAGGCTCAGGCTCAGCCAGGCCACCAGCACCGCGATCAGTGCAGCCGGCATCAGGGTCATGCCCAGCAGGCGCTGCTGGCTCATGCCGGTTGCCGAGAGCACGGTCATCTCGCTTTCCAGATACAGCCGGCCGTAGGCCAGCAGGATGCCCAGAAACAGGCCCAGCGGCAGGATCAGTTGCAGAAAGCCCGGCAGGCGGTAGCCCATGATCAGGAACAGTACGCCCGGATCGAGCATGCCCTGAGCCGCCTGGGCCAGGTATTTGATGAAGCGCCCGCTCATGATGATGACCAGCAGCACAGCGCTGACGGCACTCAAGGTCACCAGGACCTCGCGGGACAGATAACGGAAGACGATCAAACCAGACACTCCTGGGTTGTCAGGCTCGGACAGCCGAACAAGGGAAAACGTTGCAACCAAGATAGTCGCCCGCCCGCCAAAGGCGAACCCGGACAAAAGTGCGCGCATTATCCTGTGAATGGCCGTGCCTGTCACTTGGCGCCGTGCAAAGCTTCATCTCGGGGTTGTCAGCGCGCCCGCCGCAGGCTCAAACTGGGCGCTTTCTGACTGGCCCGCCACGGCGCGCCAGGCCGCTTCGAGCGCCTGCACCGCCAGCGCGCACTGACAGTTCATTCGGGGACCCTGACATGGAATTGGTTGTAAAAAGCGTAGCCGCAGCATCCTTGAAAACCGCCACCCTGGTACTGAGCGTGGGTGAAGGCCGCACACTGGGCGCTACCGCCAAGGCCGTGGACGACGCCAGCAACGGCGCCCTGAGCGCAGTGCTCAAGCGCGGCGACCTGGCCGGCAAGGTCGGGCAGACCCTGCTGCTGCAAGGCCTGGCCGGGGTCAAGGCCGAGCGCGTATTGCTGGTGGGGACCGGCAAGGACGCCCTTGCCGACCGCGCCTGGCGCAAGCTGGCGGGCAGCGTGCTCAACGTGCTCAAGGGCCTGGCTGGCAGCGATGCGGTGCTGGCACTGGACGACGTTGCCGTGACCGGCCGCGATGCCAACTACGGCAAGGTACGCCTGCTGGCCGAGAGCCTGCTCGATGGTCAATATGTATTCGATCATTACAAGAGCAAGAAGGCCGAGCCGATCGCCCTGAAGAAGATCACCCTGCTCAGCGACAAGGCCGGCCTGGCCGAGGTGGAGCGCGCCGTCAAGCACGCCACCGCGATCGCCAACGGCATGGGCTTCACCCGCGACCTGGGCAACCTGCCGCCGAACATCTGCCACCCAAGCTACCTGGCCGAACAGGCCAAGGCGCTGGGCAAGGAGTTCAAGGGCCTCAAGGTCGAGGTGCTGGACGAGAAGAAGATCAAGGACCTGGGCATGGGCGCGTTCTACGCCGTGGGCCAGGGCAGCGATCAGCCGCCACGCCTGATCGTGCTCAGCTACCAGGGCGCCGCCAAGAAGAGCGAGAAGCCTTACGTACTGGTGGGCAAGGGCATCACCTTCGACACCGGCGGCATCAGCCTCAAGCCCGGTGCCGGCATGGATGAAATGAAGTACGACATGGGCGGTGCAGCCAGCGTGTTCGGCACCCTGCGTGCCGTGCTCGAACTCAAGCTGCCGATCAACCTGGTGTGTGTACTGGCCTGTGCCGAGAACATGCCCAGCGGTGGCGCCAGCCGTCCGGGCGACATCGTCACCACCATGAGCGGGCAGACCGTCGAAATCCTCAACACCGACGCCGAAGGCCGCCTGGTGCTGTGCGACGCACTGACCTACGTGGAGCGCTTCAAGCCGCAGGCAGTGATCGACATCGCCACCCTGACCGGCGCCTGCATCGTCGCCCTGGGCAGCCATACCTCGGGCCTGATGGGCAACGACGACGAACTGATCGGCCAACTGCTGGACGCCGGCAAGCGTGCCGACGACCGCGCCTGGCAACTGCCGCTGTTCGACGAATACCAGGAGCAGCTCGACAGCCCGTTCGCCGACATCGCCAACATCGGCGGCCCGAAGGCGGGCAGCATTACCGCCGGCTGCTTCCTGTCGCGCTTTGCCAAGGCCTACCACTGGGCCCACCTGGACATCGCCGGCACGGCCTGGACCAGTGGCGGCAAGGACAAGGGCGCCACTGGCCGCCCGGTACCGCTGCTGACCCAATACCTGCTCGACCGCGCCAACGCCTGAGGCGCCGTCCACCGGCCGCGCTGCAAGGCGTAGCCGGTGGGCCACCCCACCATGAGCAAAGTCGACTTCTATATCCTGCCCAGCCCCGCGCCTGCCGCGCGGCTGGATTTCGCCTGCAAGCTGTGCGAAAAGGCCTGGCGCCTTGGGCACCGCGTGTACCTCAACTGCAGCGATGCGGCCCAGCGCGACGAGCTGGATGCGCGGCTGTGGGCGTTCAAGGGCGAGGCCTTCGTGCCCCACAGCGCGCTCGAGGACGACCCGCACGGCGCGGTGGCGCTGGGGGTCGGTGACGACCCGGGCGATCATCAGGACCTGCTGGTCAATCTCGACCTGAAGGTACCCGGTTTTGCCGCACGCTTTGCCCGCATTGCCGAGATCGTGGTGGAGGAGCCGGCCATTCGTGCGGCGGCGCGGGAGAGTTTCCGTTTCTACCGTGAACAGGGCTATGCTCTGCAAGACCACCGTTTACAGCGACTCTGATGATGGACAAACCTGCCCCCATGCCAAAACCTGCGCATTTGCTGGACGATCTGGAGTCGATTCGCCAGTTGCTGGGTGACGATGCCCTGGAACCGCCACTGCTGACCGAGACCGTCGAGGAGCAGATACCGTTGCTGCTCGAGCCGGCCGAACCGGCAGCGCGGGCCCCGGTGGCTGCCGAGCCGGCTGCCGAGCCCGACCCGCAGGCGCGCCGCCAGGACACCCTGCTGCACCTGGACAGCGAACTGCGCGCGGCGGCGCAGTTGATCATGCAGGATGTGATCAAGGACTTTACCCCGCATATCGAGAACGAGATCAAGCGGCGCCTGGATGCCCGCCTGGAGCGGTTGTTGAACTCACGCTCGTAATCAAAAACGGGGGGCGAGCCTTTGGCTCGCTTCGCCGGCAAGGCCGGCTCCTACGCGAAGAATTCCCCACAGTTTTTTGCCCCACTCCCGCACCTCACGCTACGCCCCGGCCCTTATCCCCGCTATACTTCTCGGCTTTCCTGAATAAATGCCATAGGGTCCCGCCGCGCATGGATAAGACCTACCAGCCGCACGCCATTGAAACTTCCTGGTACAACACCTGGGAGTCAGAGAATTATTTCGCCCCGCAAGGCGCGGGCGATTCGTACACCATCATGATCCCTCCGCCGAACGTGACCGGCAGCCTGCACATGGGTCACGGCTTCAACAACGCGATCATGGACGCCCTGATCCGTTTTCGCCGCATGCAGGGTCGCAACACCCTGTGGCAACCAGGCACCGACCACGCCGGCATCGCCACGCAGATGCTGGTGGAGCGTCAACTGGAGGCCAAGGGCCAGAACCGTCACGACCTGGGCCGCGACAAATTCCTCGAGAAAGTCTGGGAATGGAAGGATCAGTCCGGTGGCAACATCAGCCGCCAGATCCGCCGCCTGGGCTCGTCGGTAGACTGGAGCCGCGAGCGCTTCACCATGGACGACGGCCTGTCCGAAGCGGTCAAGGAAGCCTTCGTGCGCCTGCATGAAGATGGCCTGATCTACCGCGGCAAGCGCCTGGTCAACTGGGACACCAAGCTGCACACGGCGATCTCCGACCTCGAAGTGGAAAGCCACGACGAGAAAGGCCATCTGTGGAACCTGCGCTACCCGCTGGCCGACGGTGCCACCACGGCCGACGGCAAGGACCACCTGGTGGTCGCCACCACCCGTCCGGAAACCCTGCTCGGCGACGCCGCCGTGGCCGTCAACCCGAACGACGAGCGCTACCAGGCGCTGATCGGCAAGTTCGTCAAGCTGCCGCTGGTCGGTCGCCTGATCCCGATCATCGCCGATGACTACTGCGACCCCGAATTCGGCACCGGCTGCGTGAAGATCACCCCGGCCCACGACTTCAACGACTACGAAGTCGGCAAGCGCCACAACCTGCCGCTGCTCAACATCTTCGACAAGAACGCTGCGGTGCTGCCGGCAGCCCAGGTGTTCAACCTCGACGGCAGCCTGAACGAAAGCCTGGACGCCAGCCTGCCTGCCGCCTACGCCGGCCTCGACCGCTTCGTGGCGCGCAAGCAGATCGTTGCCGACCTGGATGCCGCAGGCCTGCTGGTCAGCGTCGACGACCACGCCTTGAAAGTGCCCAAGGGCGACCGCTCCGGCACCATCATCGAGCCATGGCTGACCGACCAGTGGTACGTGTCGACCAAGCCGCTGGCCGAGCCTGCGATCGCCGCTGTCGAAGACGGCCGCATCCAGTTCGTGCCCAAGCAGTACGAGAACATGTACTTCTCCTGGATGCGCGACATCCAGGACTGGTGCATCAGCCGCCAGCTGTGGTGGGGCCACCGCATTCCGGCCTGGTACGACGTGTCGGGCAAGGTCTATGTGGGGCGCAGCGAAGAAGAAGTGCGCGCCAAGCACCAGCTGGGCGACGACGTGGTCCTGAACCAGGACAACGACGTGCTCGACACCTGGTTCAGCTCGGGCCTGTGGACCTTCTCCACCCTGGGCTGGCCGCAGCAGACCGAATTCCTCAAGACCTTCCACTCCACCGACGTGCTGGTGACCGGTTTCGACATCATCTTCTTCTGGGTTGCCCGGATGATCATGTTGACCATGCACCTGGTGAAGAACGAGGACGGTACCCCGCAGGTGCCGTTCAAGACCGTGTACGTGCATGGTCTGGTTCGTGATGGCCAGGGGCAGAAGATGTCCAAGTCCAAGGGCAACGTGCTCGACCCGCTGGACATCGTCGACGGCATCACCCTGGACGCGCTGCTGGAGAAACGCACCAGCGGCCTGATGCAGCCCAAGCTGGCCGACAAGATCGCCAAGCAGACCAAGGCCGAGTTCCCCGAAGGCATCGCCAGCTACGGCACCGATGCCCTGCGCTTCACCTTCTGCTCGCTGGCGTCCACCGGTCGCGACATCAAGTTCGACATGGGCCGCGTCGAAGGCTATCGCAACTTCTGCAACAAGATCTGGAACGCCGCGCGCTACGTGCTGGACAAGGGCGAGGACTGCGGCCAGAACGGCGAGGCCTACGAGCTGTCGCTGGCCGACCGCTGGATCATCTCGCAGCTGCAGCGCACCGAAGCCGAAGTGACCCGACAGCTGGACCAGTTCCGCTTCGACCTGGCCGCCCAGGCGCTGTACGAGTTCATCTGGAACCAGTACTGCGACTGGTACCTGGAGCTGTCCAAGCCGGTACTGTGGGACGAGAACGCACCGGTCGAACGCCAGCGCGGCACCCGTCGCACCCTGGTCCGCGTGCTGGAAGTGGCGCTGCGCCTGGCGCACCCGTTCATGCCGTTCATCACTGAGGAAATCTGGCAGCGCCTGGCGCCGCTGGCCGGTATCGAAGGCAAGACCATCATGCTGCAGCCGTGGCCGGTGGCCAACGAAAGCCGCATCGATGAAGCGGCCGAAGGCGATATCGAGTGGCTCAAGGAACTGATGCTGGGCGTGCGCAACATCCGTGGCGAAATGAACATCGGCCCGGGCAAGCCATTGCAGCTGTTCCTCAAGAACGCCAGTGCCGAAGACGTGCGTCGCCTGCAGGAAAACGAGGCACTGCTCAAGAAGCTGGCCAAGATCGAATCCTTCACCGTGCTGGGCGAGCAGGACGAGGCGCCGCTGAGCGCCACCGCCCTGGTCGGTGACCTGCAGGTGCTGGTGCCGATGGCCGGGCTGATCGACAAGGATGCCGAGCTGGCGCGTCTGAACAAGGAAATCCAGCGCCTGCAAGGCGAAGTGCAGCGGGTGGGCGGCAAGCTGTCCAACCCGGCGTTCGTCGACAAGGCGCCGCCTGCGGTGATCGACAAGGAGCGCGCCAAGCTGGCCGAGGCCGAACAGGCCCTGGCCAACTTCACCGAGCAGCATGCGCGGATTGCCGCCTTGTAATAGCGCTGATCACAGCGACGCCATCGCGGGTCAAGCCCGCTCCCACCAGGAACTGTGCATGCAGCCCCTGTGGGAGCGGGCTTGACCCGCGATGCTTTTCACCGGACACAAACATGACCACACCCAACAAACCCACCCTGCACCCGCGCAACCGCCACCAGGGTCGCTACGACTTCCCGCAACTGATCAAGAGCAGCCCGGAGCTGGGCCGCTTCATGATCACCAACCCCCACGGCAAGCCGAGCATCGATTTCGCCGACCCCGAGGCAGTGCGCGTGTTCAACCGCGCCCTGCTCAAGGCCCAGTACGGCATCCAGCACTGGGACATCCCGGCCGACTACCTGTGCCCGCCCATACCCGGCCGCGCCGACTACCTGCATGGCCTGGCCGACCTGCTGGCCACCGACAACGGTGGCGAGATTCCGCGGGGTGCGATGATCCAGGCACTGGATGTGGGGGTCGGGGCCAACTGCATCTATCCGCTGCTGGGTCACGTCGACTACCGCTGGCGCTTCCTGGGCTCGGACATCGACCCGGTGGCCCTGGGCGCCGCCAAGGCCATCGTGCAGGCCAACGGGCTGGGCAAGGTCATCAGCCTGCGCCAGCAGGGCAATGCGCGGCAGATCCTCGCCGGCCTGCTCAAGAGCGACGAACGCTTCGACGTCACCCTGTGCAACCCGCCCTTCCACGCCTCGCGTGACGAAGCCACCCGTGGCAGCCAGCGCAAATGGCGGGCGCTGGGCAAGGCCGACCCCAAGCGCAAGCTGCCGGTACTGAACTTTGGGGGGCAGAACAACGAGCTGTGGTGCGAGGGCGGTGAAATCCGCTTTGTCAGCCAGCTGGTGAATGAAAGCGTGGCCCTGGGCCAACAGGTGCTGTGGTTCAGCAGCCTGGTGTCGAAGGCATCGAACCTGCCGGGTATCGAGGCGGCCCTGAACAAGGCCGGCGCAGTAGAGCACCGCGTGCTGGAGATGGGCCAGGGGCAGAAGCAGAGCCGCCTGGTGGCCTGGACCTTCCAGACACCTCAGGCGCGCGCAGCGTGGCGCCAGCTGCGCTGGACGAAACCCGCCCCCTAGGGGCATGCGCAGCACCCACAAAAAAACCGCGCCTGGCTCGCACCGGACGCGGTTTTCAGAAGCTGTTTACAATTACTTGTTTACAGCGTCGGTCAGCACTTTGGCTGGAACGAACTTGACGACTTTCTTGGCAGCGATTTCGATGGCAGCGCCAGTCGAAGGGTTACGACCGGTACGGGCAGGACGCTCGGTGATCTTCAGCTTGCCGATACCCGGCAGGGTGATTTCGCTGCCATTTTCCAGTTGATCAGCAACGATCTGGCCCAGTTGCTCAAGAGCGTTACGCGCGGTGGTTTTCGGCGCGTCGATAGCTTCGGCGATATCGGCGATCAGTTGGTCTTTGGTCAATGCCATGGTGGTGTTCCTTCCCTATCAAATTCAGTTGGTTTGCAGAGTGCAGCGTCAGCCATCGGCCCAGACCCGCGAGTCTTCGGCGGTCCGGGGTATATCCATTGCCAATCGCGTATGTAGATACACAAAAATGCGTTTGGTTCGACGTGACATCAGCGGTCTGCCAGCAATGCGCCACACGCGGTGCGCAAGACCGGGCAAAACTACCACACGAAGCGATAAATATCCGCCTCCCACAGGCCAAATGTTCTGGTTTTTCGGGGGTTTGCAGCAAATTTCGCAAAAAATCGCACAAAAAATGAACAACCCTTGCGTCGACACACATCCATACCCTGCTCAAGCCCCCGGCTGGGTTACACTTGGCCGCTTTGCAGCGCCGTATGTCGCGCCCTATTTTCAGCCGAGAATCCCATGCCGATCCGTCATTGCATCGTCCACCTGATCGACAAGAAACCCGATGGCAGCCCTGCCGTGCTGCACGCACGCGACTCGGAACTGGCCGAGTCGACCGCCATCGAGAACCTGCTGGCCGACCTCAACGACAGCTACAACGCCAAACAGGGCAAAGCCTGGGGCCTGTTCCACGCCGAGTCCGGCGCCCATCCGTTCAGCGGCTGGCTGAAGGAATACCTGGATGAAGGCAAGACCTTCACCGCCTTCAGCCGCGTGGCCGTCGAGCACCTGCAGAAGCTGATGGAAGAGTCGAACCTGTCCACCGGTGGCCACGTACTGTTCGCCCACTACCAGCAAGGCATGACAGACTACCTGGCCATTGCCCTGCTGCACCACAGCGAAGGCGTGGCGGTGAACGCCGACCTGGACGTGACCCCCTCGCGCCACCTGGACCTGGGCCAACTGCACCTGGCTGCTCGCATCAACATCTCCGAGTGGCAGAACAACAAGCAGTCCAAGCAGTACATCTCGTTCATCAAGGGCAAGAACGGCAAGAAGGTCTCGGAGTACTTCCGCGACTTCATCGGCTGCCAGGAAGGCGTCGACGGCCCGGGAGAGACCCGCACCCTGCTCAAGGCCTTCAGCGACTTCGTCGAGAGCGAGGACCTGCCCGAGGAAGCCGCCCGCGAAAAGACCCAGACCCTGGTCGAGTACGCCACCAGCCAGACCAAGGCAGGCGAGCCAGTGACCCTGAGCGAGCTGTCGGAACTGATCGACGAGGACCGCCCACGGGCCTTCTATGACCATATCCGCAACAAGGACTACGGCCTGTCGCCGGAGATCCCGGCCGACAAGCGCACCCTGAACCAGTTCCGCCGCTTCACCGGCCGCGCCGAGGGCCTGTCGATCAGCTTCGAGGCACACCTGCTGGGCTCGAAGATCGAGTACGACGAAGAGGCCGGCACCCTGATCATCAAGGGCCTGCCCACCCAGCTCACCGATCAGCTCAAGCGTCGCAAGGACTGAGCCCCGTCCAGGAGGCCACCAGTGCCTCCTTGGCCGACTTGCGCAGCTTCTTCACCAGGCGTTCCTGGCGCAGCGCCTCGGCCTTGTCCGGCCAGGCTTCCACATACACCAGCGCCACTGCCGGGCTGGTGCTGAAGTAACGCGCACCGCGGCCGCTCTGATGCGCATTGAAACGGCGCTCGGGGTTGTCGCTGATGCCGCAGTACAACGAACCGTTGGCGGTGCGTACCAGATAGACATACCAGGGTTTGCGAGAGGTGGGGGTTTCGGTCACGGGCATCTGCGTACAGGGGTGAAGGCGACAGCTTACCCCGTCAACGCCCGGCCTGAAATGCGCGCAGGCCTTTTGCCGCCTGTTGGCGAATCTTGCCCTGTACCAGCGGTGTCCAGCCCAGCAGCAGGCCCTTGGTACCCAGCGCCTGGCGGGCCCAGCGCCACAGGTCGAAATGATCGTGATGCTCGACGATCAACCCGTCGCGGATCACGAAACGTGCCTGAATGTCGTTGACCACCACGCGACCGGTCTGGCTGAACAGGTAGGTGGCCACCCAGTGCGCAGTGGCGCTGCGCTCGTCGGCGCGCACGCTGTCGAAGGTCAGGGAGAAATCCTTGGCGCGACTGGCGAGCATGCGCCACATGTCGGCGGCGTCCTTGCCACGCAGGGTACCGAAGGCCGGGTCGCTGAACACCACCTCGGGGCTGTAGCAGGCGACCATGGCCTCGGCGTCGAGGCGCTGGAAGGCCTGGTAGAAACGTGTGATCAGCGCGATGTTGGCGTCGCTCATGGGCGCGGTCCATTACAGGGGAACGGACGTGAACGATAGGCCGAGTGATGGCTGAAAGCTACGGGTATATACGGTGCGAATGATGTGCCCCATCGCAGGTCAGGCCCGCTCCCACAGGTGCAGTGCAGACCCGCGATGGCAGCCACGCGAAGTCAGACCCGTTCGCTGACCACACCCACCTGCAACGCCCGCCCGGCCTTGAGCCCGAAACCGATCGCACCCACGCCCAGCACCGCGAAGATCCAGCCCACTGCGTCCCAGCCACCGGTCACGTCATGCACCAGGCCCACCGCGAACGGCCCCATCGAGGCCAGGGTATAGCCGATGCCCTGGGCCATGCTCGACAGGTTGGCCGCCACATGCGAGTCCTTCGACCGCAACACGATCAGGGTCAGCGCCAGGGCAAAGGTGCCGCCCTGCCCGATACCCAGTACCACCGCCCAGCCCCACAGCCCGCCTAACGGGGCATACAGGCAGCCGAACAGGCCGGCCAGGGTCAGCAGCATCACCAGCACGATGGCCAGGCGCTGGTCCTTGCCACGGGTGGCCAGCCACGGCGCGGTCAGGGCACTGGCCAGTTGCACGATCACCGAACCGGACAGCACCAGCCCGGCCTCGGTCGGGCTCAGGCCACGGCCGATCAGAATCGAGGGCAGCCAGCCGAACACGATGTACGCCAGCGACGACTGCAGGCCCATGTACAGGGTCACCTGCCAGGCCAGCGGATCGCGCAGCAGCCCCCTCACCCGATAAGCCACCGCATGCTTGCCATGCCCGTGGCGCGCCTGGGGCAGCCAGAAAAGCGCCGCCACCACCGCCGGAATCAGCCAGACACCCAGGCCCAGCGCCCAGCTGTCGTCGAAGTGCTGGCTCAACGGCACGGTGGCGCCGGCCGCCAGGGCCGCGCCCAGGCACAGGGCCATGGTGTACACGCCGGTCAGGGCGCCGGCATGCTTGGGGAAGTCGCGCTTGACGATGCCCGGCAGCAGCACGCCAATCACGCCGATGCTGGCCCCGGCCAGGATGCTGCCGGCAAACAGCCCCACACTGCCCAGCGAGCTGCGCAGCAAGATGCCGCACGCCAGCGTGAGCAGAATGCCCAGCACCACCCGCTCGCTGCCGAAGCGACGCGCCAGGATCGGTGCCAGCGGCGCGAACAGGCCCAGGCACAGTACCGGCAGCGTGGTCAGCAGGCCGGCCTGCGAAGCACTCAGCCCCAGGCTGTCGGACACCTGCCCGAGCAACGGTGCCATGCTCGACAGCGCCGGGCGCAGGTTCAGTGCCACCAGTACCAGCCCCAGCAGCAACAGCCACGGGCGCTGCAGCACGGCGGGCGGTTGCAGCTGGGCGTCGTCGGCTTCGGCGTCGATCAGGAGTTCTTCGAGCGGCGGGTTGGGTTTGGGCATGGCTGTCTCTGCGTCAGGCTTCATTGATAAGGGTTCTGCTCAGGGCCTTGGCCCGTTCCGGGTCGCGTTGCTCGACCGCCTGCAGGATGTCGCGGTGCAGGTCGAACACGCCCTGGCAACGCGATTCGCGCATGTTGTGGTGCACGGCGCACGCCACCACGGCGGAGAAGTAGCGGTACAGCTCGCTCAATGCCGGGTTGTGTGCGGCGTCCACCAGGCGCTGGTGAAACACCAGGTCGCAGGCCACGTAGCTGTCGAGGTCGTCGTGAAAGTGCTCGGCGCTGTGCTGCAGGGCTTCATGCAGCCCCTTGAGGTCGTCGTCGGTGCGGCGCAGCGCCGCCAGCCCGATGGCCTCGGCTTCGAGGATGTGCCGGGTTTCGCGGGCCTGCTCGAGGCTGCAACGCGACAGCACCTGCACGGTGGCCAGCGGGTCGACATTGGCGCGCAGGTAGGTACCGTCGCCCTGGCGCACTTCGACCAGGCCGCTGAAGGCGAGCACGCGCATCGCTTCACGCACGGTATTGCGGCTGATGCCCAGTTCCAGGGCCAGTTCGGGCTCGGTGGGCAGGCGCTGGCCGACGGCCCAGGCGCCATCGGCGACGCGCTGACGCAGTTGTTCGACGGCCTGCTCGACAAGGGAGCGTTTGATGAGTTGAGTCATTGACGTGCTTACATCCAATCATCGGACGAATCTGAGGAGCGGAGAATAGCCTGTCGGGCCACGTCGATGCAATCGCCAGCTAGGCCGGCTCCCGCAGGAGCCCGCCTAGCTGGCGAAAGACAAGGCGCGATCAGTTCAAGGCGTCGAGCAGCGCCTGGTTCTGCTCGGGCGTACCGATGCTGATACGCAGGAACTGCGCGATGCGCTGCTGCTTGAAGTGGCGCACGATCACGCCCTGCTCGCGCAACTTGGCCGCCAGCGCAGCGGCATCCTGCTCGGGGTGACGGGCAAAGATGAAGTTGGCCGCCGACGGCAGCACCTGGAAACCGCGGTCGGTCAACTGCGCCACCAGCTGCTCCCGGCTGTCGATCACCTGACGGCAGGTCTGTTCGAAATACGCCTGGTCCTCGAACGCCGCCGCCGCGCCGACGATGGCCAGACGATCCAGCGGATAGGAGTTGAAGCTGTTCTTGATGCGCTCCAGCGCCTCGATCAGGTCCGGGTGGCCGACCGCCAGCCCGACCCGCAGGCCGGCCAGGGAACGCGACTTGGACAGGGTCTGGGTCACCAGCAGGTTCGGGTAGCGGTCCACCAGGCTGATGGCGGTCTGGCCGCCGAAGTCGATGTAGGCTTCGTCGACCACCACCACCGAATCCGGGTTGGCCTGCAGCATCTGCTCGACTGCCTCCAGCGCCAGCAGGCAGCCAGTGGGTGCGTTCGGGTTGGGGAAGATGATGCCGCCGTTGGCGCGCTGGTAATCCTCGACACGAATCTGGAACTGCTCGTCCAGCGCTACCGCCTCATACGGGATGCCGTACAGGCCGCAGTACACCGGGTAGAAGCTGTAGCTGATGTCGGGGAACAGCAGCGGCGCATCGTGCTGGAACAGGCCGTGGAAAATGTGCGCGAGCACTTCGTCCGAACCGTTGCCCAGGAACACCTGGCTGGCCTGCACGCCGTAGTAGCTGGCCACCGCCTGCTTGAGCCGGTCGCCATTGGGGTCCGGGTACAGGCGCAGGTTGTCGTTGAGCTCGCCGCGCATGGCCTCCAGCGCCTTTGGCGAAGGGCCATAGGGGTTTTCGTTGGTGTTGAGCTTGACCAGCTTGCTCAGCTTGGGCTGCTCGCCCGGCACGTAAGGCACCAGGTCCTTGACGAAGGGGCTCCAGAATTTGCTCATGCTCAGTTGCCCTCTTTATCGACAGGGGTGTGATCGCCAAGGATGCGGTATTCGGCGCTGCGTGCGTGCGCGCTCAGGGATTCGCCACGGGCCAGCACCGACGCGGTGCGACCCAGGTCCGAAGCGCCCTGCTCGGAACAGAAGATGATCGAGGAACGCTTCTGGAAGTCGTACACCCCCAGCGGCGAGGAGAACCGTGCGGTGCCGGAGGTAGGCAGCACGTGGTTGGGGCCAGCGCAGTAGTCGCCCAGCGCTTCGCTGGTGTGGCGGCCCATGAAGATCGCACCGGCATGGCGGATCTGCGGCAACCAGGCCTGCGGGTCGGCCACCGACAACTCCAGGTGCTCGGGGGCGATGCGGTTGGCCACCTCGATGGCCTGCTGCATGTCGCGCACGTGGATCAGTGCGCCACGGCCATTGATGGAGGTCTGGATGATCTCGGCGCGGTCCATGCCCGGCAGCAGCTTGTCGATGCTTGCGGCCACGCGGTCGAGGAACTCGGCATCGGGGCTGACCAGAATCGCCTGGGCGTCTTCGTCATGCTCGGCCTGGGAGAACAGGTCCATGGCGATCCAGTCCGGGTCGGTCTGGCCGTCGCACACCACGAGGATCTCCGACGGGCCGGCAATCATGTCGATGCCCACCTGGCCGAACACATGGCGCTTGGCGGTGGCCACGTAGATGTTGCCCGGGCCGACCACCTTGTCTACCTGCGGCACGCTCTCGGTGCCGTAGGCCAGTGCGGCAACCGCCTGGGCGCCACCGATGGTGAACACCCGGTCGACCCCGGCGATGCACGCCGCAGCCAGCACCAGCTCGTTGATTTCACCACGCGGGGTGGGTACCACCATGACCACTTCGGACACCCCGGCAACCTTGGCCGGAATCGCGTTCATCAGTACCGACGAGGGGTACGACGCCTTGCCACCCGGTACGTACAGGCCGGCGCGGTCCAGCGGCGTGACCTTCTGGCCCAGCACGGTGCCGTCGGCCTCGGTGTAGGTCCAGGAGTCCTGCTTCTGCCTTTCGTGGTAGCTGCGCACCCGGCGGGCGGCGGTTTCCAGCGCCTCGCGCTGCGCCGGGGTGATGCGGCTCAAGGCCAGCTCCAGGCGCTCGCGCCCCAGGATCAGGTCATCGATGGAGGTGGCCTGGACGCCGTCGAAACGCTGGGTGAATTCCACCAGCGCCGCGTCGCCGCGCTCGCGCACGGCCTTGATGATGTCCAGCACCCGCTGGTTGACCGCATCGTCAGACACGCTTTCCCAGCTCAGCAGATGATCCAGATGTCGGGCGAAATCCGGGTCAGCAGCGTTGAGTCGGCGAATTGCAGTGGACGTGGTCATGGCTAAGGCCTCGGTAAATGGCGGATGCTCAGGCGCCCTAAGCTACCAGTCCATCCGCGCGGGCACCCGAGAAAATTGGCTATGACGCGGATAGACGGGCGCGACAGCGAAGGTCGCGCGCAGGGGTCAGCCGCGGTGTCGCGATTCCACGGCCAGACGCAAGGCGTCGATCAGGCTCTGGATGCGTGCGTGCTGCATCTTCATCGAGGCCTTGTTGACCACCAGCCGGGAGCTGATGGTGGCGATCAGTTCCTGGGGTTCCAGGCCGTTGGCACGCAGGGTGTTGCCGGTGTCGACCACGTCGATGATCTTGTCGGCCAGGTTGATCAGCGGTGCCAGCTCCATCGAGCCGTACAGCTTGATGATGTCGACCTGACGGCCCTGCTCGGCGTAGTAGCGCTTGGCGACGTTGACGAACTTGGTGGCCACGCGCAGGCGCCCCTTGGGTTCGGCAGCGCCGATGGCACCGGCGGTCATCAGCTTGCATTGGGCAATCTGCAGGTCCAGCGGCTCGTACAGGCCCTGGCCGCCGTACTCCATCAGCACGTCCTTGCCGGCCACGCCCAGGTCGGCGGCGCCATGCTCGACGTAGGTCGGCACGTCGGTGGCACGCACGATCAGCAGGCGTACATCGTCCTGGGTGGTCGGGATGATCAGCTTGCGGCTTTTGTCCGGATTCTCGGTAGGCACGATGCCCGCCTCTGCCAGCAATGGCAGGGTGTCGTCGAGAATGCGGCCCTTGGACAGCGCGATGGTCAACATGGGAAACGTCAATCCTTAAGCGGCTTTAGCCGCCGGACCCGTGCAGGCGCCCGACGGCAATCGATTCTTGTGGCGCGTCCCTGCGCCGAGTGCAGGGCTAGCCCGGTACGCGACGGATCTTCGCGCCCAGCATCTGCAGTTTCTCTTCGATGCACTCGTAGCCACGGTCTATGTGGTAGATGCGATCGATCAGGGTGTCGCCCTCGGCGACCAGCGCCGAAATGACCAGGCTGGCCGAAGCCCGCAGGTCGGTGGCCATGACCGGAGCGCCCTTGAGGGTCTTGGTGCCGGTGACGATGGCCGTGTTGCCTTCGACCTGGATCTGCGCGCCCATGCGGTGCATCTCGTACACGTGCATGAAGCGGTTTTCGAAGATCGTCTCGATCACCGCGCCGGTGCCTTCGGCAATGGCGTTGAGGGAGATGAACTGCGCCTGCATGTCGGTAGGGAACGCCGGGTACGGGGCGGTGCGCAGGTTCACGGCTTTCGGCCGCTTGCCGTGCATGTCCAGCTCGATCCAGTCTTCACCGGTGGTGATTTCGGCACCGGCTTCCTTGAGCTTCTCCAGTACCGCCTCGAGGATGGTCGGATCGGTGTCCTTGACCTTGACGCGACCGCCGGTCACGGCAGCGGCTACCAGGTAGGTGCCGGTCTCGATACGGTCGGGCATCACGCGGTATACCGCCGAACCCAGGCGCTCGACGCCGTCGATGGTGATGGTGTCGGTACCGGCACCCTGCACCTTGGCGCCCATGGCGTTGAGGAAGTTGGCCAGGTCGACCACTTCCGGCTCGCGCGCGGCGTTCTGCAGCACGCTGCGGCCCTTGGCCAGGGCAGCGGCCATCATGATGTTCTCGGTACCGGTCACGCTGACGGTGTCGAAGAAGAAGTGCGCACCGCGCAGGCCGCCTTCAGGCGCCTTGGCCTTGATGTAGCCGCCTTCGACTTCGATCTTCGCGCCCATCGCCTCGAGGCCGCGGATGTGCAGGTCGACCGGGCGCGAGCCAATGGCGCAACCGCCAGGCAGGGCCACTTCGGCCTCGCCGAAACGGGCGACCATCGGGCCCAGCACCAGGATCGAGGCGCGCATGGTCTTCACCAGCTCATACGGCGCGACCAGGGTCTTGATGGTGCGTGGGTCGATCTCCACCGCGAGCTTCTCGTCGATCACAGGCTCGATGCCCATGCGACCGAACAGCTCGATCATGGTGGTGATGTCGTGCAGGTGCGGCAGGTTGCCGACGGTGACCGGGCCGTCGCACAGCAGGGTGGCCGCCAGAATCGGCAGCGCTGCGTTCTTTGCGCCGGAAATGCGGATTTCGCCATCGAGACGAACGCCGCCAGTGATAATCAGTTTGTCCATTGGAATCTCGCCGCCAAGTTGGCTCAGGTGCGCTCAGCCCAGGCTGCGCTGCTGAAAAATTTCATGGTTACCGCATGGATGCTGCCATCGGTGATCCACGGGTTCAGGTGAGCATAGATCTGCTGCTGACGTTTGACCGGGCTCAGGGCCGCCAATTCGTCACTGATTACGTTCAGCTGGAAGTTGCAGCCTTCGCCTTCAACTTCTACCCGGGTTCCCGGCAACTTTTCTTCAAGGAAGTTCTTAACTTCTACGGCCTGCATGCTCAACCTCAATCGGCGCCCTGTGCGCGCGGGTCGGCCATCATACAAAAAAGCCCCTCGCCTGCGAACCCCGTAAACGAGGACTCTGACAGAGGGGCCCGTCGCGCACCCGTATTTATTGACCGGCCAGCAGCTCGCCGAGCCCGTACACCTGAGCGATTTCGTGCATGCCATGGGGCATGCCGCGCACCTCAATGGTCTTGCCCGCCGCCTGCCCGTCACGGGTGAAGGCCAGCAGCAGGGACAGACCCACGCTGCTGGAAAGCTCCACCGCCGAACAGTCCAGCACCAGCGAAGGCTCGCGACTGGCAGCAATCAGGGCCCTGCCCTGCTTGCGCAGCACCGGGCCGGTGCGGTAATCCAGCACACCGGACAGGCTCAGCACGCCGGGTGCGGCAAGGGTGACTGCCGCACTCATTGGGCCTGCTTCTCGGCCGCTTGCTCGGTGGTTTCCTTGGCCTTGGCCACTTCGCCGGCCCAACCGTCGATGGTCTTGTCCAGGTCGTTGCCGTTGCGCTGCATGGCGTCGGCGAACTGGTCACGGAACAGCTTGCCGATGTTGATGCCGTTGACGATAACGTTACGCACCTTCCACTCGCCATTGAGCTTGGTCAGGGTGTAGGAAACCGGGTAGATGGCGCCGTTGTTGCCCTTGACCGTCATGTCGACGCTGGCACGGTCGTCGCCGTCCTTCTTCTCGGCGCCCACGGTGATGCCCTGGTTGTTGTATTCCAGCAGGGCGTTGCCATAGAACTGCATCAGGCTGCGCTTGAAGTTTTCCTGGAAGCGCTGCATCTGGGCCGGGGTAGCCTTGCGCGAGTACTTGACCGTCATGATGCTGCGGGAGATGCCATCGGCATCCACCACCGGTCCCAGGTTGGCGTTGAGCGCATCGTAGAACGCGCTGGGGTTGGCCTTGTACTGCTCCTTGTTCGCCTTGAGGTCGGACAGCAGTTGCGTGGTGGTGGTCTGGATCACTTCTTTGGGCGATTGCGTGGCCGCAACGGCCATCAACGGCAGGCTCGCCAGCAATACCAACAGGCCGCGTCGCAGGATGGAAATCATGGAAACTCCTTATTTAGCTTCTTTGCCAACGGTATTGAGCAAAAACTTGCCAATCAGATCTTCCAGTACCAGCGCCGACTGGGTGTCATGGATGGTTCCACCTTCCTTGAGCACCGCCTCCTCACCGCCCACGCTGATGCCGATGTACTTCTCGCCGAGCAACCCGGCGGTCAGGATCGAGGCGGTGGAATCGGTCGGCAGGTTGTCGACGCGTTTTTCCAGCTGCAACGTCACCCGACCGGTATAGGTATCGCGGTCCAGATCGATGGCCGTGACCTTGCCGATGGTTACACCGGCCATGGTCACTTTAGCTCTGACAGTCAAACCGGCGATATTGTCGAAGTAGGCGTAAAGTTTATAGGTATCGCTGCTCGGGCTGGCGGACAGGCCGCTGACGCGCAGGGCCAGCAGAAGCAGTGCCAGGATCCCGGCCAGGAGGAACAGGCCGACACCGATTTCCAGGGTGCGGTTTTGCATCAGAAATCTCCAAACATCAAGGCGGTCAGAATAAAGTCCAGACCCAGGACTGCCAGCGAGGCATAGACCACGGTCTTGGTAGTGGCACGGCTGATCCCCTCTGAAGTGGGCTCACAGTCATAGCCTTGGAATACGGCAATCCAGGTGACGACGAAGGCAAACACGAGGCTCTTGAGCACCCCGTTGAGTACATCGTCGACGAACGAAACGCTGTTCTGCATGTTCGACCAGAAGGAACCTTCATAGACTCCCAGCCAGTCCACCGCCACCCAGGACCCGCCCCAGATGCCGACCACGCTGAAGATCATCGCCAGCAGCGGCAGCGAGATGAAGCCGGCCCACAGGCGCGGTGCAACGATGTACTTGAGCGGGTCGACGCCGATCATCTCCAGGCTCGACAGCTGCTCGGTGGATTTCATGTTGCCGATTTCGGCCGTCAGCGCCGACCCGGCCCGCCCGGCGAACAGCAGCGCGGTCACCACCGGGCCCAGTTCACGCAGCAGGGTCAGGGCAACCATCTGCCCCACCGCCTGTTCCGAACCGTACTTGGTGAGGATGCTGAAGCCCTGCAGGGCCAGCACCATGCCGATGAACACGCCGGACACGACGATGATGGCCAGCGACATCACGCCGACCGAGTACAGCTGCTTGACCAGCAACTGGAACCCGCCGCCAATCCCGCCGCGCCCCACCAGGGCATGCAGCAGGAACAGGCAGGAGCGCCCCAGCACGGCCACCACGTCGATCGCGGAGCGACCAAACAGACGAATACGTTCGAGCAATGACTTTCTGCGCATCAACGCTTCCCCAACAGATCGGCGCGGTAATCAGGCGCAGGAAAATGAAAGGGCACCGGGCCATCCGGATCGCCTTTCATGAATTGGCGGATACGCGGGTTGTCCGACTCCATCAGCTCCTGCGGCGTACCCTGGCCCAGTACCTGGCCGTCCCCCACCACATACAGGTAGTCGGCAATGCTCGCGGTTTCTGCAAGATCGTGCGAAACCACGATGCTGGTGATGCCCAGCGCATCGTTGAGCAGGCGGATCAGGCGTACCAGCACGCCCATGGCGATCGGGTCCTGGCCGACGAAAGGTTCGTCGTACATGAGGATCTGCGGGTCCAGGGCAATCGCCCGGGCCAGCGCCACACGGCGCTTCATGCCGCCGGACAGTTCGTCGGGCATCAGTTCGATGGCACCGCGCAAGCCCACGGCCTGCAGCTTCATCAGCACGATGTCGCGGATCATTTCCTCGGGCAGCTGGGTATGCACCCGCAGCGGGAAGGCGACGTTCTCGAACACGTCGAGGTCGGTGAACAGTGCACCGCTCTGGAACAGCACGCCCATGTGCTTGCGCGCGTCGAACAGGTCGCTGCGCGACAGGGTCGGCAGGTTTTGCCCGGCCACCCACACCTCGCCGCTGGCAGGGCGCAGTTGCGCGCCCATCAGACGCAGCAGCGTGGTCTTGCCGCACCCGGAAGGCCCCATGATGCCGGTAACCTTGCCGCGGGGAATGCGTATGTCGACATTATTGAAGATGCTGCGCGCGCCGCGCTTGAAGGTCACGCCCTTCAATTCGACCGCGTAGGCGTTATCAACGCTCATCTAAACTCCTTGCGATGCAGCCTTTTCACTCAGACGCCAACCTCCTTCATGGAGGCACGCACGCTCCGAGCGGACCGAACAGGCGGCGAACTATAGCACCGCTGATAGAGCCACCCCAAGGCCATCACCGAGGCTGTTCAGCTCAAGTTAAGGCTCACTTAAGGTTTCTGGCAGAGCATCCTTGCAATCACAGGTGAGGCTTTGGCGCATTACCGCTATAATCCCCGCCTTTTCATCAGGCAATCCGATCTACGACATGAGCCAATCCACCGACCTGATCCAATCCGCACAGCGCACCATCCGTCTCGAGATCGAAGCGGTAGAGGGCCTGCTGGCCCATATCGACGCCGATTTCGTCAAGGCCTGCGAGCTGATCCTGGCCAGCAAGGGCCGGGTCGTGGTGGTGGGCATGGGCAAATCCGGGCACATCGGCAACAAGATTGCCGCCACCCTGGCCAGCACCGGCACCACGTCGTTCTTCGTTCACCCCGCCGAGGCCAGCCACGGCGACATGGGCATGATCACCCGGGACGACATCATCCTGGCACTGTCCAACTCGGGCACCACCAACGAAATCGTGACCCTGCTGCCACTGATCAAGCGCCTGGGCATCAAGCTCATCAGCCTCACCGGCAACCCCGACTCGCCGCTGGCCAAGGCCGCCGAGGTCAACCTGGACGCCCGCGTGGGCCAGGAGGCCTGCCCGCTGAACCTGGCCCCGACGTCCTCCACCACCGCTGCGCTGGTACTCGGCGACGCCCTGGCCATCGCCCTGCTCGAGGCACGCGGCTTCACTGCCGAAGACTTCGCCTTCTCGCACCCGGGCGGTGCCTTGGGCCGACGCCTGCTGCTCAAGGTCGAGAACGTGATGCACGGCGGTGACGAGCTGCCTCAGGTTCAGCGCGGCACGCTGCTCAAGGACGCCCTTCTTGAAATGTCTCGCAAAGGTTTGGGCATGACCGTGGTGCGCGAAAGCGACGGCCGCCTGGCCGGGGTGTTCACCGACGGCGACCTGCGCCGCAGCCTGGATCGCAACATCGACGTGCACACCACGCTGATCGACGAAGTGATGACCGTACACGGCAAGACCGCCCGCGCCGAGATGCTCGCGGCCGAGGCCTTGAAGATCATGGAAGACCACAAGATCAGCGCGCTGGTGGTGGTGGACACGCTCGACCAGCCGGTCGGCGCCCTGAACATGCACGACCTGCTGCGCGCCGGAGTGATGTAAATGAACGACGATCTGCTGCAACGCGGCAAGGCCATCAAGCTGGCGGTATTCGATGTGGACGGCGTGCTGACCGACGGTCGCCTGTACTTTCTCGAAGACGGCAGCGAATTCAAGACCTTCAACACCCTCGACGGCCAGGGCATCAAGATGCTCATGAACTCGGGCGTGACCACCGCGATCATCAGCGGGCGCAAGACGCCGGTGGTCGAACGTCGTGCGAAAAACCTCGGCATCCCGCACCTGTACCAGGGCCGCGAAGATAAACTGGTGGTGCTCGACGACCTTCTTGGTCAACTGGGCCTAAGCTATGAACAGGTTGCCTACCTGGGCGACGACCTGCCAGACCTGCCGGTGATTCGCCGGGTCGGCTTGGGCATGGCCGTAGCCAGTGCCGCTCCGTTCGTGCGCCAGCACGCCCATGGCGTGACCCTTGCGCGCGGTGGCGAAGGCGCAGCCCGCGAGTTCTGCGAACTGATCCTGCAAGCCCAGGGCAACCTGGACGCGGCGAATGCCAACTACCTGTAGAGCGATCCATGTTCAGTAAAAAGATCCGCAATATCGCGCTGTTCAGTGTGATCGCTGCCTTGTTTGCAGCGGTCGGCTACTGGAACATCAGCCCCGAGACGTTCCTCGACGAGCCCGCAGCGCAGGTCGACGAAAGCGCCATCGACTACTACGCCATCAATGCCCACAGCGTGCAGTTTCTGCCCGATGGCAAGCTGCAGTACGAGATGACCGCCGACAAGGTCGAACACCTCAAGGCCAGCGAAGTGACGCTGCTGACCACGCCGGACCTCAACATGTACCGTGGTACCGCCTACCCGTGGCACGTGCAGAGCACCCGCGGCGAGGTCAACCCGGACGGCACCGAAGTGGAACTGATCGACAACGTGCGGGTTGCCCGCACCGACGACCAGAACCGCGAAACCATCATTACCACCACCCGCATGACAGTCTTCCCGCAGAAGCAATATGCGCAGACCGAGCAAGCCGTTAGAATCGACGGCGCCGGTGGCACAACTACGGGCAAGGGAATGAAAGCGTATCTGAAAGACGGCAGGATGAACCTGCTGTCCAACGTAAGAGGACAGTATGAGGCTCGTTAAAACCCTCCCCTTTTTGCTCAGCCTGAGCGCAGCACTGGGAAGCGCGAGCGCCTGGGCCCTGCCGAACGACCGTGATCAGCCTATCCGTATCCAGGCTGACCAGGCTCAACTGGATGACAAGAAAGGCGTTGCCACCTATACCGGTGACGTGATCATCACCCAGGGCTCGATGATGATCAAAGGCAACACCGTGACCATCACCCGCACTGCCTCCGGCGATATCGACGTCGTGACCTCGGTGGGCAACCTGGCCTACTTCGAGCAGCAGCAGAGCGCGGCCAAGCCGGACAAGATGCAGGGCTACGGCAAGACCATTCAGTACAATGCGCCACAGAACCGCATCGTGCTGATCGACCGCGCCAAGGTCATCAATGAAGGCAACACCACCGAAGGCGAGAAAATCGTCTACGACACGGTGAAGCAGATCGCTACCGCTGGTCGCGGTGGCAAAGTCACCGAGTCGCGTCCGCGCATCGACATGGTGATCCAGCCGAAGAAGAAGGCCGAGTAGATGGCAACCCTCAAAGCCCAGCACCTGGCCAAGACCTACAAAAGCCGGCAAGTCGTACGTGATGTCAGCCTGTCCATCGACAGCGGCCAGATCGTCGGCCTGCTCGGCCCCAACGGCGCCGGCAAGACCACCTGCTTCTACATGATCGTCGGCCTGGTACAGGCCGACCAGGGCCGCGTGCTGATCGACGACCTGGACGTCAGCCACCAGCCCATGCATGGTCGCGCACGTGCCGGCATCGGCTACCTGCCGCAGGAAGCCTCGATCTTTCGCAAGCTGTCGGTGGCCGACAACATCATGGCGATCCTCGAGACCCGCAAGGAACTCGACCGCGATGGTCGCCGCAAGGAGCTTGAAAGCCTGCTGCAGGAATTTCACATCAGCCACATCCGCGACAACCTGGGCATGAGCCTGTCCGGTGGTGAGCGGCGCAGGGTGGAGATTGCCCGGGCACTGGCCACCGCGCCCAAGTTCATCCTGCTCGACGAACCTTTCGCCGGTGTCGACCCGATCTCCGTGGGCGACATCAAGCAGATCATCCACCACCTCAAGGCCAAGGGCATCGGCGTGCTGATCACCGACCACAACGTCCGTGAAACCCTGGATATCTGCGAGACCGCCTACATCGTCAACGATGGCCAGTTGATCGCCGAAGGCGATGCACAGACCATCCTGGCCAACGACCTGGTGAAAGAGGTGTACCTCGGCCACGAGTTCCGCCTGTAAGCTGCGGCACATGGCTGAACATGGCGCTGCCTGGGCGCTGGCAAATGGCTCCACCCGGGGTTAATTGTTCCAGCGCTCTAGGCAAACGCTTTGATTTCAGGCATATAATTTGCTTAAAGTTGGCGCCTCTCGCGCCCTTGTAGTAGATGGCGCCTGTGCGCCGGCGAATAAGGTGTTAAGCCCCAGCCATGAAACCATCGCTCGTCCTAAGAATGGGCCAGCAACTGACGATGACTCCTCAGTTGCAACAGGCTATCCGACTGCTCCAGCTCTCCACCCTGGACCTGCAACAGGAAATCCAGGAGGCGCTGGAGTCCAACCCGATGCTCGAACGCCAGGAAGAAGGCGAGGATTTCGACAACAGCGACCCGATGGCCGACAACGCCGAGACCAAGCCGGTTGCCGAACCTCAGGAGAGCAGCTTCCAGGAGTCCGCCCCCACGGTGGACAACCTCGAAGAAGGCGAATGGAACGAGCGCATCCCCAACGAACTGCCGGTCGACACGGCCTGGGAAGACATCTACCAGACCAGCGCCAGCAGCCTGCCCAGCAATGACGATGACGAGTGGGACTTCACCACCCGCACCTCTGCCGGCGAGAGCCTGCAGAGCCACCTGCTGTGGCAGCTCAACCTGGCACCGATGTCCGACACCGACCGGCTGATTGCCGTGACGCTGATCGACTGCATCAACAACCAGGGCTATCTCGAGGAAACCCTCGAAGAGGTGTGCGAGTCGTTCGACCCGGAACTGGACATCGAACTCGACGAAGTCGAGGCCGTGCTGCACCGTATCCAGCAGTTCGAGCCCGCCGGCATCGGTGCCCGCAACCTCAGCGAATGCCTGCTGCTGCAACTGCGCCAGCTGCCGCCGCGTACGCCGTGGATGGCCGAGGCGCAGCGCCTGGTCAGCGACTACATCGACCTGCTCGGCAGCCGCGACTACAGCCAGCTGATGCGTCGCATGAAGCTCAAGGAAGACGAACTGCGCCAGGTCATCGAACTGGTACAGAGCCTCAACCCGCGCCCCGGCTCGCAGATCGAGTCCAGCGAAGCCGAATACGTGGTGCCCGATGTCATCGTGCGCAAGGATTCCGACCGCTGGCTGGTCGAGCTGAACCAGGAAGCCGTGCCGCGCCTGCGGGTCAACCCGCAATACGCCGGCTTCGTGCGTCGCGCCGACACCAGCGCCGACAACACCTTCATGCGCAACCAGTTGCAGGAGGCGCGCTGGTTCATCAAGAGCCTGCAGAGCCGCAACGAGACGCTGATGAAGGTGGCCACGCAGATCGTCGAGCACCAGCGCGGCTTTCTCGACCACGGCGACGAGGCGATGAAACCGCTGGTACTGCACGATATCGCCGAGGCGGTGGGCATGCACGAGTCGACCATTTCGCGGGTGACCACGCAGAAATACATGCACACCCCGCGCGGCATCTACGAACTGAAATACTTTTTCTCGAGCCACGTGAGCACCTCCGAGGGCGGCGAATGCTCGTCCACGGCGATCCGCGCGATCATCAAGAAACTGGTCGCGGCTGAAAATCAGAAAAAGCCATTGAGTGACAGCAAGATCGCTGGTTTACTGGAGGCACAAGGCATCCAGGTAGCCCGTCGCACCGTCGCCAAGTACCGCGAGTCCCTTGGCATTGCACCGTCGAGCGAACGCAAGCGATTGATGTGACATCCCCTGAGATGTGCCACCGCAATTCAGTGGCAGGCGCAACACCTGCCTCTTATGCACCGGCAACAAAAGGAGAAGCTGTATGCAAGTCAATATCAGTGGACAGCATGTAGAAGTCACTCCGCCACTGCGCGAGTATGTCGAGCAGAAGCTGAAACGACTGGAGGGTCACTTCGACAAGATCACCAACGTGACGGTGATCATGAAGGTCGAAAAGCTTCAGCAGAAAATTGAGGCTACCTTGCAGATCCCGGGCGGCGAAGTGGTTGCCAACGCCGAACATCAAGACATGTATGCAGCGATCGACGCCCTTACCGACAAGCTCGACCGCCAACTGAAAAAACACAAGGAAAAACAGCAAAGCCTCCTGCAAGGTGCAGCGGCCCGCTGATCCCCCCCACCCATGATCCGACTAGAAGATATCCTGACCCCCGGCCGTTCCCTCGTGAACGTGCCGGGCGGCAGTAAAAAGCGTGCGCTCGAACAGATTGCCAATCTGATCGGCAAGGAAGTACCCGAGCTGGACACCCAAACCGTGTTCGAGAGCCTGATCGCCCGTGAAAAACTGGGTTCGACCGGCTTCGGCAATGGTATCGCCATCCCGCACTGCCGCTTGAAAGGTTGTGAAAAACCGGTAAGCGCCCTGCTGCACCTGGACGCTCCCATCGACTTCGACGCCATCGATGGCGCTCCCGTCGACCTGCTGTTTCTGCTGCTGGTCCCGGAAGCCGCCACCGATGCGCACCTTGAGCTGCTGCGCCAGATCGCCAGCATGCTCGACCGCAAGGACGTGCGCGACAAACTGCGCGCGGCCACCGATAGCCAATCCCTGTACCAGGTCGTACTGGACGTGCAAAACGGGCACTGAACATGCGCTTGATCATCGTCAGCGGTCGCTCCGGCTCCGGCAAGAGCACCGCGCTCGCGGTACTTGAGGACAACGGCTACTACTGCATCGACAACCTGCCTGCCGGGCTGTTGCCGCAACTGGCCGAAAACGCACTGATCAATACCGAGCTGCTGCAGCCGCTGGTGGCCGTTTCCATCGACGCGCGCAACCTGCCCAGCCACCTGAGCCGCTTCCCCGAGCTGCTGGAGGATGCCCGCAGCAAGCACATTCATTGCGATGTGGTGTACCTGGACGCCGACGAGGAAACCCTGCTCAAGCGCTTCTCGGAGACGCGCCGACGCCACCCGCTGACCAACACGCAACGCTCCCTGGCCGAAGCCATCCGGGTAGAGAGCGACCTGCTGGGGCCGATCGCCGACCTGGCCGACCTCAAGATCGACACCACCAACCTCAACCTGTACCAGCTGCGCGACTCGATCAAGCTGCGCCTGCTCAACCAGCCCGAGCCGGGCACGGCGTTTCTGGTGGAGTCGTTCGGCTTCAAGCGTGGCATGCCGGTCGACGCCGATCTGGTGTTCGATGTGCGCTGCCTGCCCAACCCCTATTGGAAGCCCGAGCTGCGGGATCATTCGGGGTTGGAGCAACCGGTCATCGACTACCTGGCCGCGCAACCGGACGTCGAGGAGATGTTCCAGGACATTTCGTCGTACCTGCTCAAGTGGCTGCCACGGTTCGCCGCCAGCAACCGGGCCTATGTCACCATCGCCATCGGCTGCACCGGCGGTCATCATCGCTCGGTGTACATCACCGAACGCCTGGGCCAGGTGCTGCAACAAACATTGAAGAACGTCCAGGTTCGCCACCGCGACCTCTAGCCCTCAGGATCCCGCCCGCGATGCCCGCCATTGAAATCGAGATTATCAACAAGCTGGGGCTGCACGCCCGGGCAGCGGCCAAGTTCGTTGGCGTGGCGGGCAAGTACCCGTGTTCGGTGCGTGTAGGCCGTACCCCGGAGTCGATGGTCGATGGCAAGAGCATCATGGCCGTGATGATGCTCGCCGCCGGCAAGGGCACGAGCATCCACCTCAAGACCGAAGGCGAACAGGAAGCCGAAGCGCTGCAAGGCCTGGTCGAACTGATCAACAACTATTTCGACGAAGGCGAGTAACCTCGCCTTCTCGCTTCAGGACAACGCGGTATCCATCACCATCATCAGGCAGAACCCGATGCACAGCCCCAGGCTGGCCAGGCGATGATTGCCGTTGCTGCGTGACTCGGGAATGATCTCCTGGGTCACCACCAGCAACATGGCCCCGGCAGCGAAAGCCAGGCCCAGCGGCAGCATCAGTTCGGCGACGCTCACCACCCACGCGCACAGCACCGCCGCCAGTGGCTCCACCAGCCCGGATGCCGCGCCGATCAGAAACGCCTTGAAACGGCCCATCCCCGCTCCAGCCAGCACCAGCGCGATCACCAGCCCCTCTGGCACATCCTGCAGGGCGATACCCATGGCCAGGCTGTCGGCATCCGGCATGCCGCCACCGGCCGACACCCCGATGGCCATGCCTTCGGGGATGTTGTGGGCAATGATGGCAATCACGAACACCCAGATGCGCGCCGGAATCACCGGCCTGCCGGGCACGGCGACCAGGTCGTCCGGTGTTGCGCCCGAGACCCTGCGGTCCACCAGGTAGATGCAGAACGCACCGAACAGCAGGCCGAAGCTGATCAGGCCACCTACCCCCCATTTGCCGAAGCCGACCGCCTGTGCGGCGTCCAGCCCCGGGATGATCAACGAAAACGCCGTGGCGGCCAGCATCACGCCTGCGCCGAACCCCATCAGGGTATCGGCCACGGCCACCGGCATGCTGCGAATCACCAACACCGGCACTGCGCCCAGGGCGGTGCCCAGCGCACACATGGCCCCGCCCTCAAGCGCACGCAACATCCGCGGTTCCAGGTCCAGCCAGGCGAAGCCCTGTACCAGCAGCAACGCCGTCCCCACCAACAGCAGCAGTGTGCCCAGCGCCAACCTGAACAGGCGCACACCGCCAATGGCCATCACCTCCGAGCGCATGCCGCTAGGACTCACACCAGGGCAGCAACGTAGCGACGCTCTACTTCGGACCAGTTGATCACGTTGTAGAAGGCGCCGATGTATTCGGGGCGACGGTTCTGGTACAGCAGGTAGTAGGCATGCTCCCACACGTCCAGGCCAAGAATGGGCGTATTGCCATTCATCAGCGGGCTGTCCTGGTTGCCGCTGCTCTCTACCACCAGGGTTTTCTGCGGCGTTACGCTCAGCCACGCCCAGCCACTGCCGAAGCGGGTCAGCGCAGCCTTGGTGAAGGCGTCCTTGAATGCCTCGAAACCGCCCAGCTGGTCATCGATCGCCTCGCCCACTGCGCCGTGGGGCTGACCGCCGCCGCCGGGCGCCATCACCGTCCAGAACAGACTGTGGTTGGCATGCCCGCCGCCCTGGTTGATCACTGCGGCCTGCAGATTCTGCGGCAGGCTCTTGACGCTGGCGACCAGCTGCTCGATCGGCCACTCGGCGTATTCAGTGCCCTCGATGGCGGCATTGAGGTTGTTGATGTAGGTCTGGTGGTGCTTGCTGTGGTGAATCTGCATGGTCTGGGTGTCGATGTGCGGTTCCAGCGCATCGTAGGCGTACGGCAATGCAGGCAAGGTATGCGGCATATCAGTGGGTTCCATAATGAAGGGCTGGGGGCTGTAGTTGTTCCTGGCCGGCAAACAGTGCCGGCTGCGCCCCCTGGCGGTAGAGCAGGCGTTCGGTACGGGGGTACTGGCCATACTCGCTGATGAAATTGAGCAGTTCGGTGTAGGTCTTGCTGCTCTGGCGCAGCGCCGCATCGCGCAGCAACGGCGAAAGGCGCTGATCCTGGCTGGCCTGCAACAGGCGCTGGTGGATGGCGCACAGGTACTCGGCGCTCTCCTGCGGCTGCTTGAGGCGCAAATGCAGGTCGGCCAGGTTGTGGTGCGAAATCACACAGGCGGCCACCGCCTCGTCGGCGTCCTGCCAGCGCTCGAACAACACCTGGGCCAAGGCCAGGGCCTGCAAGTACAACTCGCGGGCATCCACCAGATCGCCCTGTTGGAACAGGCGGTTGGCTATTTCAGTGGTGCGTTTCCAATGCTGCATGACAGAAACCTCCGAAGCGGTGGGCGGTGTCAGATACCGCCGGCCGTGAGTTTTTCAGGGTCGAGCAGGACTTCCAGCTGGCTGCGCGGCAGGTCGGTGTGTTCCAGCGCAACCTCGATGATCGGGCGCCCCTGCTTGTAGGCGGTCTTGGCGATTTCGGCAGCCTTCTGGTAGCCGATGATCGGGTTCAGCGCGGTCACCAGGATCGGGTTGCGCGCCAGGGCTTCCTTGAGCTTGGGTTCGTTGACCTTGAAGGTGGCGATGGCCTTGTCGGCCAGCAGACGGCTCACATTGGCCATCAGCTCGATGCTGCCCAGCAGGTTCTGCGCAATGATCGGCAGCATCACGTTCAGTTCGAAGTTGCCCGACTGGCCCGCCACGGCGATGGCCGCATCGTTGCCGATGACCTGCGCGGCCACCATGGCGGTGGCTTCCGGAATCACCGGGTTGACCTTGCCCGGCATGATCGAGGAGCCGGGCTGCAGCCCTTCAAGCTCGATCTCGCCCAGCCCGGCAAGCGGGCCGGAGTTCATCCAGCGCAGGTCGTTGGCGATCTTCATCAGGGCCACGGCGGTGGCCTTGAGCTGGCCGGAAACAGCCACGGCGGTGTCTTGCGAGCCGATCAGGGCAAACAGGTTTTCCCCCGGCACGAACTGCACCCCGGTCAGGCCGCTCAGTTGCTGGCTGAAACGCGCGGCGAACGCGGGGTGGGCGTTGATCCCGGTGCCCACCGCAGTGCCGCCCTGGGCCAGGGCCTGCAGGCTTGGCAGGGTGTCGTTCAGGTGACCGATGCCCGCCTTGACCTGTGCCGCCCAGCCGCCCAGCACCTGGCTCATGCGCACGGGCATGGCGTCCATCAGGTGGGTGCGACCGGTCTTGATGAACGGGTGCACCTGCTCGGCCTTGTGCTCGATCACCTGCACCAGGTGCCTGAGCGCCGGCAGCAGTTGTTCGTGCAGGGCCAGCGCGGCGCTCACGTGGATGGTGGTGGGGATGATGTCGTTGCTGCTCTGGCCGCAGTTGACATGGTCATTGGGGTTTACCGTGTCGCCCAGCACACGGCTGGCCAGGGTCGCGATCACCTCGTTGGCATTCATGTTGGAGCTGGTGCCGGAGCCGGTCTGGTACACGTCGACCGGGAAGTGCTGCATGAAATCGCCAGCCAGCAACTGTTCCACGGCGGTGACGATGGCAGCGCCCTGTGCCTGGCTGATCTGCTCCAGCTCGACGTTGGCCTTGGCGGCGGCGGCCTTGGCCAGCAGCAGGGCCCGGATGAACTGGGTCGGCATGCGCTGCTGGCTGATCGGGAAGTTGTTCACCGCGCGCTGGGTCTGGGCGCCATACAGGGCCTCGGCCGGCACCTGCAGCTCACCCATGCTGTCACGCTCGATACGGGTATTACTCATCATCAAGTCCTTGCATCAGTTCAGCGAAAGAAATCGAAGGCAGCAGCGTGCAGTTCGCCAGTTGCAGGGCGAAGGGCTGCCAGCGCTGGCCGTGCTCGCCGCCGTCGAGCTTGCGCAGCTGCAGCAGCGGCTTCCAGGCCTGGTCCAGGCACAAGCAACGCCAATGCCACGGCAGCATGCGGTCGCACGCGGTGTCGAGCAGCAGGCGGAAGGAAGTCAAGGCGACGGTCCAGGCCGAGGTCTCGGTGCAGCAGACCAGGTAGCGACCTTCGGCCAGGTAGTGTTCGATCAGGCGCGGCTCGTCGGGCTCGAGGGCACAGCGAATTCGCCGGCTCAGCCAGCGCCAGTTTTCGAGGTAGGGCAATTCGTGAAGGACAGGTCTCATGAACATCATCGCCTAGATAATGATAGTCATTATTAAGTGATAATTAGAATCAGTTCAAGTGCGACCAAAGGCGAAAAGCAAAAAGCCCGGCACGGGGCCGGGCTTCGATGTGTAACCTGAGGTGGCCCCTTCGCCGGCAACGCCGGCGCCTACGGGGACCGCGCACAGGCCGGCGGTGTCAGCTGCCGGCGACCGTCATGCGCTCGATCAGCACCGAGCCTGTGTGAATATTGCTACGGGTTTCAAGATCGTTGCCGATAGCGACAATCTGCTGGAACATGTCCTTCATGTTGCCGGCAATCGTGACTTCCTGAACCGCAAACTGGATCTCGCCGTTCTCCACCCAGTACCCCGCTGCGCCGCGCGAATAGTCACCGGTCACCATGTTCAAGCCATGCCCCATCAGCTCGGTCACCAGCAACCCGCGCCCCATGCGGCGCAGCAATGCAGCCTGATCTTCGACCCCATGCGTCACGAACAGGTTGTGCACGCCACCGGCGTTGGCGGTGCTTGGCAGCCCCAGCTTGCGTCCGGAATAGGTGCTCAGCACATACGACACCAGCTCGCCATTTTCGACGAACGGCTTGGCATAGGTCGCCAGGCCGTCCCCATCGAACGAGGCACTGCCCAGGGCACGCTGCAGGTGCGGCCGCTCGTCCAGGGTCAGCCAGCTGGGGAACAGGCGCTGGCCCATGCAGCCTTCCAGAAACGACGACTTGCGGTACAGGTTGCCGCCGGAAATCGCCGACAGGAAACTGCCGAACAACCCGCCGGCCAACTCCGCCGAGAACAGCACCGGTACCTCGCAGGTCGGCACCGGACGTGCGCCCAGGCGCGCCGCCGCACGCTGCGCAGCGCGACGCCCGATACTCTGCGGATCGGCCAGCAGCTCGCCCTGGCGGTTCACGTCATACCAGTAGTCACGCTGCATCTGCCCGTCACCTTCGGCGATCATCACGCAGCTCAGGCTGTGGCGGGTGGAGGCGTAGCCACCGATGAAGCCGTGGCTGTTGCCGTACACCCGGCATCCCTGGTGGGTGCTGAGTGTGGTGCCATCGGCGTTCTTGATGCGGGCATCGGTGTCGAACGCCGCGGCTTCGCAGGCCAGGGCCTTTTCGATGGCCTGCTCGGGGGTGATGTCCCAGGCATGATAGAGGTCGAAATCCTGCAGGTCACGGGCCATCAGGGCCGGGTCGGCCAGGCCCGAGCATTCGTCCTCGGAGGTGTGCTTGGCGATGGCCAGGGCCGCCGCCACGGTTTCGCGGATGGCATCGCTGCCACTGGCCGAGGTGCTTGCCGAGCCCTTGCGCTGGCCCACATACAGGGTGATGCCGAAGCCCTGGTCGCGGTTGAACTCCACCGTCTCCACCTCGCGCTGGCGCACCGAGGTCGACAACCCCTGCTCCAGCGATACGGCCACTTCGCAGGCGCTGGCGCCCTGGCGCCGGGCTTCGGCGATGATCTGTTCGACCTGTTCCTGCAACGCCGGCAGGGCCTGCGGACCTACGCTCTGGACTGCACTCATGGTTTTCTCCACTCAAATTCTGCGTTCGGCTCGGGTCAATCTACGACCGGACCGGACAAGCGGCCCCCGACTGGTTATCATGGCGGCGATTCTCAGCGGACTGCCCCCATGGTTGATTCTTACGACACCGCCTTCGACGGCGAAAAAAGCAAAACCCAAATCAAGCGCGAGATGCAGGCGCTGGTTGATATGGGCGAGCGCCTTACCACGCTCAAGCCCGATATCCTGGCCAAACTGCCCTTGACCGACGAACTGCGCGCGGCCCTGGAAGAGCACAAGCGGCACACCGCGAACGAAGCCAAGCGCCGTCACAAGTCGTTCATCGGCAAGCTGATGCGCGACCAGGACATCGACGCGATCCTCGCGCTGCTCGACCAGCTCGACGCCTCTTCGCGCCAGTACAACGAACGCTTCCACAACCTCGAACGCTGGCGCGACCGGCTGATCGGCGGCACCGACGACGTACTGGAGAAGTTCGTCCAGGAGTACCCGGACGCCGATCGCCAGCAGCTGCGCTCGCTGATCCGCCAGGCCCAGCACGAGCTGGCGCGCAACAAGGCGCCCACCGCCAGCCGCAAGATCTTCAAGTACATCCGCGACCTCGACGAAATCCAGCGCGGCCTGCGCTGATTCTCGCCACCGGGCAGGCACCCTGCCCGCCCGGTTTCATGCTCATGCGCCCGTGCCACCCACGGTGATCGCATCGATCTTCAGGGTCGGCTGGCCAACGCCCACCGGCACCGACTGCCCATCCTTGCCACAGGTGCCCACACCACTGTCCAGCGACAGGTCGTTGCCGACCATCGACACCCGGCTCATGGCCTCGGGGCCGTTGCCGATCAGCGTCGCACCCTTTACCGGCGCGGTGATCTTGCCGTCTTCGATCAGGTAAGCCTCGCTGGTGGAGAACACGAACTTGCCGCTGGTGATGTCCACCTGGCCACCGCCGAGGTTGGCGCAGTAGATGCCACGCTTGACCGAGGCGATGATCTCCGCCGGGTCGCTTTCGCCGGCGCGCATGTAGGTGTTGGTCATGCGTGGCATCGGCAGGTGCGCATACGACTCGCGCCGCCCGTTGCCGGTGACTGCCATGCCCATCAGGCGGGCATTGAGCTTGTCCTGCATGTAGCCCTTGAGAATGCCGTTCTCGATCAGTGTGGTGCATTCGGTCGGGGTGCCTTCGTCATCCACGCTCAACGAACCGCGGCGCCCTTCGAGGGTGCCGTCGTCGACGATGGTGCACAGGCTGGACGCGACCTTCTCGCCCAGGTGGCCACTGTAGGCCGAGCTGCCCTTGCGGTTGAAATCGCCCTCCAGGCCATGCCCGACCGCCTCGTGCAGCAGCACACCGGACCACCCGGCGCCCATCACCACCGGCAAGGTGCCGGCCGGTGCCGGAATGGCCTCGAGATTGACCAGTGCCTGGCGCAGCGCCTCGCGGGCAAAACCCATCACCCGCTCGTCGGTGAAGTAGCGGTAGTCGGTGCGCCCGCCGCCGCCATGCCCGCCACGTTCGCGACGGCCATTCTGCTCGACGATCACACTGACGTTGAAGCGCACCAGCGGCCGCACGTCGGCCGCCAGGCTGCCATCGGCAGCGGCCACCAGAATGCGCTCCCACACCCCGGCCATGCTAACGCTGACCTGCTGGATACGCGGGTCCAGGGCACGCGTGGCCACGTCGACACGCTTGAGCAGCTCGACCTTCTCGGCGCGGCTGAGCACATCCAGCGGGTTGCCCGGCGCATACAGCGCGGTCACGTCCTGGCTCTTGAAGGCCTGCACGCTGCCATTCTGACCGGCGCGGGAAATGGAGCGCGCGGCGCGTGCAGCGGAAGTCAGGGCTTCGAGGTTGATCGCGTTGCTGTAGGCAAAGCCGGTCTTTTCACCAGACTGGGCGCGTACCCCGACCCCCTGGTCGAGGTTGAAGCTGCCTTCCTTGACGATGCCGTCTTCAAGCGCCCAGGACTCTGAAATCTGGCCCTGGAAGTACAGGTCGGCGGCGTCGATTCCCGGCCCGGCCAACTCGCCCAGCACCGATTGCAGGCTGTCGAGGGTCAGGCCGCCCGGCGCCAGCAGGTGATCGCTGACAGTGGATAACAACTCGCTCATAGTCACTCCGAGGTGTGCGCAGGCCGCAATGCGTCCTGCGAAAAAAAGCGCCGGTGCGAGGCCACCGGCATCCGCGCCCGAATGGACGCCTGTTCGCTGCTGTCGCGGGGCGCCAGCAGCACCGCTTCACCGCTGGCCTGCTGGGCAACGATACGCCCCCAGGGGTCGACGATGGCGGCATGGCCATGGGTTTCCCGTGGCCCCGGGTGCGTGCCGCCCTGGGCGGCCGCCAATACGTAACACTGTGTCTCTATGGCCCTGGCGCGAATCAGCACGTCCCAATGGGCCGCACCGGTTACTGCAGTAAAGGCTGCCGGTGCACTGATCAGTTCGGCTCCGGCCGCACGCAGCGCGCTGTACAGCTCGGGAAAGCGCAGGTCGTAGCACACGCTCAGGCCCAGGCGCCCCACCGGGGTATCGGCCACCACCACCCGCGCGCCGTGGGCATAATCGTCCGACTCGCGGTAGCGCCCACGGTTGTCGGCCACATCCACATCGAACAGATGCAATTTGTCGTAGCGGGCCACCTGCTCGCCGTGCTCGTCGACCAGCAGGGAGCAGGCATGGGCTTTGGC
This sequence comes from Pseudomonas sp. FBF18, assembly GCF_024261405.1. Lineage (NCBI taxonomy): Bacteria > Pseudomonadati > Pseudomonadota > Gammaproteobacteria > Pseudomonadales > Pseudomonadaceae > Pseudomonas > Pseudomonas sp. FBF18. Next base: position 66,142 of record NZ_QKRS01000019.1, on the reverse strand, counting down.
CTCGGGCCGGTCGAGCGGCGGCAGCGGCAAGGTGCCCGCTACAATCCATAACCTGAGGTCGCGGGCCGCCTGTTTCAACCATGGCAGGATCGGCCCCTCCCCCAGCGCCTCGGCCCGGCCGATGGCGGCGCTGTCGCGCCGGCCCATGGCAGCGAAGTTTTCCGGCAGCACCGCCAGCCGCGCGCCCCCTTCGGCAGCCCGCTCCAGCAGGGCACGGGCCCGCGCCAGGTTGCCCGGCACATCGTCCTGGCTGACCATCTGAATAACCGCTGACGTCATGTCCATGTTCTAGCGCGACTTCTCGAAAGGTTTGATAAAGCTAATCTTAGGCTCTTTCCACGGGCCCTCGACGCGGTAATGCACACTGGCATAGCGCGCCACCCGATCCCCCAGCAGCCGGTCCACCAGGAACAGCGCCCCGCCCACCGCTGGCGCGCCCACGATCAGCGCCGCCAGGGGCAGGTTGTTGGTCACCGGCAAGGTCACCTGCAAGGTCGCATCGACCCGGTCCCGAACCATGTCCAGGGTGCCATCAAGCTCGAGGTTGCTGGACGGGCCGGTCAGGGTGATCGGCTCGCGCGTCACATACACCCCCTCGCTTGCCACCAGCAGGCCCTTGACCCGGTCGTAGCTCAGGCCCTTGTCGAGCAGGTCGGAGAAGTCCAGGCGCAGGCGCCGGCCGATCGAGTTGAAATTGAGCAGGCCGAACACGCGCAAGGCCTGCGCTCCGCCTTCCACTTCGACGAACTGCCCCTTGCGCAGCAAGGCATCGAGGTTGCCGGAGAAGTGCTTGAGGCTGACCCAGGCCGGCGACCCCTGCCAGCGTCCGTCCACGTCCAGGCGGAAGTCTCGGCTGGTCACCGTCGGCGCGAAGCCCCAGGCGGTCAGCACATCGGCCAGGTTCTTGCCTTCCAGGCGCCCCTTGTACCAGCTGTCGCTGCGCCCCGGCGTGCCTTCCCAGGTGGCGGTGCCATCGATCGCCAGGCCCTTGAGGTTCAGGTCCAGGTCGTTCAGGGCCACGCCCTTGGAGGTGGGACGGGTTTTCAGCGCGACGCTGCCGAGCAGATCATCGCCAAGGAACAGCCTGCCGATGCTCAGGTCGATCGCCGGGATCTTGCGCGGGTCGACATCGGCCAGCGGGTCCGGTCCGTCCACTGCGCTGGCGTCGGCCGGGTCGGACGGCGGCAGGTGGAGGGTCGGCAGGTTGATCACGATCGGGGCGCCCTTGGCATCGGGCAGGCGGGCCGTGCCGATGACCTCCTTGCTGTCCAGGCGCAGGTTCCAGAAGTTGCTCCCGCGGTCCAGGCGTACCACTGCCTGGTTGAGGGTCTGGCCAAAGCCCTTGAGCTGGCCGATGCTCACGTCCACGCTGTTGAGCACCTGCCGGGCATTGCCGCCCGGATCGTCACCGGCCATCTGCTCGAACTGCTTCTGCCAGGGCTCAATGTCCAGCTGGGCGAGCCGGCCACGCACCCGCAGGCCCTGACCGGCCGGCAGTTGCGCCGTGCCGTTGCCCAGCAGCAGCTCACCGCGCCCCTGGCCGAGCTTGCCGGCAGGCGCGGCATAGGCCAGCCTGGCGACGTCGGCGTAGGCCACATCGAAGCGCTGTTGCGGCCCTTGCAGGTTCATCTTGAACTGCGTGGCCCGGGTTTCGCTGACCGCCTTGCCGAACGGCGCCGGCAGGTCCACTTTCAGGCCCTTGAGGGTAGAGTCGATGCTCAGCTGGTTTTCGCGGCTACCGACACTGACCTGCAACTGGTAGGGGATTTCTCCGGAGGCTGGCAAGGGCTGGGTGAATTTCAGCAAGTCGGTCAGCGCCTTCAAGGCGATCTGGCCCTTGGCGGCGATACGGGTCTGCAGTTGCCCAGGCTGCCCCTCGGCAAAGATCTGTGCGCTGATGGGCTTGTCGAAGGCGCGCGCGGTGATGTTCTGGCCGCTGAGCCCCTTGTCGAAGTCGAAGCGGAAAGTGCCGTTCAACTGGCTCAGCTCCAGCGGCGGTTCACTCAGCTTCAGGCGCGCCTGTTCGGTGCTGAAATCCACCAGCACCTTGGGCTGCTGGCCGTGCTCCAGGGGGATATCGAGCTTGAGCTTGCCCTGCAGCGGGCCCTCGCCTTCCCAGCCGGCGAAGGTCGGGCCGGTACCGATCGGCGCGTCCCGCAGGATCTTCACCCCGTCGGCCAGGCGCCCGTCGAACTCTCCGTCCAGGTACAGGTGGGTATGCTCGCCTTCGTTCACATGGGGAATGTTCACGTCCACATTGCGCACCCGGGTGCCGAGCAACTGGCCGCTGCGCGCCTTGACCCGCACACCGGTGTCCTCGATGAACACGTCGCCATCGACCTTGCTCACGTGGGGCCAGCCGGGCTGGAAGTCCAGCTCGGCGTCATGCACCTTGAAGAACAGGCTGATGCTGCGCGACTCGGGGGTCGCGCCGTGGTGCAGCGAGCCCTGGTACTGGAAGTAGCCTTCATCCACCGCGCCCTTGAGGATTGCGGTGCGCAACCAGTGGTCCAGCGCAGGGCTGAGCACTTCGGGCAGGTACTTGGCGGTGTAGCGGCCATCGCCGTCGACCAGGCCCACACGCAGGTCCATGTAGTCTTCGCGTGCATCGTCGAAAAGCAGCCGGATCAGGAAGTCGCCGGCAATCCTGCCCTCGTCACCCAGCACCTTCAGGTACGGCGCAACCAGGGTGAAACCCTCGGAGTCCAGTCGCCAGGTCAGGCGTGCATTGGCCTTCAGGTAATGCCAGGGGTCGGCGAAGATCGGCGTCAGGTGCAGCATGAACTTGTCGGTGTCCAGGCGCAGCTCGCCCTGGCCCAGGTCGCCGCTGATGCTGCCGCTGACATTCCCGGCAGCGGGGGCGCCGTGGTAGGCATTGAAGCCGACGCGGTCCAGGTTGGCTGCAAAGCTCAGGCGCTGATCGCCTTCGGCCCTGGGCCGCACGTCCAGGCGCACATTGCGCAGGCCGCCGGTGACCTTGAGGCCCTCGACCACGGCCATGCCCGCCTCCGGCAGCGGCGCGAGCGCCTGGATCAGCGGGGTCAGCGGGGTCAAATCGAGGCGGTCGGCCTGGATTGCCCACATTTCATCGGCCGGCTCGGTGGCGGCGCTCTGCCTGAGTTGAACGTGGGATTCCCAGCGGGTGTCGCCCAGGCTCATGGCCAGGGAATCGAGCACCACGTCAAAGCCCTTGTCGCTGCGCCTGAACCAGGCATTGAGCGCCAGGTTCTCGACCTTTACCGCCTTGCGACCGGCATGCGCACCCTTGAGCTGCGGCGCGTTGAGGCGCAGCGTCGCGGTCTGCAACTGGCCTTTGCCCCACCCTACCCAGGCCTCGCCACCGGCACGCAGTTCGCTGGCCGTGTACGGGCCCAGCAGCCGCGCCGGCACCCATTTGGCCCAGTCGCTCTGTGGCAGGCTGAGGTAGGCATCCACCGCACCGTCGCGCCACTGGTCGGCGCGCACGCGGCTGCGCAGGCTCAGGCTCATCGGCTGGCCGTCGGGCAGGGTCAGGCGCGCATCCAGGCGCTGGCGCACGCTGCCGGTCTGCAGCCCGAGGCTCACATAGGTCAGGGTCATCGGCTCATGCGCGAACGGCTCCAGGGTCACCTGGCTGTCGAGCACCGACACCTTCGCCACCACCTGGCTGCGTTCGAGCAACTGCTGTACATCCAGTGGCTGATCGTCCTGCACCGGAAGACCCTTGAGGCTCCAGTGACCGTTTTCATCTTCGTGCAGGTTCAGTTGCAGGCCGCCCAGTTCGACCTGGGCCAGGCGGACCTGACGCTGCATCAGGCTGGCCCACAGGTCAGGCACCACCTTGACCTCGTCCAGGCGCAAGGCGCCGGCGCCTTCGCCCAGCTGCACGTCGCGCACGCGCAACACCGGCGCAAGGCCGCTCCAGCGGCCTTCCAGGGCACCGATATGCACCGGCATGCCCAGTGCGGCCTCGGCCTTCTGCTCCACCTCGGCGCGGTACTCGGCAACCAGTGGCACCAGCTCGCGGCCAAGGCTGACGTACAACGCCACCAGCACGGCAAGCAAGGCGCACAGGCCAAGCCCCCAACGGGTCAAGATGCCCAGAACGCGGATCAGACGCTCCATGGCAAGGGCTCCCCGTGTGGTCCGTTAACTATGGCCCGGTACGCGCAGTTTTCCAGCGCAGGGTAGGTTTCAACGCGAGTCAGAGCAGCACCACATCGTATTGTTCCTGGGAATACATGGACTCCACCTGGAAGCGGATGGTTCGCCCGATGAATGCCTCCAGCTCCGCCACGTTGCCCGATTCCTCGTCGAGCAGGCGGTCCACCACCTTCTGGTTGGCCAGCACCCGGTAGCCTTCGGCCTGGTAGGCGCGGGCCTCGCGCAGGATCTCGCGGAAAATTTCGTAACAGATGGTCTCAGGGGTCTTCAGCTTGCCGCGGCCCTGGCAACTGGCGCATGGTTCGCACAGCACCTGTTCAAGGCTTTCGCGGGTGCGCTTGCGGGTCATCTGCACCAGCCCCAGCTCGGTGATGCCGATGATGTTGGTCTTGGCGTGATCACGTTCCAGCTGTTTTTCCAGGGTACGCAGCACCTGGCGCTGGTGTTCTTCGTCTTCCATGTCGATGAAGTCGATGATGATGATGCCGCCGATGTTGCGCAGGCGCAGCTGGCGGGCAATCGCCGTGGCAGCCTCCAGGTTGGTCTTGAAGATGGTCTCTTCGAGGTTGCGGTGGCCGACGAAGGCCCCGGTGTTGACGTCGATGGTGGTCATCGCCTCGGCCGGGTCGACCACCAGGTAGCCGCCGGACTTGAGCGGCACCTTGCGCTCCAGGGCGCGCTGGATCTCGTCCTCGACGCCATACAGGTCGAAGATCGGCCGCTCCCCCGGGTAATGCTCCAGGCGGTCGGCGATTTCCGGCATCAGCTCGGCGACGAACTGCGTGGTCTTCTGGAAGGTTTCCCGTGAATCGATGCGGATCTTCTCGATCTTGGGGTTGACCAGGTCGCGCAGGGTACGCAGGGCCAGGCCCAGGTCTTCGTAGATTTCGGTGGGTGCGCCAACGGTCTTGATCTGGGCCCCGATCTGGTCCCACAAGCGACGCAGGTAGCGGATGTCCATGACGATCTCGTCGGCGCCGGCGCCCTCGGCCGCGGTGCGCAGGATGAACCCGCCGGCGTCCTGGATGTTTTCCTGGGCGATGCAGTCGGTGACCACCTGCTTGAGCCGCTCGCGTTCGCCTTCGTCCTCGATCTTCAGCGAGATGCCCACATGGCTGGTACGCGGCATGTACACCAGATAGCGCGACGGGATCGACAGCTGGGTAGTCAGGCGTGCGCCCTTGGAGCCGATCGGGTCCTTGGTCACCTGCACCACCAGGCTCTGGCCTTCGTGCACCAGGGCACTGATGGTCTCGACACTGGCGCCTTCGCGCTGGGAGATTTCCGAGGCGTGGATGAACGCCGCGCGCTCCAGGCCGATGTCGACGAACGCCGCCTGCATGCCGGGCAGCACCCGCACCACCTTGCCCTTGTAGATGTTGCCGACGATGCCCCGCCGCTGGGTGCGCTCGACGTGCACCTCTTGAAGAACACCGTTCTCCACCACCGCCACGCGTGATTCCATCGGCGTGATATTGATCAGAATCTCTTCACTCATGGCAGGCTCTCGTCAAAGGTCTTCAGCTAATGATGGATTGCCCGGCGGTCGCTGGCGAGCAATTAAAGGGGTACGGACAGTTCCTCGCTCAACGGGGCGGCAGGCCTTGCCAGCAGGGAATGGCAAATTGCTCCAGCAGCTCGGCGGTTTCGCTCAGCGGCAAGCCGACCACCGCCGAGTAGCTGCCCTGCAGCGCCTTGACGAAAATTGCCGCCAGGCCCTGAATCGCATAGCTGCCGGCCTTGTCCTGCGGCTCGCCGCTGGCCCAGTAGGCCAGGGCCTGTTCGGGGCTGATGGGGCGCAGGCTGACGCGGCTGGCAACGTTCACGCTCAGGCAGCGCTCGCCATCGGTCACCGCCACTGCCGTCAGCACGTCGTGCTCGCGTCCGGACAATGCGGCCAGCATGGCCAGGGCGTCGGCCTGCCCCTGCGGCTTGCCGAGGATCTGCCCGTCGAGCACCACCGCAGTGTCGGCGCCCAGTACCGCCAGGTGCCCTTCCACGCCGCTGGCGCGCAACACCGCCAGGCCGGCAGCCGCCTTCTCGCGCGCCAGGCGCTCGACATAGGCGTCAGCCGGTTCGGCATCCAGAGGGGTTTCATCGATGCTGGCGGCCACCGGGGTGAACGGCACGCCGATCTGGGAGAGCAGCTCACGTCGGCGTGGCGAACCAGAGGCCAGGTACAGCGGGGTCATGTGACGTCTCCGTGTCAGCGTCGGTGGGCAACGCGAATCAGTTGATACTCAGGCGTCGGCGCAGGCCGCGCAAGGCGAAGCTGATCCAGGGCCACAGCAGCGCACTGATCACCGCCGGCCACACCAGCGCCAGGGTCGGCTGGCGGTTGCCGGTCAGGGCGCTGAGCCACAGCTGAACCAGCTGGGCCAGGCCGAAGATCACCAGAATCACCAGGCTCTGCTGCCACATGGGGAACATGCGCAGGCGCTGCTGCAGCGACAGCACCAGGAAGGTGATAAGCACCAGCACCAGGGCGTTCTGCCCCAGCAGCGTGCCGTACAGCACGTCCTCGGCAAGCCCCAGCACGAATGCGGTGGTCATGCCGACCTTGTGCGGCAGGTGCAGCGTCCAGAAGGCCAGCAGCAGGGCCAGCCACAGCGGACGGAAAATCTCCATGAACGGCAGCGTGGGCCACACGCTCAGCAGCAGGCCGATCAGGAAGGTCAACCAGACCACCCAACCGTTGCGGCTACGGGTACTGCTCATCAGTGTCTCTCCCGAGAAGTGGCCGGGGCGGCTGCAGGGGCAGCGGGCGCGGCGGCAGGAGCAGGTGCAGGGGTTGGCGCAGGCGTGCCCGGCGCAGCGGGTGCGGCAGGTGTGCCCGGCGCGGCAGCCGGCATGCTGCCATCGATCGGGCTCTGCGCCTGGCGATCAGCCGCTTCCTGAGCCTGCGCGGCATCGGCGGCGCGCTGTTCGGGGGTACGGCTGTCGGAAAACACCAGCAGCATGTAGCGGCTGCGGTTGAGCGCCGCGGTCGGCACCGCCCGCACGATGGCGAACGGCTGCCCGGAGTCGTGGATCACCTCGCGCACCGTGGCCACCGGGTAGCCAGCCGGGAAGCGCTGGCCCAGGCCGGAACTGACCAGCAGGTCGCCTTCCTTGATGTCGGCGGTGTCGGCCACGTGGCGCAGTTCCAGGCGTTCGGGATTGCCGGTGCCACTGGCAATCGCGCGCAGGCCGTTGCGGTTGACCTGCACCGGAATGCTGTGGGTGGTGTCGGTGAGCAGCAGCACCCGCGAGGTGTACGGCATCAGCTCGACCACCTGGCCCATCAGGCCACGGGCGTCGAGCACCGGCTGGCCCAGCACCACGCCGTCGCGTTCGCCCTTGTTGATCAGGATGCGGTGGGTAAAGGGGTTGGGGTCGACGCCGATCAGCTCGGCCACCTCGACCTTCTCGTTGACCAGTGCCGAGGAGTTGAGCAACTCGCGCAGGCGCACGTTCTGCTCGGTCAGGGCCGCCAGCTTCTGCAGGCGACCTTGCAGCAGCAAGGCTTCGGTCTTGAGTTTCTCGTTCTCGGCGATCAGCTCGGTGCGGCTGCCGAACTGGCTGGCCACGCCCTGCCACATGCGTTGCGGGAAGTCGCTGATGGTATAGGAAGGCATCAGCACCAGCGCCATCTGGCTGCGCAGCGGCTTGAGCAAGGTAAAGCGGGCGTCCACCACCATCAGGGCGATAGACAGCACAACCAGCACAAGCAGGTGCACGCCCAGCGAAGGGCCTTTGGCGAAAAGCGGTTTAATAGGCCGCTCCTCGAAGATTCAGGGGGTCATTCATACGGCAACGCACCGGCCTGCTTGCAGGATGGATGGAAACGACGCCCACACGCGCCACCAGCACATACAGGTAGCACTGTGGGCGCTACCTGTAAACCGGGGGACGGGGTGGGCGGTCAGCAAATCACTCGCTGGAGAGCAGGTCCATGGTGTGTTTGTCCATCATCTCCAGCGCGCGACCGCCGCCACGGGCGACACAGGTCAGCGGGTCTTCGGCGACGATCACCGGCAGGCCGGTTTCCTGGGCCAGCAGCTTGTCCAGGTCGCGCAGCAGCGCACCACCACCGGTCAGCACCAGGCCGCGCTCGGCGATGTCCGAAGCCAGCTCCGGTGGCGATTGCTCCAGGGCGCTCTTGACCGCCTGCACGATGGTCGCCAGCGATTCCTGAAGGGCTTCGAGCACTTCGTTGGAGTTCAGGGTGAAGGCACGTGGCACGCCTTCGGCCAGGTTGCGGCCGCGTACGTCGACTTCACGCACTTCGCCGCCCGGGTAGGCAGTACCGATTTCCTGCTTGATACGCTCGGCGGTGGACTCGCCGATCAGGCTGCCGTAGTTGCGGCGCACGTAGGTGACGATGGCCTCGTCGAAACGGTCGCCACCCACACGCACGGATTCGGCGTACACCACACCATTGAGGGAGATCAGTGCGATTTCGGTGGTACCACCACCAATATCGACGACCATCGAACCACGGGCTTCCTCGACCGGCAGGCCGGCACCGATGGCGGCGGCCATCGGCTCTTCGATCAGGAACACTTCACGGGCACCGGCACCGAGGGCCGACTCGCGAATGGCGCGGCGCTCTACCTGGGTCGACTTGCACGGAACGCAGATCAGCACGCGAGGGCTGGGCTGCAGAAAACTGTTTTCGTGAACCTTGTTGATGAAGTACTGCAGCATCTTTTCGCAGACGCTGAAATCGGCGATCACGCCGTCCTTCATCGGACGAATGGCAGCGATGTTGCCGGGCGTACGGCCGAGCATGCGCTTGGCCTCGGTGCCGACAGCGACGACACTTTTCTGGTTGCCGTGAGTACGAATGGCCACAACCGAAGGCTCATTCAGGACGATACCGCGCTCACGCACGTAAATAAGGGTGTTGGCAGTGCCCAGGTCGATGGAAAGATCGCTGGAAAACATGCCACGCAGTTTCTTGAACATGGGAAAGTGACCCTAGGCAACGCGTGGGTAAAAAAGTGCGGCAAACTCTAACAACGGCGGGGATTTTGGGCAAGGCGCCAATATGTTAAATTGGCAGTTTTTCCGAGCAAGCCAGCACACAATCGCGGCCTTATGACCGTAAATCTGCCAGCATGTTCCTCATTCGCGGACCAATTCCGTTTTTTGTTTTCCCCTGGAGATCCCCATGGCGCTTGAACGCTGCGACGTGGAAAAGATCGCTCACCTGGCCCGCCTGGGCCTCAATGAAGCCGATCTTCCGCGCACTACCGATGCCTTGAACAGTATTCTGGGTTTGGTCGACCAGATGCAAGCGGTCGACACCACTGGCATCGAGCCACTGGCCCACCCCCTTGAAGCCCGTCAGCGCCTGCGTGCCGACGTGGTAACAGAAAGTAACCAGAGAGACAGCTACCAGGCCATCGCCCCGGCGACCGAAAGCGGCCTGTACCTGGTTCCTAAAGTCATCGAGTAAGGGAATAGAGCCTGCCATGCATCAACTGACCCTGGCCGAGATCGCCCGCGGACTCGCCGACAAAGCCTTTTCTGCCGAAGAGCTGACCCGCACGCTGCTGGCGCGCATCCAGCAGCTCGACCCGCAAATCAACAGTTTCATCAGCGTCACCGAAGACCTGGCCCTGGACCAGGCGCGTGCCGCCGACGCCCGCCGTGCTGGCGGTGAAACCGGCGCCCTGCTGGGCGCCCCCATCGCCCACAAGGACCTGTTCTGCACCCAGGGCGTGCGCACCAGCTGCGGCTCGAAGATGCTCGACAACTTCGTCTCGCCGTATGACGCCACCGTGGTAAGCAAGCTGGCCGAGGCCGGCATGGTCACCCTGGGCAAGACCAACATGGACGAGTTCGCCATGGGTTCGGCCAACGAATCCAGCCACTACGGCGCGGTGAAGAACCCGTGGAACCTCGAACACGTGCCGGGCGGCTCGTCCGGCGGTTCGGCCGCCGCCGTGGCCGCGCGCCTGCTGCCGGCCACCACCGGCACCGACACCGGCGGTTCGATCCGCCAGCCGGCGGCGCTGACCAACCTCACCGGCCTCAAGCCGACCTACGGTCGCGTGTCGCGCTGGGGCATGATTGCCTACGCCTCCAGCCTCGACCAGGGTGGCCCGCTGGCGCGTACCGCCGAAGACTGCGCGCTGCTGCTGCAGGCCATGGCCGGTTTCGACGCCAAGGACTCCACCAGCATCGACGAACCGGTGCCCGACTACAGCGCCCCGCTCAACGCCTCGCTGCAGGGCCTGCGCATCGGCCTGCCGAAGGAGTACTTCGGTGCCGGCCTGGACCCGCGCATCGCCGACCTGATCCAGGCCAGCGTCAAGGAGCTGGAAAAGCTCGGCGCGGTGGTCAAGCAGATCAGCCTGCCGAACATGCAGCACGCGATCCCTGCGTACTACGTCATCGCCCCGGCCGAAGCCTCGTCCAACCTCTCGCGTTTCGACGGCGTGCGCTTCGGCTACCGCTGCGAAGACCCCAAGGACCTCACCGACCTGTACAAGCGTTCACGCGGTGAAGGCTTCGGCCCCGAGGTGCAGCGGCGCATCATGGTCGGCGCCTACGCGCTGTCGGCCGGCTACTACGATGCCTACTACCTGCAGGCGCAGAAGATCCGCCGCCTGATCAAGAACGACTTCATGGCCGCCTTCGAAGAGGTCGACGTGATTCTCGGCCCCACCACGCCCAACCCGGCCTGGAAGCTTGGCGCCAAGAACAGCGACCCGGTCGCCGCCTACCTGGAAGACGTCTACACCATCACCGCCAACCTCGCCGGCCTGCCAGGCCTGTCGATGCCGGCCGGTTTTGTCGACGGCCTGCCGGTCGGCGTGCAACTGCTGGCCCCGTATTTCCAGGAAGGCCGCCTGCTCAACGTCGCGCACCGCTATCAGCAAGTGACTGATTGGCACACCCGCGCACCTACCGGCTTCTGAGGGACAGACACATGCAATGGGAAGTTGTGATCGGGCTGGAAATTCATACCCAGCTCGCCACCCAGTCGAAGATTTTCTCCGGCAGCGCCACCACGTTCGGCTCCGAGCCGAACACCCAGGCCAGCCTGATCGACCTGGGCATGCCCGGCGTACTGCCGGTGCTCAACGAAGAAGCCGTGCGCATGGCCTGCATGTTCGGCCTGGCGATCGACGCCGAAATCGGCGAGCACAACGTGTTCGCGCGCAAGAACTACTTCTACCCCGACCTGCCCAAGGGCTACCAGATCAGCCAGATGGAGCTGCCGATCGTCGGCAAGGGCTACCTGGACATCGCCCTTGAAGACGGCACCGTCAAGCGCATCGGCATCACCCGCGCGCACCTGGAGGAAGACGCCGGCAAGAGCCTGCACGAAGACTTCAGCGGCGCCACGGGCATCGACCTGAACCGCGCCGGCACGCCGCTGCTGGAAATCGTCTCCGAGCCGGAAATGCGCAGCGCCAAGGAAGCCGTGGCCTACGTCAAGGCGATCCACGCACTGGTGCGCTACCTGGGCATCTGCGACGGCAACATGGCCGAGGGCTCGCTGCGCTGCGACTGCAACGTGTCGATCCGGCCCAAGGGCCAGGTCGAGTTCGGCACCCGCTGCGAGATCAAGAACGTCAACTCGTTCCGCTTCATCGAGAAGGCGATCAACACCGAGGTGCAGCGCCAGATCGAACTGATCGAGGATGGCGGCCGGGTGATCCAGGAAACCCGCCTGTACGACCCGAACAAGGACGAGACCCGCTCCATGCGCAGCAAGGAGGAGGCCAACGACTACCGTTACTTCCCCGACCCGGACCTGCTGCCGGTGGTCATCGAGCCGGCGTTCCTCGACGCCATCCGCGCCACCCTGCCCGAACTGCCGCCGCAGAAGCGCGAGCGCTTCCAGAGCCAGTTCGGCCTGTCGGCCTACGACGCCAACGTGCTGGCCTCCAGCCGCGAACAGGCCGACTACTTCGAGCAGGTGGTCGGTGTGTGCGGCGATGCCAAGCTGGCGGCCAACTGGGTCATGGTCGAGCTGGGCAGCCTGCTGAACAAGCTGGGCCTGGAGATCGACCAGGCGCCGGTCAGCGCCGCGCAACTGGGCGGCATGCTGCAGCGCATTCTGGACAACACCATCAGCGGCAAGATCGCCAAGGTGGTGTTCGAGAAGATGGCCGCCGGTGAAGGCGATGCCGACCAGATCATCGAGGCCGAAGGCCTGAAACAGGTGACCGACACCGGCGCGATCGAGAAGGTGCTGGACGAAGTGCTGGCGGCCAACGCCGAGCAGGTCGAGCAGTACCGCGCGGCGGACGAGGCCAAGCGCGGCAAGATGTTCGGCTTCTTCGTCGGCCAGGCGATGAAGGCGTCCAAGGGCAAGGCCAACCCGCAACAGGTGAACCAATTGCTCAAGAGCAAGCTCGAAGGCTGAACCGCGTCGCCTGCATTCGCCGGCAACGCCGGCTCCTACAAGGACGCACCAATCCCTGCAGGAGCCGGCGTTGCCGGCGAAGGCCACACCACGGAGTAACCGGATACATGTGGCGTCCCCTCAGCGCACTGCTCGCGCTTTTCACCCTGCTCGCCGGCTGTGCCAGCCACACCCTCGACCCCCGCGGTTACGACCAGACCGGCACCGCCTCCTATTACGGTTCCCGCCATTACGGCAAGCGTACCGCCAGTGGCGAACCCTTCGACCAGCACGGCCTGACCGCCGCCCATCGTAGCCTGCCCTTCGGCACCCGCGTGCAGGTCACCAACCTCGCCAACGACCGCCGCGTCGTGGTACGCATCAACGACCGCGGCCCGCATACCCGGGGTCGACTCATCGACCTGTCACGCGCCGCCGCCGACCAACTGGGCATGCTCCGTAGCGGAACCGCGCGGGTACGGGTACAAAGTCTCAGCAACTGACCCTGCTTCGGAGCACGACCATTTTCGACCTGGCCGCTTTACCCACCTTCAGCCTGCTGCAACTGGCCCTGGGCCTGCTGCTGCTGATCACCGGCGCCGAACTGCTGGTGCGCGCCGCCCTGCGCCTGGCCGCCAGCCTGCAGGTGCGTCCGCTGATCATCGGCCTGAGCCTGGTGGCCTTCGGCAGCAGCGCCCCGCAACTGACCGTGAGCCTGCAGGCGGCCTACACCGGCGCACCCGACGTGGCGGTGGGCAGCGTGATCGGCAGCAACATCTTCAACGTGCTGGTCACCCTGGGCCTGGCCGCCCTGATCATCCCCCTGCGCGTTTCGCGGCAACTGGTACGCCTGGATATCCCGCTGATGATCGGCGCCAGCCTGCTGGTGTACCTGCTGGCCCTGGACGAACGCATCGGCCGCCTCGAAGGCGCCCTGCTGCTGCTCGGGCTGGTTGCCTACCTGGCCATCCTGTGGCACCAGTCACGCCACCACGCACGCACCTACCCCGCCCCCGGCCCGCGGCCGCAGCGTGGCGTCGGCTTCTGGTTCGGCACCCTGGCACTGATGCTCACCGGCCTGGGCCTGCTGAGCCTGGCCGGGCACCTGTTGCTGGAGGCAGCAGTGGAAGTGGCCGTCGACCTGGGCCTGTCGGAGCGGGTGATCGGCCTGACCGTGGTGGCGGTATGCACCTCGCTGCCGGAGCTGGCCACCTCGCTGATCGCCGCCTTGCGCGGCGAGCGTGAAATCGCCGTGGGCAACGTGATCGGCAGCAACCTGTTCAACCTGCTGGCGGTGCTCGGGCTGACCGCGCTGGTGGCCCCGGTGCCGCTGTCGATCTCGCCCAACGCGCTGGCCTTCGACCTGCCGGTGATGCTCGGCGTGGCTGTGCTGACCCTGCCGGTGTTCTATTCCGGCTACCGCGTCACCCGCGCCGAAGGTCTGGTGTTCCTGTGTCTTTACCTGGCCTATGGTCTGCACGTGGTGGCCTTCACCACCGGCATGCCGCTGGCCAACCGTCTGGAGCAGCTGATGCTGCTTTATGTCCTGCCGACGCTGGCGGTGGTGCTGATGTACACCACCGTGCGCGCCTGGCGCCGCCAACACTAAGGAAAACAACATGGGCGAGAGCAACAAAACCGGCGAACAGGTTCGCCGCCAGGTCATGGGCGATGCATTCGTGGACCGTGCACTGGGCAATGCCACCGAGTTCACCGAGCCGCTGCAGGCGTTCGTCAACGAGCACGCCTGGGGCAGCGTGTGGAGCCGCGAGGGCCTGCCGCTGAAAACCCGCAGCCTGATCACCCTGGCGGCGCTGACCGCGCTCAAGTGCCCGCAGGAGCTCAAGGGCCACGTGCGTGGCGCCCTGAACAACGGCTGTACGGTGGAAGAGATTCGCGAGGCCTTGCTGCATTGTGCCGTGTACGCCGGCGTACCGGCGGCGATTGATGCGTTTCGCGCCGCCCAGGAAGTGATCGACAGCTACCAGCAGGGCTGACCGATCACCCCGCAGGGCCGTCAGCCGGCGACGGCGGCGGCCTTCTGCCCCTTCTTCTTGAGCCAGAACGCCACGCCCAGGGTAGCGATCCAGGCCGGAATCAGCAGTACCGAGATGCGGATCGGCGGGGTCAGGTACATCACCACCAGAATCAGCACGATGAACGCCAGGCACAGGTAATTGGTCACCGGGTGCCCCCAGCTCTTGTAGAAGGTCGACTCGCCGGCAGCGATCTTGGCCTTGCGAAACTTCAGGTGGGTGATGCTGATGCTCGCCCAGTTGATCACCAGTGCCGACACCGCCAGCGCCATCAGCAGGCCGAAGGCTTCGCCCGGCATCAGGTAGTTGATCAGCACGCACAGGCCGGTGGCGACCGCCGATACGCCCAGCGCCGCCAGCGGCACGCCACGACGGTTGATCTTGAGCAGTGCGCGCGGCGCATCACCCTGGCTGGCCAGGCCGAACAGCATGCGGCTATTGCAGTACACGCAGCTGTTGTACACCGACAGCGCGGCAGTCAGCACCACCACGTTGAGAATGGTGGCCACCAGGTTGCTGTCCAGGTTGTGGAAGATCATCACGAACGGGCTGCCGCCCTGCACCACCTTCTGCCAGGGGTACAGCGACAGCAGTACCGCCAGTGCGCCGATGTAGAAGATCAGGATGCGGTACACCACCTGGTTGGTCGCGCGTGGAATGCTGTAGCGCGGGTTGTCCGCCTCGGCCGCGGTGATGCCGACCAGCTCCAGCCCGCCGAAGGAGAACATGATCACCGCCATCGCCATCACCAGCCCGGTGATGCCATTGGGGAAGAACCCGCCGTACTGCCACAGGTTGGCCACGCTGGCATCCGGCCCGCCGCTGCCGCTGGCCAGCAGCCAGGCGCCGAAGCCGATCATGCTGACGATGGCGATCACCTTGACCAGCGCGAACCAGAATTCCAGCTCGCCGTACACCTTGACCTGGGTGAGGTTGATCAGGTTGATCGCCACGAAGAAGATCGCTGCAGTGGCCCAGGTGGGGAAGTCCGGCCACCAGTACTGCACGTAGATACCCACCGCCGTCAGCTCGGCCATGCCCACCAGCACATAGACCACCCAGTAGTTCCAGCCCGAGACGAAGCCGGCGAACTCGTTCCAGTAGCGGTGCGCAAAGTGGCTGAAGCTGCCCGCCACCGGTTCCTCGACCACCATCTCACCCAGCTGGCGCATGATGAAAAAGGCCATCAGGCCGGCGATGGCGTAGCCCAGCAGCACGGCAGGGCCTGCCATCTGGATGGTCTGGGCGATGCCCAGAAACAACCCGGTGCCGATGGCGCCGCCCAGCGCGATCAACTGGATGTGACGGTTCTTCAGGCCGCGATGCAAACGCTCGGGCGTGATCTGGTCTTGCATGAAGTGTCCTCAGGCAGGGAGGCCGTTATTTTGAGTGTGGGCGACAGGATCTAGATCCAGCCGCCCCACTGCAAGATAAATATGCCGATATTCGTCGTAACTGCGGCCATCAGCGTGGTAATCACGATGATCGAGGCGGCCAGCTGGTGATTGCCGTTGGCCGCGCGCGCCATCACGTAGCTGGACGCGGCGGTGGGGCTGGCGATGTACAGGAACAGCACCCCCAGCTCCGCGCCGCGAAAGCCGCACAACCAGGCACCGAAGGTGGCCAGCAGCGGCAGCCACACCATCTTCACCAGGCTGGCACTCAGCGCCATGCGCCCGCTGGCGTGCAACGAGGCCATCGACAGCGTGCCGCCGATGCAGATCAGCGCCAGCGGCAGGGTCATCTGCGCCAGGTAGTCACCGGAGGTCAGCAGCCAGTTGGGCAGCCCCACCTTGGCATACGCCAGCACGCCGGCCACCAGCACACTGATGATCAGCGGGTTGCGCAGGATGCTCTTGAGGATGCTCCAGGGGTCGGACTTGATGGTCGGGCTGTACACCGCCAGCACCACGGCCGACAGCGAGTTGTAGAGCAGGATCACCAGCCCGGCCAGCACCGCGCCGATGGAGATGCCATGATCGCCGTACATGCTCCCGGCCAGCGCCAGGCCGATGACCGCATTGTTGCCGCGAAAGCCGCCCTGGGCGTAGATGCCGCGATCTTCACGGGGGCAGCGCCAGATCGCGATCAGCCAGGCCAGGCCGAAGCTGCCCAGGGTGGCGACGGTGAAGTAGAGCAGTAGCGAGGGTTGGACCGCCGCCTCGAGATCGGCGTGGTAGATGCCCAGAAACAGCAGCGCCGGCATGCTCACGTTGAACACCAGGGCCGAGGCGGTCTGGATGAAGCTGTCGTTGATGGCGTTGATGCGGCGCAGCAGCACGCCCATGAACATCATCGCGAACACCGGCGCGGTGATGTTCAGGGTCTGGAGAAAAAGGGCGAGCATGCAGGTGGTCCCGTCGGCGTCGTTAGGGAGCTAATCATACGTCAACCTTGGGGCTGCCATGCAGCCTCTTCGCCGGCCTTGCCGGCGAAGAGGCCCTGAGGTTCAGCGCCGAACCGGGCGCTTCTGCAATTTGCGCTGCAGGGTACGCCGGTGCATGCCCAGCGCCCGCGCCGTGGCCGAGATATTGCCCTCATGCTCGGTCAGCACACGCTGGATGTGCTCCCACTGCAGGCGGTCTACCGACATCGGGTTTTCCGGTACCAGCGTGTCCAGGTCGGCGTGCTCGGACGCCAGCGCCGCCAGCACGTCGTCGGCATCGGCCGGCTTGCACAGGTAATTGCAGGCGCCGCGCTTGATCGCCTCCACCGCGGTGGCAATGCTCGAATAGCCGGTGAGGATCACCACGCGCATCTCCGGGTCCAGTTCCAGCAGCTTGGGCAGCAGCACCAGCCCGGAGTCGCCCTCCATCTTCAGGTCCAGCGTGGCGTAGTCCGGCACGTCCTGCTGGGCAATCTGCAGGCCCTCTTCGGCAGAACCCGCCGTGCTCACGCGAAACCCGCGCCGACTCATGGCCCGGGCCATCACCCGGGTAAACGTGGCGTCGTCATCCACCAGCAGCAGGTGCGGCAGCTCTTCGCCTTCAGCCTGAATTTCATCACTCATCACACGTCTCCTCGCGCGTCACGCGGCAGGCGCAGCTCGGTGAGCGTACCGCCTTCCTCATGACTATAGAGTTTTACCGAGCCGCCAGCACGGGTCACGCTGGCCTTGCTCAAGAACAGGCCCAGGCCGAAGCCCTTGCCCTTGGTGGTAAAGAAGGGTTTGCCGATCTGCTCGGCGATCGCCACCGGCACGCCGGGGCCATGGTCGCGAATGCTGATCACGATGTCCTCGGCGTCCCAGTCCAGGTACACCTCCAGGTCATTGGGGCAGGCATCGGCTGCATTGTTCAACAGGTTCAGCAGGGCCTGGGTCAGGTCCGGCGGCGGCGCCAGGCGCGGCACCGTACCCTGGCCCAGGCGCTGGAAGCGATAGCTGGCCTCGGGGCGCATCAGGTGCCAGCGGTTGAGCGCCTCGTCCAGCCAGAAGCTCGCCTCCTGCTCTTGCACCGCCATGCGCCGGTTGGCCTCGGCGGCGCGCACCAGGTTCTGCAAGGTGTGCTTGCACTGCTTGACCTGCTCCTGCAGCGTCTCCAGGTCTTCCTGCAGCAGCGGGTCGGTGTGGTCCTGGCGCATCTCGTTGATCAGCACGCTCATGGTCGCCAGCGGCGTACCCAGCTCATGGGCGGCACCGGCGGCCTGGGTGGCCACGGCCAGCAGTTGCTGGTCACGCAGGCCTTCCTCGCGGCGCTGGGCCTGGAACTGCTGCTGGCGACGCAGCTCTTCGGCCATCTTGGCGGCAAAGAAGGTGATCACCCCGGCGGCCAGGGCAAAACTCAGCCACATGCCGTAGATCTGCATCTTCTCGCGGGCCATGGGAAAGGTTTCGAGCGGGAAGTACTGCACCAGCAGCAGGGTGTAGGCCACCAGCGCAATGCCCGACAGGATCAGCGAATACAGCCATGGCAGTGTCACCGCGGCAATCGCCAGGGGCACCAGGTAATAGGACACGAAGGGGTTGGTCGAGCCCCCGGAAAAATACAGCAGCGCACTGTGGATCAGCAGGTCGCAGGCCAGCTGCACCGCATACTCCAGCTCGGTGACCGGCAGCGAGGTGCGCAGCCGGATGGCCGTGAGCACGCACAGCACCATGGAGAACCCCAGGGTGATGCTCAGCGCCAGCCACGGCAGTGGCAGCAGTTCGGTCCAGTAGGCGACCGCCACCGAACCGGCCTGGGCGGCCAGCACCAGGGTGCGGATGAAGGTCAGGCGCCAGAGGTTCTGACGTGTGGCAGACAGCATGAGTACGGGGGCGAGCATGAGCTCTCCTGATGAGTGCTCCAGGTGAATCGTGGCGAGTATACCCAAGCTGCACCCCGCGCTGCAGCAATGCGGCAAAGCGCCACAGGCACACCGGCATCGATGATGGCTTTTTGAACCTCGTCGGTTTGTGCGAGTCTGATGGGGTCTGCGTGGTCGGGATCGACCGCCGCCACGCCTCAATTTCAAGGAGTTGCCCATGCACACTGTGTCTCGCGCCAGTACCACCCTCGTCCTCGCGACCGGCCTGTTTGCCAGCTTTGCGGCACTGGCCGACGAGCCTCGCTACAACCAGGTTTCACTGCGCGCCGAAGCCAGCAAGGAAGTCGCCCGCGACCTGATGGTCGTGACCCTGTACACCGAGGCGCAGAACACCGACCCGGCCAAGCTGGCCAACGAGATCACCACCAGCATGAACAAGGCGCTGGAAAAGGCCCGTGCGGTCAAGGACGTCAAGCTCAGCCAGGACAGCCGCAACAGCTACCCGATCTACGACAACAAGAACCAGAAGATCACCGGCTGGCGCGAACGTGCCGAGCTGCGCCTGGAAAGCGCGAACTTCCCGGCGCTGTCCAAGCTCACCGGCGAGCTGCTGCAGGACCTGAAGATGGGCGGGATGGATTTCGCCATCGCCCCGGCCACCCGCAAGAGCAGCGAAGACGCCCTGCTCAAGGATGCCATCGACGCCTTCAAGGCCCGCGCCCAGCTGACCACCGAAGCCCTCGGCGGCAAGGGCTACAAGGTGGTCAACCTGAACCTCAACAGCAGCGGCTACCCGCACCCCTACGCCCGCGGCGCCATGATGATGAAGGCCAGCATGGACGCCGAAGCCGCGCCAAGCCCGGAAATCGAAGCCGGTACCAGCCAGGTCAGCCTCAGCGCCGACGGCACCATCGAAGTGCTGATGCCCTGATTCACCCGCGGGCAACGCCTGCATCGCTGTCAGCTATGGTTTGAGGGTCGCGCTGGTCAACAGGCCAGCCTCCCTGCCCGCCGAGCGGCCCCACTGGCCGCCCGGCGCACCAATGACATCGATGAGGCCAACAATGCTCAAACACGCGGTCCTTCCCTACCTGCTCGGCGCAGGCCTGCTGGCCGGCGCACCGCTGGCCCATGCGGCCAGCAACCTGGTGTTCTGCTCCGAGGGCAGCCCGGCGGGCTTCGACCCGGGCCAGTACACCACCAGCACCGACTTCGACGCCTCGGCCGAGACCGTCTTCAACCGCCTCAGCCAGTTCGAACGCGGCGGTACGGCGGTGATCCCCGGGCTTGCCACACGCTGGGACATCAGCGACGACGGCCTGAGCTACACCTTCCACCTGCGCGAAGGCGTGCAGTTCCACAGCACCGACTACTTCAAGCCCAGCCGCCCCTTCAACGCCGATGACGTGCTGTTCACCTTCAACCGCATGCTCGACAGGAACCTGCCGTTTCGCAAGGCCTACCCCACCGAGTTCCCCTACTTCACCGACATGGGCATGGACAAGAACATCGTCAAGCTCGAAAAGCTCGACGAACACACGGTCAGGTTCACCCTGGCCAGCGTGGACGCCGCGTTCATCCAGAACATGGCCATGAGCTTCGCCTCGATCCAGTCCGCCGAATACGCCGAGCAACTGCTCAAGCAGGGCAAGCCGGCCGACATCAACCAGAAGCCGATCGGCACCGGCCCCTTCGTGTTCGCCAAGTACCAGAAAGACGCGCAGATCCGCTTCAAGGGCAACAAGACCTACTGGCAACCGCAGGACGTGAAGATCGACAACCTGATCTTCGCCATCACCACCGACCCGTCGGTGCGCATGCAGAAGCTCAAGAAGAACGAATGCCAGATCACCCTGTTCCCGCGCCCGGCCGACCTCAAGTCGCTGGAAGCGGACCCCAACCTGAACCTGCCGCACCAGGCAGGCTTCAACCTGGGCTACATCGCCTACAACGTGACCGACCCGATCAAGGGCACCACCGCGCCCAACCCCATGGCCCAGCTCAAGGTGCGCCAGGCCCTGGACATGGCGGTGAACAAGCAGCAGATCATCGACGCGGTGTACCAGGGCGCGGGGCAGCTGGCTGTCAATGCCATGCCGCCCACCCAGTGGAGCTACGACGACACCATCAAGGACGTGCCCTACGACCCGGCCAAAGCCAAGGCGCTGGTGCAGGAGGCCGGGGTCAGGGAGGGCACCGAGATCACCCTGTGGGCCATGCCGGTGCAACGCCCCTACAACCCCAACGCCCGGCTCATGGCCGAGATGATCCAGGCCGACTGGGCGAAGATCGGCATCAAGGCCAGCATCGTCAGCTACGAGTGGGGCGAATACATGAAGCGCGCCAAGGCCGGTGAGAACGGCGCCATGCTGATCGGCTGGAGCGGCGACAACGGCGACCCGGACAACTGGCTGGGCACCCTCTACGGCTGCGACGCGGTGAACGGCAACAACTTCTCCAAATGGTGCGACCCCGCCTACGACGCGCTGATCAAGCAGGCCAAGGCCACCCCCGACCAGGCCCGACGCACCGAGCTGTACAAGCAGGCGCAGCACATCATCAAGGCGCAGGTGCCGATCACCCCGATCGCCCATTCCACGGTGTACCAGCCGATGCGCAAGACCGTGCAGGACTTCAAGATCAGCCCCTTCGGCCTGAATGCCTTCTACGGCGTAAGCGTCAGCCAATAGACACGCAACGCGATGTTTAGCCTGTCCCTGCGGGCGCCGAGCTCATCGGTGCACGCGGGGCACTGATACCTGCTTGAAAATTACGACACCACACCAAGATTTTTCCCACGCCTCACACCCACTTCCTTACCTGCACGCCCGCCGCCCGCGTCCCTACCGTGGAGCGCGTGGTGGTGCTGGCACCCTGCTGTCGCCGCGCCCCCCACGCCTCGTACAACAACAAAGGAATGGGACCGCATGCGTATTTCTCCGGTTTTCGCCGCACTGCTGGGCCTGGGGGCACTGGCCTATGGCCCGACAGCCCTGGCCAAGGGCAACCTGGTGTTCTGCTCCGAGGGCAGCCCGGGCGGCTTCGATATCGCCCAGTACACCACCTCCATCGAAAACGACGCCGCCGAGCCGCTGTACAACGGCCTGGTGGAATTCGAACGCGGCGCCACCCGCGTCATCCCCTCGCTGGCGACCGGCTGGGACGTTTCCGATGACGGCCTGACCTATACCTTCCGCCTGCGCCAGGGCGTGAAGTTCCACGCCAACAAGGACTTCACCCCCACCCGCGACTTCAACGCCGACGACGTGCTGCTCACCTTCCAGCGCATGCTCGACCCACAGCACCCGTTTCGCGTGGCCTACCCGGCCGAGTTCCCCTACTTCGTCAGCATGGACCTGGACAAGAACATCGCCCGGGTCGAAAAGCGCGACCCCTACACGGTGGTCTTCACCCTCAACAGCGTCGATGCCGCCTTCATCCAGAACCTGGCCATGGGCTTTGCCTCGATCGTCTCGGCCGAATACGCCACCCAGCTGATGGCCAGCGGGCGCCTCAGCGACTTCGACCAGAAGCCGATCGGCACCGGCCCCTTCGTGTTCCAGCGCTACCAGAAGGATGCGCAGATCCGCTACCGGGCCAACCCCGACTACTGGGACCCGCAACAGGTCAGGCTCGACCAGCTGATCTTCTCGATCAACACCGACGCCTCGGTGCGGGTGCAGAAGCTGCGCAAGGGGGAATGCCAGGTCACCGTCAACCCGCGCCCCGCCGACCTCAAGGCCCTGGCCGCCGACCCGAAGATCAACATGCTCGACCAGCCCGGCTTCAACCTGGGCTACATCGCCTACAACGTGCAGCACCCGCCGTTCGACCAACTGCAGGTGCGCCAGGCCATGGACATGGCGGTGAACAAGGCGGCCATCGTCAAGGCGGTGTACCAGGATGCCGGCCAACTGGCCGTGAACTTCATGCCCCCCACCCAGTGGTCCTACGACCCGAGCATCCGCGATGCCGGCTACGACCCCGACAAGGCCCGCGCCCTGCTGGCGGCCGCCGGGGTCAAGCCCGGCACGCCCATCACCCTGTGGGCCATGCCGGTGCAACGCCCCTACAACCCCAACGCCAAGCTGATGGCCGAGATGCTCCAGGCCGACTGGGGCAAGGTCGGGCTGGACGTGAAGATCGTCAGCTACGAATGGGGCGAGTACATCAAGCGCACCAAGAACGGCGAGCACGACGTGATGCTGCTGGGCTGGACCGGTGACAACGGCGACCCCGACAACTGGATGGGCACCCTCTACAGCTGCGGTGCCATCGGCAGCAACAACGTGTCGATGTGGTGCGACCCCGAATACGACGCCCTGGTGCAGCAGGCCAAGCGCATCACCGACCCCGCCGCGCGCACCGCGCTGTACCAGCAGGCCCAGCAGCGCATGAAGCAGCAGGTGCCGATCACCCCGGTCGCCCACTCCACCGTGCATCAACCGCTGAGCGTCCGGGTACAGGACTTCAAGGTCAGCCCGTTCGGGCGCAACAGTTTTTCGGGCGTCAGCGTCGACTGACCTCTGCCCGCCCCCTCCCAAGGTTCACCGCCGCACCCGCCGGGCTCACGAGGCCCGGCGGCTAATAAAAACATGCAAAGGAGCATCACCTTGAGACCTACCCGACACGCAGCACTTTGCCTGGCCCTTGGCGGCCTGAGCGCGCTGGCCCAGGCCGAACCCGTCAGCCAGGATTTCGTTGCGCTTACCCTGCGCACCACCTCCGACCAGGCCCAGGCCAGCGGCTTTCTCGACGGCCAGCGCCTGTCCGGCTCGACCCGCAACTGGTACGCCCACGAGCACGCCACCCGCGGGCCACTGTGGTCGTACAGCAAGCGCGACGGCAGCCGCCACCCCACCAGCAGCCGCGACAACTGGGTCCAGGGCACCCTCCTCAACTACACCTCCGGCTTCACCGAGGGCACCGTGGGCCTGAGCACCGAAGTGGCGCTGTACAACGCGGTGGCCCTGCAGCGCGGTCGCGCCAGCGTGGCCGGGCCGAACAACCGCACCCTCACCCACGGCGACGGCGAGGTGCTCGACCAGTGGAGCAAGGTCGGCCTGGCCAACCTCAAGGCCCGGGTGTCAAACACCACCCTCACCGCCGGCCGCCAGTCCATCGACACCCCGGTGATCGCCTACATCGGCAACCGCGCACTGCCCTCCAGCTTCCAGGGCGTGAGCCTGCACAGCGCCGAGTTCGACAACCTGAGCTTCGACCTGGGCACCTTCGACCGCGTGTCGATGCGTACCGAGCAGGGCCAGAGCAAGTTTCGCTCCGAGTATGGCGATTCCCGCCAGTTCACCGACCGGGTCAGCATGGCCGGGGTCAACTACCAGCCGCTGCAGAGCCTGAGCACCAGCCTCTACGTATCCAAGGTCGAGGACCTGTGGAACCAGTACTACTTCGGCGCCAACCACCTGCTGGGCGACAACGCGGTGCTGGGCCTGAACACCGGGCTCAACTACTACAAGACCCGCGACGCCGGCCAGAGCAAGCTGGGCGCCATCGACAACGACACCTTCAGCCTGTCGCTGGCCCTGACCCACCAGGCGCACACCGTGTCGGTCGCCTACCAGCAGGTCAACGGCAACGAGTACTTCGACTACCTGCACGACACCAACGCGATCTTCCTGGCCAACTCGCTGCTGTCGGATTTCAACGGCCCCAACGAGAAATCACTGCAGATCGGCTACGTGCTGAACATGGCCCCCTTCGGCGTGCCCGGCCTCAAGTTCAACCTGTACAACGCCCGCGGCTGGGGCATCGACGGCACCCATTACAAGGGCGGTGGCTACGACGTGAAGAACCTCGACGGCGAGCACCACGACGAATGGGGCATCGGCACCAGCTATGCCGTACAAGGCGGCGCGTTCAAGGACACCACCGTGCGCGCCACCTACACCACCCACCGCGCCAGCAAATTGCAGGGTGACGGGAGCCTGAACGAGGTGCGCGTGGTCACAACCATTCCGTTCAACATCCTCTAGGGCGGCAGGTCGCGGCCGATTCGCCGAATCGGCCGCGATGGCTACGCTGGTTTAATCGAATGCAGGGAAGTGTCATGAAACAGTCAACCCTACAGGCTGCCCTTGCAGCCATCCTGTTGAGCGCCGCAGCCCCGCTGATGGCCAAGCCCCTGGTGGTGTGCACCGAGGCCAGCCCCGAGGGCTTCGACATCGTGCAGTACACCACGGCCGTCACCGCCGATGCCGCCGCAGAAACCCTGTTCAACCGCCTGGTGGACTTCAAGCCCGGCACCACCGAGGTGCAGCCGGCCCTGGCCGAACGCTGGGAGGTCAGCCCCGACGGCCTGACCTACACCTTTCACCTGCGCAGCGGGGTCAGGTTCCACACCACCGACTACTTCACCCCCACCCGCGACCTGAACGCCGACGACGTGCTGTGGAGCTTCCAGCGCCAGCTCGACCCCGCCCACCCCTGGCACGACAAGACCAGCATCGGCTTCCCCTATTTCGAGAGCATGGGTTTCCAGCACCTGCTCAAGTCGGTGGAAAAGCTCGACCCGCACACCGTGGCGTTTCACCTGACCCGCCCCGAGGCACCGTTTCTGCGCGACCTGGCCATGGCCTTCACCTCGATCTATTCCGCCGAATACGCCGACCAGTTGCTCAAGGCCGGCACCACCGCCGAACTCAACAGCAAGCCGGTCGGCACCGGCCCGTTCATCTTCCAGCGCTACAACAAGGACGCGCAGGTGCGCTACAGGCCCAACCCGGACTACTTTCGCGGCAAGCCGCCGAGCGATGCGCTGATCTTCGCCATCACCCCCGACAACAACGTGCGCCTGCAGAAGCTGCGCGCCAACGAATGCCAGGTGGCGCTGTACCCCAAGCCCGACGACATACCCGGCATCAAGGCCGACGCGCGCCTGAAGGTGGCCGAAATGGAGGCCCTGACCACCGGCTACATCTCGCTCAACACCGAGCACAGGTACCTGAGCGACGTGCGCGTACGACGCGCCATCAACCTGGCCTTCGACCGCGAACACCATGTCGAGCAACTGTTCGGCAAGGGCAACGCCCTGCTGGCGGTGAACCCCTACCCGCCGACCCTGATGGGCTACAACAGCCAGAACCGCAACCCGCCCCGCGACCTGGACCAGGCCCGCGCGCTGCTCAAGGAGGCCGGCGTACCCGAAGGCACCGTGCTCACCCTGTTCACCCGCAACGGCGGCGGGCCCACCAACCCCAACCCGCGCCTGAGCGCCGAGATGCTTCAGGCCGACCTCGCCCAGGTCGGCCTGAAGGTCGACATCCGCGTGATGGAATGGGCCGAGATGCTGCGCCGCGCCAAGGCCGGCGAAGCCGACATGGTGTCGGCCGGCTGGGCGGGCGACAACGGCGACCCGGACAACTTCCTGACCCCGCTGCTCAGCTGCGCCGCAGCGAAGAATGGGGAAAACTACGCACGCTGGTGCAACCCGCGATTCCAGGTGCTGATCGACCACGCCCGCGAAACCGCCGACCCCGATCAACGCGCCGCACTCTATGTCCAGGCACTGGCGGTGTACGATGAGGCCAAACCGTGGATCAACATGGCCCACCCGAAGGTGTTCACCGCCCTGCGCGAGAACGTCGAGGGCTACGTCATCAACCCGATGACCAACAACAACTTCGCCACCACGCGGGTG
The DNA here is from genome assembly GCF_024261405.1 of Pseudomonas sp. FBF18. Taxonomy (NCBI): domain Bacteria; kingdom Pseudomonadati; phylum Pseudomonadota; class Gammaproteobacteria; order Pseudomonadales; family Pseudomonadaceae; genus Pseudomonas; species Pseudomonas sp. FBF18. Next base: position 39,711 of record NZ_QKRS01000019.1, on the reverse strand, counting down.
AAGTAGAACGATAACGCTTGCAGCGCCCGCCCCCGAGCGCTCGCAGGCATGCCTTAGGCTGATGAGGTACACCACACGATGTTTAGTTTTATTGCACGGCGTCTGGGCCTGTTGATCCCGTCGTTCTTCGGCATCACCCTGCTCACGTTCGCGCTCATACGCCTGATCCCCGGTGACCCGGTGGAGGTGATGATGGGCGAACGCAGGGTCGACCCCGAGATGCACGCCCAGGCCATGGAACGGCTCGGCCTGAACAAGCCGCTGGCGCAGCAGTACCTGGACTACGTCGGCAAGCTGGCCCAGGGCGACCTGGGCGAGTCGCTGCGTACCCGCGAAAGCGTGTGGCACGAGTTTCTCGCGCTGTTCCCCGCCACCCTCGAACTGGCCATGGCCGCGCTGCTGTTCGCCGGCATCGTCGGGCTGCTGGCCGGGGTGATCGCCGCGCTCAAGCGCGGCTCGCTGTTCGATCACGGGGTCATGGGCATCTCCCTGGCCGGCTACTCGATGCCGATCTTCTGGTGGGGCCTGATCCTGATCATGTTCTTCTCGGTCGGGTTGGGCTGGACGCCGGTGTCCGGGCGCATCGACCTGCTCTACGACATCGAGCCGACCACCGGCTTCATGCTCATCGACACCCTGCTCAGCGACGAGGAAGGCGCGTTCAAGGACGCGTTGATGCACCTGATCCTGCCGGCCATCGTGCTCGGCACCATCCCGCTGGCGGTGATCGCACGCATGACCCGCTCCTCGATGCTCGAAGTGCTGCGCGAGGACTACATCCGCACCGCACGGGCCAAGGGCCTGTCGCCGGCACGGGTGGTGTTCGTGCACGGCCTGCGCAACGCGCTGATCCCGGTGCTTACGGTGGTCGGCCTGCAGGTCGGCACGTTGCTCGGTGGCGCGGTGCTTACCGAAACCATCTTTTCCTGGCCGGGCATCGGCAAATGGCTGATCGAAGCCATCGGCGCCCGTGACTACCCCGTGGTACAGAACGGCATCCTGTTGATTGCCTGCCTGGTGATCCTGGTCAACTTCGTCGTGGACATCCTCTACGGCCTGGCCAACCCACGCATCCGACATCAGCGCTGAGGCCTTCGCTCATGACCAATCCGCTTGCAAAAACCGCTGCCGTCGACGCCGCGCCGCTCGACCAGAGCCTGCTCTACCCCTCCCCCTACAAGGAATTCTGGCACGCCTTCTCGCGCAACAAGGGCGCGGTGGCCGGCCTGCTGTTCATGTGCCTGATCGTGTTCTGCGCGCTGTTCGCCCCGTGGGTGGCGCCGCACAACCCCAGCGAGCAGTACCGCGACTTTCTGCTGACCCCGCCGGTATGGCTCGAAGGCGGCCAATGGCAGTTTCTGCTGGGTACCGACGAGCTGGGCCGCGACCTGCTCTCGCGGCTGATCCAGGGTTCGCGCCTGTCGCTGCTGATCGGCCTGTCATCGGTAATGATCTCGCTGATCCCGGGCGTGCTGCTGGGCCTGCTGGCCGGGTTTTTCCCGCGCCTGCTTGGCCCGTCCATCATGCGCCTGATGGACGTGATGCTGGCGCTGCCCTCGCTGCTGCTGGCGGTGGCCATCGTGGCGATCCTGGGCCCTGGCCTGATCAACACCGTGATCGCCATCGCCATCGTCTCGCTGCCGGCCTACGTGCGCCTGACCCGCGCCGCGGTGATGGGCGAGCTGAACCGCGACTACGTCACCGCCGCACGCCTGGCCGGGGCACGCCTGCCGCGCCTGATGTTCGTGACCGTGCTGCCCAACTGCATGGCGCCGCTGATCGTGCAGGCCACCCTGAGTTTCAGTTCGGCGATTCTCGATGCCGCCGCGCTGGGCTTCCTGGGCCTGGGCGTGCAACCGCCGACCCCGGAGTGGGGCACCATGCTGGCCTCGGCCCGCGACTACATCGAACGCGCCTGGTGGGTGGTCAGCCTGCCGGGCCTGACCATCCTGCTCAGCGTGCTGGCAATCAACCTGATGGGCGACGGGCTGCGCGATGCGCTGGACCCGAAACTCAAGAATGCCGCCTGAGGAGAAGCCCATGTCACTTCTACACATCAAGAACCTGAGCGTGCGCTTCGGCGACGCCTCGGCGGTACCGGTGGTCGACGGCCTCGACCTGAACGTGGAAAAGGGCGAGGTGCTGGCGATTGTCGGCGAGTCCGGCTCGGGCAAGTCGGTGACCATGATGGCGCTGATGGGCCTGATCGACGCCCCCGGGCGCATCACCGCCGACGCCTTGACCTTCAACGGCAGCGACATGCTCACCCTGAGCGGCCGGCAGCGGCGCAAGGTGGTCGGCAAGGACATGGCGATGGTCTTCCAGGACCCCATGACCGCACTCAACCCCAGCTACACCGTGGGTTTCCAGATCGAGGAGGTGCTGCGCCAGCACCTGGGGCTGCGCGGCAAGGCGGCGCGCCAGCGTGCGCTGGAGCTGCTGAAGAAGGTCGAGATCCCGGCCCCGGAAAGCCGCCTGGATGCCTACCCCCATCAACTCTCCGGCGGCATGAGCCAGCGCGTGGCAATCGCCATGGCGATTGCCGGCGAACCCAAGCTGCTGATCGCCGACGAGCCCACCACGGCGCTGGACGTGACCATTCAGGCGCAGATCATGGAGCTGCTGCTCAACCTGCAGAAAGAGCAGGACATGGCGCTGATCCTGATTACCCACGACCTTGCCGTGGTGGCCGAAACCGCCCGCCGCGTGTGCGTGATGTATGCCGGCCAGGCAGTGGAAGTCGGCCAGGTGCCCGAGCTGTTCGAGGTGCCTGCGCACCCCTACAGCGAAGCCCTGCTGGCAGCGATCCCCGAGCACAGCGAAGGCGCCGAGCGCCTGGCGACCCTGCCCGGCATCGTGCCCGGACGCTACGACCGGCCCCACGGCTGCCTGCTGTCGCCGCGCTGCCCCTACGTGCAGGACCACTGCCGCCAGCAACGTCCGAGCCTGGACCCCAAGGCCCACAGCCTGGCCCGCTGCTTCTACCCGCTCAACCAGGAGGTGGCGTGATGAGCGTCGTACTGACCGCCCGTGACCTCACCCGTCATTACGAAGTGTCCCTGGGCCTGTTCAAGGGCCATGCCCTGGTACGCGCCCTCAATGGGGTGTCGTTCGAACTGGAGGCCGGCAAGACCCTGGCCGTGGTCGGCGAATCCGGCTGCGGCAAGTCGACCCTGGCCCGCGCCCTGACCCTGATCGAGGAACCGTCGTCGGGCTCGTTGCAGATCGCCGGGCAGGAGGTGGCCGGTGCCAGCAAGCAGCAGCGCCGGCAACTGCGCCGCGATGTGCAGATGGTGTTCCAGAGCCCCTATGCTTCGCTCAACCCGCGCCAGAAGGTCGGTGACCAACTGGCCGAGCCGCTGCTGATCAACACCCGGCTGTCCAGGGCCGAACGCCGCGAAAAGGTGCAGGCGATGATGCAGCAGGTGGGCCTGCGGCCCGAGCACTACCAGCGCTACCCGCACATGTTCTCCGGTGGCCAGCGCCAGCGCATCGCCCTGGCGCGGGCCATGATGCTGCAACCCAAGGTGCTGGTGGCGGACGAGCCGACCTCGGCGCTGGACGTGTCGATCCAGGCGCAGGTGCTGAACCTGTTCATGGACCTGCAGAAGGAGTTCAACACCGCCTACGTGTTCATCTCGCACAACCTGGCGGTGGTACGGCATGTGGCCGACCAGGTACTGGTGATGTACCTGGGGCGCCCGGCGGAAATGGGGCCCAAGGAGGATATCTATGCCAGGCCTTTGCACCCTTACACCCAGGCCCTGCTGTCGGCGACCCCGACCATTCACCCCGACCCGCTCAAGCCAAAGATCAGGATCGTGGGCGAGCTGCCCAACCCGCTGAACCCACCGCCGGGGTGCGCGTTCCACAAGCGTTGCCCGTATGCCACCGAGCGCTGTGCCAGTGAAGAGCCGGCGTTCCGGCCAGTGGGTACACGGCAGGTGGCGTGCCACTATGCGGAGCAGTTTCTCTAGAACCGCTGCGCCAGCAATCGCGGGTCAAGCCCGCTCCCACACGGATCACTGCTGTCCTTGTGGGAGCGGGCTTGACCCGCGATAGGGCCCTGCAGGTATTCTGCTTTCCTACCTCCAATGAGCCAGCCCCATGGCCGCACACCCGATCCCCGACGGCCCCGAACACACCGCCGAAACCGCCGCCACCGTGCTGCGCTACCACCTGTGCTGGAAACACCGCGATCTCGACGGCGTGATGGCGCTCTATCACCCCGACATCCAGTACAACGACTTCTTCCAGAACCGCGTACTGCACCTGGCCGAGCTGCGCGAATACGTGGCCGCCAGCATGCCGCGCCAGGACGGCGAGGACATCGTGCACAGCGACCGCATCCGCACCGACGGCTGCACCGCCTTCATCCAGTACCAGGTAACGCTGCGCGGCGGCGACGGCATCACCGCGTTTCGTGCCAGCGAGGCCATCACCGTGCGCGACGGCCTGATCTGGCAGGTCAACGAATACGCCTCGCTGGTGCGCGAGCCTTCACGCCACACCGGCCACCCCAGCCTGCGCCCGGCCACCAGCCGCCTGGGCCTGTCACCGCGCCAGCTGAGCTTCATGGCCCAGGACCTGCAGCACTACTTCACCCGTCGCCAGCCCTATCTGGACCCGCAACTGGACCTGCAACAGGTCGCCCGCGAGTGCGGCTACAGCCGCAACCAGATCTCCTACCTGCTCAACCAGGTGCTGGGCCAGAGCTTCTACCGCTACGTCAACCAGGCCCGCCTGCAGCATCTGCTGGCTGAACTGGAGCGCGCAGGCCCGGCGCCCAAGGTCGATGACCTGGCCTTCGCCGCCGGCTTCAATTCACTGTCGGCGTTCTACAAGTGCTTTCGCCAGCACACCGGCCTGTCGCCCAAGGCCTACGTGCAACAGATTTCTCTGCGGACACGCACGCAAGACAATCCGCCCGCCCGGCCCTAGCATCGGCCCACACCGTTACGGATGTGGAGCCGAACACAATGCAGGCATGGCGCAGTATCAGCCTTTGGATGGACCAGCTTGACGAGCCGCTGATCGCGCGCCCGGCGTTGCGCCAGGACCTGGACGTGGATGTATGCATCATCGGCGCCGGCTACACGGGCCTGTGGAGCGCCTACTACCTCAAGCGCCAGGCACCGCACCTGAACATCGCCATCGTCGAGGCCAACATCGCAGGCTTCGGCGCCTCGGGGCGTAACGGCGGCTGGCTGATGGGCAACCTCCTGGGCGAAGACCGCCTGCTGGCCGACTGCTCCCCCGAACAGCGCCGCGACGCCTATGACCTGCTGCACGGCATCCCCGACGAAGTGGAAACGGTACTCGAGCGCGAAGGCATCCACTGCGACTACCGCAAGGGCGGCGCCCTTTATTGCGCGGCGCGCTACCCCGAGCAGGAAGCGAGCCTGCGCAGTTACCTGCAAAAGCTCTACCGGCAGGGCCTGAACGAGGCCGAGTATCGCTGGCTGAGCCCGGTCGAGCTGGCCGCGCAGCTGCGCATCGCCAAGCCCTATGGGGCGATCTACACGCCGAACGTGGCCACCGTGCACCCGGCCAAACTGGTGCGCGGCCTGGCCCGGGCCGTCGAGCGTCTGGGGGTGAAGCTCTACGAGAACAGCCCGGTCATCGACTGGCACAAGGGTCAGGTACGCACCGCCCAGGCACAGGTGCGCTGCCAGTGGGTGGTGCCGGCGGTGGAAGGCTATGCCGTCGGGCTGCCGCCGCTGGGGCGCTATCAGTTGCCGGTACAGAGCCTGCTGGTGGCCACCGAGCCGCTGCCTGAGCAGGTGTGGGAGCAGATCGGCCTGAACGCCGGTCAGGCCTTCAGCGAAAACAGCCGCCAGGTCACCTACGGCCAGCGCAGTGCCGACAACCGCCTGGTGTTCGGCGCCCGCGGCGGCTATCGCTTCGCCGGGCGCCTGCGCGAAGACTTCACCCTCAGCGACAGCGAAATCGGCCTGCGCCGCTACCTGTTCGGCGAGCTGTTTCCGCAGCTCAAGAACGTCGACATCACCCACGCCTGGGGCGGCAACCTGGGCATGGCGCGGCGCTTTCGCCCGCACATGCTGTGCGATGCCGAGCAGGGAATCGCCCTGGCCGGTGGCTATGGCGGCGAAGGCGTGGGCGCCAGCAACCTGGGCGGGCGCACCGTGGCGGCGCTGATCCTGGGCCAACGCAACGCACTCACCGCCCAGCCCTGGGTACACCCCGCGGCGCGCCTGAACAGCCTGGCGCGCTGGGAGCCCGAGCCGTGCCGCTGGCTCGGCTACAACGCGATCATCAAGAGCTTCGTCCACGAAGACCAGACCCTTGCCAACCCGGCCAGCGCCCCCTGGCGCCGGCGCCTGGCCAGCGGTGTGGCGGACTTCATGGAAAGCCTGATGCACTGACTTCCCCCTGCACAGGACCACCGGCATGCGCATTACCCAGTTCAAGCACACCCATAGCGTCGCTCTCGAACAGTCAAACCCGGTGGCCGTGCCCCTGGGCGAGCCGGTGGCGGTCACCTCGGTGACCTGCGTGGAGCGCAACGACGGCGTCGAAACCGGCATCTGGGAATGTACCCCGGGCCGCTGGCGACGCCAGATCGAGCAGCAGGAGTTCTGCCACTTCATCAAGGGCCGCTGCACCTTCACCCCCGATGGCGGCGAGCCGCTGACCATAGAAGCCGGCGACGCACTGATGTTGCCGGCCAACAGCACCGGTATCTGGGATATCCACGAGACCGTGCGCAAGACCTACGTATTGATTTTCTGATCCTTTGATCGCCTGCCTCCTTCGACAAAAACAGACCAAGCAAGGAATCCGGACATGCGCCCATTGCTCTTCGCCCCGCTGTTGCTGGCCGCCTCAATCGCCCAGGCGGCCGACTCGGTAAAAATCTACAACTGGTCCAGCTACATCGCCCCCGACACCCTTAAGAACTTCCAGGCCGCCAGCGGCATCGTGCCCACCTATGACGTGTTCGACAGCAACGAGACCCTCGACGGCAAGCTGATGACCGGCAACTCGGGCTACGACGTGGTGTTCCCCTCCAACCACTTCATGGCCCGGCAGATCCAGGGCAAGGCGCTCAAGGCGCTGGACAAGCGCCAGTTGCCCAACTGGAAGAACCTCAACCCGGTGCTGCTCAAGGCGCTGGAAGTCAACGACCCGGGCAACCGCTACGGCTTCCCCTACCTGTGGGGCAGCACCGGCATCGGCTACAACATCGACAAGGTCAAGGCGGCGCTGGGCGAGAATGCCCCGGTGGACTCCTGGGACCTGATCTTCAAGCCCGAGAACATCAGCAAGCTCAAGAGCTGCGGCGTGGCGATCCTCGACAACGGCCCCGAACTGCTGCCGATCGCGCTCAACTACCTGGGCCTGCCGCACCACAGCCAGGACCCGGCCGACTACGAGAAGGCCAAGGCCCTGCTGATGAAGGTGCGCCCGTACATCAGCTACTTCCACTCCTCCAAGTACACCGGCGACCTGGCCAACGGCGATATCTGCGTGGTGGTGGGCTTCTCCGGCGACGTGCTGCAGGCCAGAAACCGTGCAGAAGAGGCCAGAAACGGGGTGAAGGTGGGCTATGAGATTCCCAGGGAAGGCGCGCCGATGTGGTTCGACATGGTCGCCATGCCCGCCGATGCCCCGGACGAAAAGGCCGGCTATGCCTACATGAACTACCTGTTGCAGCCCGAGGTGATGGCCGACATCAGCAACCATGTGCAGTACGCCAACGGCAACCAGGCAGCCGACCGCCTGGTGGACCCGGCGCTCAAGGCCAACAGCATGATCTACCCGACCGATGCCATGCTCGGCAAGCTGTTCGCCCTGCAGGCCATGCCGGCCAAGATCGACCGCCTGCGCACCCGCATCTGGACCAGCATCAAGGCCGGCAACTGAGCCACCCTGCAATAGATACCACCCTCGGCCTGTGTGCCCCGGCAGCCTGAAGCCCTTGCCGGGGCAACAGCGCAGCCCGCCCGTTGCCCGGCGCCCACCCACTGCCGAGCACACACCATGCCTTTGAAGACCCTGCCGTACTTTCACCGCATTGCGCTGCGCCAGCGCTTTGCCGATCACCTGGCACAGGCCCGAGACAGCCTCGATGACGAGGAGCATCGTTGGCTGCAAGGCTGGCTGCAGGCGCCAGGGCCCGACGCGCCGCGAATCGACCGCCTGAGCGCGATCACCGCCAGCGCCCACGCCAGCGAACTGACCGCCAGCCTGCTGCTGAGCCGCAGCACGCACCCCCGTGTTTTTTTCTACCACCCGTTGCTGGGGCTGCTGCGCTTCGAAGACCGTACCCAGCTCAAGCACCACCTTGTTGAACTGCTGAGCAGCGGCCACCCGCACGTACTGCTGCACTACATCGCCCCCAGGGATCGCCTGCTGGCAGGCCAGGGCGGCATCGTGGATGTTCAGGTCGAACGGCTGGAGGACGAGGTGTTCGAGTACCTGATGCTGGTCATCGCCGCTCGCCAGGGCCAGGCGCTGGGCGAGCTGCAGCAGCAGGTACTGGGCCAGCCGCCAGCCGACTCGTTATGGGAGCAGGCCCTGGCCACCACCACCGCTACCGCTACCGCTGCAGCGGCGCCGCAGCGCCTGGCGGCGGCACGCGACTGCCAACGGCAACTGCACCGGTACTGGCATACCGCCAAGGCCGGCAGCGACACGCCGGCCCGGCAACTGGCCCGCCTGATGGGCGCGGGCGTGCGCGAGGCGATCACGCGCCAGGCCTGGGCCGGCGCCCTTGCCGAAACCGACCATACAGCGCTGCTGCAATGGCTGGACACCGAGGCCCTCTCGCCCCTGCAGGCGTTCAGCCTCAACGTCACCACCGCGCAAGGCCACAGCCAACTGCTGGAGGGCGTGCTCACGTTCGGCACCCGTGCCGGCCCGGTGTTCACCTGGTGTGCTGCACGCGGGCTGGAGCGCCATGCCAGCAAGCGGGCGTTGTTATCGTCGCTGACAGACCCCCGGTTGCGCGACAGCTGGCGCCCGGTGGTCAGCCCATCGCGGCAGAGCCAACTGGGCGCCTTGCGCATCAGCGCCCTGCACCTGCAACCGCTGGCCGCCCCTGCACTGGACAGCTGGGTTGGCCAGGTGCTGAGCGCCCAGCAACAGGACATCGAAACACAACTGCGCCCTGACAGCGGCCAGGACGGTTATCAGGCATGCCGCCAGGCGCTGGACCTCGACAGTCGACTGGCCGGCGAACTCGCGCGCCTGGGCACCTCGCCCCACGCCCACGACAGCCCGGCCACCCTGGCCCGGCTGCAAGCGTCGGCACAGGCAGCCGGCGCTGGCCTGGAGGAACTGAACCGGCTGGTGAGCGCACTGACCGGCCACGCGCAGGCACTGTTCGAAGAGGTACCAGGCCTGGAGACGGTGACTGCGGCAGGGCTCGACCAGGCCCTTGCCGCAGTGCTGGACAAGGGCCCGCCAGTGACCCAGGTACGCCTGGGCCAGCCCGGCGCCGGGCGCACCTGGCTGAGCCTGGCCGAACTGGTGTGGCAGCGGCTCGGCGGTATCGGTACCTCGCTGGATGAACGCTGGCTGGTCAGCGGCCCGGTGGTGGCCGAACAGCCTGTGGCCTTGCCTGCGCTCGACCTGGCGCTGGCCCGACAGGCTGTCGCACAGGTCGCCGATGCCACCGCCAGCCAACTGACGAGCGCCCTGACGCAGTATCAAGCGCAGCGACGCACGTACCTCAAGCACCTGTGGCAACTGGCCCTGACCCTCGAATACCGCCTGCTCGACCACGACAGCCTGCTGCCAGCCCCGGCACGCGCGCTGATTCACGCCGCCCTGTTTCCGGCGCCCTCGCCGGCAGCGCCGGCCTGGGCCTGGCAACTGGCCCTGGACCAGGCGCCCAGCAGCGAGGCCCTGCTGCTGACCCGCCAGCCGCTCGAGGCACAGCCCGATCTGTGGCTGCTGTGGACCCTCGACCAGGGCTTTGCCGCATTCACCTCGCGCCTTGCGCTGGAGCAGGCCGTCGCAGCGCACTACCCCGCCGCGCAACGCTTTCAATGGCTGGCGCTGGCAGGCGCACCTGCGCACCACCTGCAGAGCTGGCAGGCCGAACACGACGTGGCCGCAACGCGGCGCGCCTTCGACCGGCTCACCCGGCGCGGCCTGCCTGCCGCGCACCTGCCCGACCTGCTGCGCAGCACGCTCGACACGCCTGGCACGCTGCGCTACCTGCAGCGTCTGCAGCGCCTGGCCAGTGCCCGGCGCCTGCGTGCCCATCTGCCTGACTGGCTGGCGCAGGCCGCCCCCACCGAACAGTACGGCTACCTGCAGGTTCTGGGGCGCAACCTGCTGCAAAGCCCGTCACCACAGGACTACCTGTTCGACATCCCGGCGGTGACCGACTATGCCCGCCAACGGGTCCAGGCCCGCCTGGACCAGGACTTCGCGGCCGGCCGCTACCCTGCCGACCAGCTGTTGATCACCACCACGCGCTGGGTCACCGCGTTGCCGCCCACCGGCGAGGTCCCCACAGGCGAAGCGGCCGCCAGCATCCAGCATCGCCAGACGCTGGTCGACTACGCGCTCAACCATTACCGCGACTGGGACCACGCCATCACCGCAATCACGCTCGAGGGCGACATGACCGTGCCTGCGCGCATCGATGCCGCCTACCTGCGGGCGCTGGTGCGCGAACTGGACCTGGGTCAAGGCTATCGCCAGCTGCTGGCCGAGCAACTGGACCGCGACCATGCGAGCTATCCCAGGCGCCTGCGGCTGTTCTGCCGGCAATTGCCGGGGCAACTGCTGGAGGCGGCGTGGCGCGCCCGGCTCCAGGGGCAACTGGGCGCAGCCGACGTCGAGTGCATCCGCGCCGTCGTCGAGCAGCCCGACGCCACCGCCCGTGACCAGCTGCCAGCCCCCGCCGCACAACTGGTGCCCCTGGAACTGATCGCCGACAGCGGCCTGCCCCCCGATACCGTGCCCGGGGTGTACCTGTTCATGTACGCCAGCCCCGCGCCCGGCCCCGTGGTGATGTACACGCCGTACCAGGCCGGCGGTTTGTTCCAGGCCTTCAGCAGTTCGGCCGACCTGCTGCAGCAGCTTCGCAGCGTGCCGGCCCTGCAGGCCCGGATACTGGCCTGCATGCCCGACACGATGCGCCCGCGCTACGACCACGGTGGGTTCACCGAGGCCCACCTGCCCTACAGCGCCGAATTCGATTTCGAGCTGCCGCTGTATGCCCAGCAGCCGGTGACCCTGGCCTGGCGCCCGGTGCATGGCAACGCCCTGCAGTACCTGTTCGAGACCAATGCAGCGTTGCTGCAGGGCATGGCCCATACGCAACTGGTGAGTACCGCCGAAGCCCGCTGGGCCACCCTGAAAGAGGTACTCGGGCTGCTCTGGAGCCAACTGAGCCTGTTCATCCCCGGCCGCATCGGCCTGCTGCTGGCCGCGTGGCAGGGCGAACTGTCGCTGCTGCAATTGGCCGAGCGCCCCTCGGGCGACTGGGCGCAGGCCTTGTCGGAACTGACCTGCACCCTGGTGCAGGGCCTGCTGGCCGGGCATGGCGTGCGCGAACAGGGCCCTGGCGCGCTGCCGGCCGACGAAGGCGAATTCTGGCGGCGCCTGGGGCAGGCGTCGCACCAGCGGCTGTCCGCCTACGAAGTGCCGCAGCAGTCCCTCGATGGCCTGGCCAGCCGCGAGCAGATCTATACCGACGTCGATGGCCAGACGCAGTTCGCCTGCCTGGAGGGCAAGGTGTACGGCGTTCGCCAGCTGGACCAGCGCTGGCACCTGAGTGCGCCGGACATCGACGAACCAGGGCCACGCCTGCGCAGCGAAGGCAACGGCCGCTGGCAGATCGACCCGCAGCAGGCCATACCCGTGCTAAGTGGTGGCATCATCGGCAGGCTGGGCGGGTGGGCCTCGCGTCAGGTGATGGCCGGCAACGATATCGTCATCCGGGCCGTGGGCATGCGCCAGATCCAGCGACTCATGCCGGCCCGTGCGCGCATGCTGCGCCAGGCACACCGCACGGCGCTCGACTACCTGGGCATCTGCCTGGACAACCTGCAGCAGGCCAGCCCGGTGCAACGCATGCCGGCACAGACCCGCACGATCCTCAGCGATTTCTTCGGCGTCGAACCCGACGAAGCCCTGCTGCAGCGCGTATGCGAACCGGTGGAAAAACTCTTCGAACTGATGACCTCGCAGGACTATTCGGTCGCCACGTCCAGGCGCTACATCCTGGCCAGCAATATCGGCAACTACACCGGCATCGCCTTCACCTCGCCCCATGACCCGCTCCGGCAACTGTTTCTGCTGGACGCCTATTTCGACGTCAGCTACCTGGGCAGGCTCCAGCTCAGGCCCGAGCTGTCCTGGCAGGAAGCCGATGCCATTGCGCGTGCCAACTGCCTGCTGCACGAGTTCTCGCATATCGCCTATGACACACGCGACATGCGCTACCTGGATGCCTCGCTGGCATTTGCCGACCTGCTCATGCCCGGCGAGCAGCAGGATTGGCTCAGGCGCCAGCACGACGAGGCGTTCTCTCACCGTTCACCGGCCCGGCGCCTGTTCGTGGTGCGCTCACGCGACGGTACCCGACGCGACATCACCCGTGACGACAACAAGGGCCTGAGCCTGATCCTCAAGATCGCCGACACCCGTGACCTGGCGGTCGCGCGCCAGCGCTTTCTGGACGATGCGGTGGTGCGCTCGCGAATCATGCTCAAGAACGCCGACTCGCTGACCCTGCTGGTCTACCGCCTGGGCCAGGCAAGCCATCGCCCACCGGCGGCGGGGGGCTGAAACGAAAACGCCCGCGCAGCCAGGGGGCTGCGCGGGCGTGGGGTGTGCGAAAACTCAGTGGTGTTCGCGGGTGGCGCGGAATTTCACGTCCGGCCAGCGTTCTTCCATCAGCGCCAGGTTGACCCGGGTCGGCGCCAGGTAGGTCAGGTGACCGCCACCGTCGATGGCCAGGTTTTCCACGGCCTTGTTGCTGAATTCCTCGAGTTTCTTCTTGTCGTCGCAGCTGATCCAGCGCGCCGACCACACGGTGATCGGCTCATAGCCGCACTCGACCTTGTACTCTTCCTTCAGGCGGCTGGCGACCACGTCGAACTGCAGCACACCCACGGCGCCGAGGATGATGTCGTTGCTGCGCTCGGGGAAGAACACCTGGGTGGCGCCCTCTTCGGCCAGTTGCTGCAGGCCCTGGCGCAGCTGCTTGGACTTGAGCGGGTCCTTCAGGCGCACGCGGCGGAACAGCTCAGGGGCGAAGTGCGGGATACCGGTGAAGCCCAGGCTCTCGCCCTCGGTGAAGGTGTCGCCGATCTGGATGGTGCCGTGGTTGTGCAGGCCGATGATGTCGCCGGCGAACGCCTCTTCGAGCTGCTCGCGCTCGGACGAGAAGAACGTCAGGGCGTCGCCGATGCGCAGGTCCTTGCCGGTGCGCACGTGGCGCATCTTCATGCCCTTCTCGTACTTGCCCGAGCAGATGCGCATGAACGCGATGCGGTCGCGGTGCTTGGGGTCCATGTTCGCCTGGATCTTGAACACGAAGCCGCTGAACTTCTCTTCGGTCGGCTCCACGGTGCGCTCATGGGCCACACGTGGCAGCGGACGTGGCGCCCAGTCGACCACCGCGTCGAGCACATGGTCGACACCGAAGTTGCCCAGCGCGGTACCGAAGAACACCGGGGTCAGCTGGCCGTTGATGAACTCGTCCTGGTCGAACTCATGGCAGGCGCCCTGCACCAGTTCCAGTTGCTCGATGAAGCGCTCGTACTCGTCACCCAGGTGGGCGCGGGCTTCATCCGAGTCGAGCTTCTCGATGATCTTCACCTCGGTACGCTCGTGGCCGTGGCCCGGGGTGTACACGATGATGTAGTCACCGGCCAGGTGGTACACGCCCTTGAAGTCGCGGTAGCAGCCGATCGGCCAGGTGATCGGCGCGGCCTTGATCTTGAGAACCGCCTCGATCTCGTCGAGCAGCTCGATCGGGTCGCGGATATCGCGGTCGAGTTTGTTGATGAAGCTGACGATGGGCGTGTCACGCAGACGGCACACGTCCATCAGGGCGATGGTACGTGGCTCTACGCCCTTGCCGCCGTCGAGCACCATCAGCGCCGAGTCCACTGCGGTCAGGGTGCGGTAGGTGTCTTCGGAGAAGTCTTCGTGGCCGGGGGTATCGAGCAGGTTGACCATATGGTCGCGATACGGGAACTGCATCACCGAGGTGGTGATGGAGATGCCACGCTGCTTTTCCATTTCCATCCAGTCGGAGGTGGCATGGCGGTCGGACTTTCGCGATTTCACCGTACCGGCGACGGCAATCGCCTTGCCCATCAGCAGCAGCTTCTCGGTGATGGTGGTCTTACCCGCATCGGGGTGGGAAATAATGGCGAAGGTGCGGCGTTTCGCGACTTCGGCGGCCTGGTTGGTCATGGGAAATCGCCTGACTGGAGATTCAAAAAAGGGCGGCGATTATAGCCCAAACTCACCCCCTAACTGAACCACTGGGTCGATCTGCGCTGGCCAAATGCCGCTTCGGATGGGAACCTTTGCGACTGCGGAGACGTCCACTGCCCTGTTACGAGATGTTACGTATACGGTTTTCAACCGTTCGTCAGGGTGGGTTTCATCGGCAACATGCGCCTGACGAGGCTGCGCTCATGGCGTGTTCCGCTCTACCGGAGCGACCCGCTGCTTATCGCGATCACACTGCCTGCTGCCTGGACCGGCAGCCGCCACGGGAGTGTGCCCGCCGACAAAAAAAGGAGTCCGCCTGTGGCTAAACGCTATGGCAAGGGGCTGATGGGATGGGCCGCCGCGCTCGTCATCCTGGCCCTGCTGATCCACTGGATCGGCATCGATACGATCGCGCACTACCGCGCCGATCTGTGGTTCTACCTGCAAGCGCACCTGATGCTGGTGGCGTGCTCGATGGTGGCGGCGCTGGCCGTGGGTATCCCCGCCGGCATTGCCTTGAGTCGACCGCACCGGGTCGACCGCGCCGAACGCTTCATGCAGATCTTCAACATTGGCAACACCGTTCCCCCCCTGGCCGTTCTGGCCATCGCCCTGAGCTTTCTGGGCATCGGCGCAGGCCCGGCAATCTTCGCGCTGTTCCTCGCCTCCCTGCTGCCCATCGTGCGCAACACCTACGAAGGCCTGAAAAACGTCCCCGCCTCGCTCAAGGAAGCCGCCACCGGCATCGGCATGACCCCGCGTCAGACGCTGTGGCGGGTCGAGCTGCCCAATGCGGTACCGATCATCGTCGGCGGCGTTCGAGTGGCACTGGCAATCAACGTGGGTACCGCGCCGCTGTCGTTCCTGATCGGCGCCAACAGCCTGGGCAGCCTGATCTTCCCCGGCATCGCCCTTAACAACCAGCCGCAACTGTTGCTGGGCGCCGCCACCACGGCCTTGCTCGCCCTGCTGCTCGATGCGCTGGTCAGCCAATGCAGTCGCCGCTGGCTCGAACGCGGCCTGGCCAACTAAGCGAAGGAACCCCCATGAAAAGAATCGCCTTGTTGCTGGGCGCGGCCCTGCTGTTCGCAGGATTCGCCCAGGCCGCCGACAAACCCCTGATCCGCCTCGGCGCGCGGGTGTTCACCGAACAGACCGTGCTGGCCGAAATCACCGCGCAGTACCTGCGCAGCCACGGCTTCGACGTGCGCATCACCGGCGGCCTGGGCAGCACCCTGGCGCGCAGCGCGCAGGAAAGCGGCCAACTGGACATGGTGTGGGAATACACCGGCGTGTCGCTGGTGTCCTACAACCATATCGACGAACGCATGGACAGCGCCGAGGCCACCTACGCCCGGGTCAAGCAGTTGGACGCGAAGAAGGGCCTGGTGTGGCTGGCACCCTCGAAGTTCAGCAACACCTATGCCCTGGCGCTGCCGCGCAACATCGCCGAGCAGTACCCGCAGGTCAACACCATCAGCCAGCTCAATCAGGTGCTGCGCGACGAGCCCGACCGCAGCCATGTACTGGCGCTGGACACCGAGTTCGCCAACCGCCCCGACGGCCTGGTGGGCCTGACCCAGACCTACGACCTGCAGTTCACCCGCCGCGACATCCGCCAGATGGACGCCGGGCTGGTGTACACCGCGCTGCGCAACGGCCAGGTGTTCAGCGGGCTGGTGTACACCACCGACGGGCGCCTGAGCGCCTTCGACCTCAAGCTGCTGGACGACGACCTGCATTACTTCCCCGACTACACCGCCGCCCCGGTGGTGCGCCAGGCCGTACTCGACGCCCATCCGCAACTGGCCGGGCTGCTCAAGCCGCTGGCCGAGCAACTGGATGACGAGACCATGCGCCAGCTCAATGCCAAGGTGGACGTCGAGCACCAGAGCCCGAGCAAAGTCGCCGCCACCTACCTGCGCCAGCATCCACCTGCCGAGGAGCAACCATGAGTCTGCTTGATACCTTCGCCCACCTGGACTGGGCCCAGGTGCTGCAACTGACCTGGGAGCACATCACCCTGGTCGGCATCGCGGTCACCCTGGCCATTCTGATCGGCGTACCGCTGGGCATCCTGATGACCCGCTTTCCGGTGCTTGCCGGGCCTCTGCAGGCCAGCGCCACGGTGCTGCTGACCGTGCCGTCGATCGCCCTGTTCGGCCTGCTGCTGCCGTTCTATTCCAAGTTCGGCCAGGGCCTGGGCCCGTTGCCGGCGATCACCGCGGTGTTTCTGTATTCACTGCTGCCGATTCTGCGCAACACCTACCTGGCGCTGACCAACGTCGAGCCCGGCATACGCGAAGCCGCCCGCGGCATCGGCATGACCTTCGGCCAGCGCCTGCGCATGGTCGAGCTGCCGATTGCGGTACCGGTGATTCTGGCCGGTGTACGCACCGCCGTGGTGATGAACATCGGCGTGATGACCATTGCCGCGACCATCGGTGCCGGTGGCCTTGGCGTACTTATCCTGACCTCCATCAGCCGCAGCGACATGTCGATGCTGCTGGTCGGCGCCGTGCTGGTGAGCCTGCTGGCCATCTTCGCCGACCTGCTGCTGCAAGCCCTGCAACGCTCGCTGACTCCAAAAGGACTGCTCAAATGATCGAACTTCAGAACCTGTGCAAGACCTTCCACAGCAACGGCAAGGACGTAAAGGCCGTCGACTCGGTAAGCCTGACGATCAACGAAGGCGAGATCTGCGTGTTCCTCGGCCCGTCCGGGTGCGGCAAGAGCACCACCCTCAAGATGATCAACCGCCTGATCGCGCCCACCTCGGGCAAGGTGCTGATCAATGGCGAAGACACCACCGACCTGGACGCGGTGACGCTGCGTCGCACCATCGGCTATGTGATCCAGCAGATCGGCCTGTTCCCCAACATGACCATCGAGGAGAACATCACCGTGGTGCCGCGCCTGCTGGGTTGGGACAAGCACAAGTGCCACGAGCGGGCCCGCGAGCTGATGAGCATGATCAAGCTCGAGCCCAAGCAGTACCTGCACCGCTACCCGCGTGAACTGTCCGGTGGCCAGCAGCAGCGTATCGGCGTGATCCGCGCGCTGGCGGCGGATGCGCCGCTGCTGCTGATGGACGAGCCGTTCGGTGCGGTCGACCCGATCAACCGCGAGATGATCCAGAACGAGTTCTTCGAGATGCAGCGTGCGCTGAACAAGACCGTGATCATGGTCAGCCACGACATCGACGAAGCGATCAAGCTGGGCGACAAGATCGCCATCTTCCGCGCCGGCAAGCTGATCCAGATCGACCACCCCGACACCTTGCTGGCGCACCCGGCAGATGACTTCGTGAGTAACTTCGTGGGCCAGGACAGCACCCTCAAGCGCCTGCTGCTGGTGCGTGCCGAGGATGCGGCGGACAACGCGCCATCGGTGAGCCCCGAGACGTCGGTGGCCGATGCGCTGGAGCTGATGGACGAACATGACCGTCGCTACGTGGTGGTCACCGATGGCCAGAACAAGGCGATGGGCTATGTGCGCCGGCGCGACCTGCACCGTCAGCAGGGCACCTGCGCAGACTTCCTGCGCACGTTCAACGCCACCGCCGCGCATGACGAGCACCTGCGCATCCTGCTGTCGCGCATGTACGAGTTCAACCGTTCGTGGTTGCCGGTGCTGGACGCCGAGAACGTGTTCCTGGGCGAGGTCACCCAGGAATCGATTGCCGCGTACCTGAGCTCGGGGCGTTCGCGGGGCATGAAGACCTGCATCGTGTCGCCGGCCGAAACAGTGGCCTGAATAGCTCCACCGCATCTACTGCCGAACAGACAAGGCTGACAACGCCGGTCCGGCAGGCCATGGCCTGTGTGATCGGCGTAGCGAAGGCGTTGTCAGAACCCTACACTGGCCTGCACATAGAACGTGCGCGGCTCGCCCAGATAGATCCCCGAATTGTTGTCGCTGGAACGGGTGAAGAACTGCTTGTCGAAGATGTTCTTCACCCCCGCCGCCAGCTTCAGGTTCGACAGCTGCGCACCAAAGTCATACCCGCCCCGCGCACTCCAGGTCACATACCCCGGAATGTCGCCATACTGCCCATCAGCCGTCGGTTCGGTGATGTAGTCGCCGGTGAAGGCACCTTTGCTGGTCATGCCGGTATCCGGAGCACGCTGTTTGGATTGCGCATAGGCGTCCACATTCCAGGTCCAGCGGTCCACCTGGTAACGCAGCCCGGCATTGGCGATCTGGCGTGAGTAGAACGGCAGGTCGCGCCCTTCGAAGCCCGGGATCGCCCCTTCATAGGTGGCGCGGGTGTAGGTGAAGCCGGCGTTCGCACTCAAGCCCTGCAGACGCGGGTCCAGCCCTGCCAGGTCGTAGTGCATCGAGGCCTCGATGCCCTGGTGCTTGGTCGCGCCCAGGTTGGTCCAGCCCACGTCGTTGCTGATGTACTGCAGCTCGTCATCGAAGTCGATGTAGAACGCGGTCAGCTCGCCGCCCCAGTTGCCGTTGTCATAGCGCGTGCCGATCTCGTAGGTCTTGGCCTTCTCGGCCTGCAGGCCGTTGGCGGTCTGGTCGCCCTGCCCGCCCTGGCCCAGCTGGAAGTACTGCAGGCTGCCGAACGAGGTCTCGTAGTTGGCGAACAGCTTCCACGCATCGGACAGGTGATACATCACACTCAATGCCGGCAGCGGTTCGTTGCTGGTCACGCTGCGGCTCTTGGCCACCACCGGCTTGTTGCCCAGGCCCATGACCGGGCGATCGTTCCAGTCGGTGTTGATGTGCTCGAAACGCACGCCCGGGGTGATGGTCCAGTTGCCCACGTCGATCTTGTTGTCGATGTAGTAGGCGCTGGCCTCGGTGCCGCCGGTACGGTCCTGGTACACGTGGCCGTCGGATTCAGGGGTTACGGTGGGCACGTTGTCGATCAGCGCCAGGCGCGTGGCCTGCTCGTGCATGGCTTCCTTGAGGTAGCGATAACCGACGCTGACCTCCTGGGTGGCCGGGCCGGTGACGAACACCCGCGACAGGCGCGGCTCGACGGCAAAGGTGTGGTAGCTGCGCGGGTACGACGACAGCGTCTGCTGGTCGCGCGCGGCAATGCTGCTGCCACGGAAGCTGTCGGTGTAGTAGGTCTGCACCTCGAACTGGGTCACGTCGTCGATCTGGCGCAGGTACTTGAGCGAGACATCCTTGCGCCGACCGGTGAAGTTGTCGTGGTCGCGGTCGGACTGGTAGGGGTTCTTGTCGAACTGGGCCTGGGTCAGGCCGCCGGGCATGTCGGCCTTGCCATCGTAGTAATGGAAGTTCAGCGACAGCTCGTCACGGTCGGTCAGCGCCCAGTGGGTCTTGAACAGCACGTCGTCGATGTCGTTGCTGTTGTTGCTGCTGCGGTAGCCATTGCCCTTGACCCCGGAGTACAGCAACGCCGCACCCAGGCCATTGTCGGCGGTGCCGCCAAGGAAGGCCGACTCGATGTGCTTCCAGCCGCCATGACGCGAGGTCTGGATCGTGGTGCCCAGCTCGCCGGTGGCCTTCTCGGGGATGGCTCGGGTGACGAAGTTGATCACCCCGCCGACGTTCTGCGGCCCATAGCGCACCGAGCCTGCGCCGCGCACCACGTCGATGCTGTCCAGGTTGCCCGAGGAAATCGGCGCCATCGACAACTGCGGCTGGCCATACGGGGCGAATGCGGCGGGAATGCCGTCGATCAGCACCGTGGAACGCGGCGACAGGCGCGAGGTGAGCCCGCGCACGCCGACGTTCAGCGCGATGTCGCTGCCGCCGGTGCCGTTGGAGTCCTGCACCTGCACACCCGGCACCCCGCGCAGCACGTCGCGCACGCTCAGCGCGCCCTGCTCGACCATGGCTTCACGGCGTACCACGGTGCGCGCACCGGGGTGGTTCTGTACCACGCTTTCCTGGGCGTCGCCCAGCCAGTCGCCGACCATGCTGATGTCGGTAGGCGCCAGCTCCAGGGTGCCGGGCGCCGTGCTCACTGGCTGCGCCGCGTGCAGCACCACGGTGCCCTGGGAAATCTCGTAGGTCAGCCCGCTGCCCTGCAGCAGGGCCTGCAGCGCCTGTTCGGGGGCCAGGTTGCCGGACACCGCCGGGGCCTGCTTGCCGGCCACCAGGTCGGGGCTGAAGAACAGTTGCAGCGATGTCTGCCGGCCCAGCTGGCCCAGTGCCGCGGCCAGCGGCTGGGCCTGGATCTGGATGCTGGTGGGTGCCGAATCGGCGTAGCTGTTGGCGATGCCGCCGCTGACGGCCAATGCCAGTGCCAGCGGCAGCCAGCGTTTGGAAACCTTGTTGTTGTTCACGTCGTCGAGAAGTCCTGAGGGTCAGAAAATCGGCCACCGCCTGCGAATGAAAATGCTTGGCAGTTGCAGTTGGGCAGGAAGACGAACAACGGGAAAAAAACCTGAATCTATTTTGCGATTATTTCTTGCGAGCCATCGGCATGGGCCTTGATGGCCACCGGCAGGATGCTGGGCAAGGCGCGCAGCAGGGCGTCGGTGTCATCGGTGCTGAAGCTGCTGCTGAGGCGCAGCGCCGCCGTTTTGCCGGGGGCCACGCGCAGCGGGTGTTCGCGGTAGCGCGACACCTCGCGCACCACCTCGCCCAGCGGCACATCGTTGAACACCAGTTTGCCGCCGCGCCAGGCGGTCAACGCGGCGGCGTCCACCGTATAGGGCGCTGCCACCGCGCCATGGGCATCGATGTGCGAACCGAGGCCGGCGCTCAGCAGCGCCTGCCCCTGGCCGTCGCCCTGCACGCGCACCGAACCCTGCTCGACCGCCACACGGGTCTGCTCGCTGTCGCGGCGCACATCGAAGCGCGTACCGGTGACCGTGACCTTGCCATGGCCGGTGCTGACCACGAAGGGACGGGCCGTATCATGGGCAACGCTGAACATCACCTCGCCCTGCTCCAGGCGAATGTCCCGCTGCCCGGCACTGAAACTCACCTGCACCCGCGTGCGGCCGTTGAGCTCCAGGCGCGAGCCATCGGGCAGGTCGAGCTGGCGACGCTCGCCCAGGCCGGTCTGCATCTGGCCCTGGTAATTGAGCTGGTGCTGCTGCCAGCCGAACCAGCCAAGCCCTGCCGCGACCGCCACCACACTGGCTGCCAGGGCCTGGCGCAACAGGCGTCGACGCGGCAGCTGGCGCACCGGATCGGGCGCACACAAGGCCTGCAGGCGCTCGCGCGGCAGCAGGTCGGCCGCGCCCCACAGGCGCCCGAGCAGGTCGTACTCGTATTTATGCTGGGGGTGCTGCGCCAGCCAGGCATGCAGTTGCGCCTGCTGCTGGGGCGTCAGGGGCGCATCGCGGCCACGGGCGAACCATTCGGCGGCCTGGTCGCGCACGGCGTCATCGCCGCAGGGGCATGTGCCCTGATTCATGAAAACATTTGCCTGACTCATCTCGTTGACACATCCAGGTGCTCACGCAGATGCCGGAGCGTGCGGATCATATACTTTTCGACCATGTTCTTGGTCAAGCCCATGCGCTCGGCGATCTCGGCCTGGGTCAGGCCTTCGAGCTTCTGCCAGATGAACACCTTACGGCAGTTGAGCGGCAACTCGGCCAGGGCGCGTTCCACGCTGTCGGCCAGCTCCAGTGCATGCACATAGGCCTCGGGGTCATCGCCCGGGGTGGGCGACAGGTCCAGCCCTTCCTGCTCCAGGGCCTGGCGCCGGTCTTCGCGCCGGTAGCCGTCCACGGCAATGTTGCGTGCCGTCTGGTGCAGATAGGCGCGCGGCTGCTCGACTGGCAGGGCGGGGTTTTCCAGCACCCGCACAAAGGCATCGTGCGCGAGGTCCTCGGCCTGCTGACGACTGCGCAGCTTGCGTGTCCAGGTGCCGATCAGCTCATGGTAGTGGTCGAGGAAGCCTTTGTGTCGAGACACGGTGCGGGGGTCGTCGCTAGGCGGGAGGGAGGTTGCGAATAGTAATGTTTCTTATTAAACCCGGCAATCACCGCCGAGCGATTGCCCTGCAACAGCGCCCATGCGAGCGGCTAAAAATATGCACACACGCCCCGCTGCGAACGGTGCCCGTGCCCTGCCCGTTCAAGCTGTTTGCGTGCGCTTGCCCAACCTTTTGGGGCCATCGTCGCCGAAGTTGACGCCATCGTTGTTTTAGCTGAGTTGGCCTGCAAAAGCTGCGAACGTGCGGGTATTTTTAACGCTTCGCAAAACTTCGGGAACATCTGCCTGTCATCCGGGTCGGTTAAAACGAGGGGTGTCTGCAACGTGCGTCAGCGTAGCGAAAAAACGCGAGATTTTTTGTTGATCTTGAATCCTTCAGGTCCTAAAGTTCGCGCCGAGCGTCCATGCTGGAAACGATCCATCCGGCTCAAGTACTGACGACGAGACAGCAAGGTCACCCGCTGCGCAGCTTCTGCGACCCGGTTGACCTTTTTGCTTTCGGCGACATGCCTTGGGAAGTAGGCGAACCAAAGTGGGGATACGGAGGGCGCTCAGTTGCAGCCACTTATTCATTCAGTTTGCCCATGGAGTCCCCCAGCATGTCGATCCAGGTCGAAGACTACTTCGCACGCGATACCTTCAACAAAATGAAGGCGTTCGCCGACAAGCAAGAAACCCCGTTCGTGCTCATCGACACGGCCATGATCAGCAAGGCCTATGACGACCTGCGCGCCGGTTTCGAATTCGCCAAGGTGTACTACGCGGTCAAGGCCAACCCTGCGGTCGAAATCATCGACCTGCTCAAGGACAAGGGCTCGAACTTCGACATCGCCTCGATCTACGAGCTGGACAAGGTGATGGCCCGCGGCATCGGCCCGGAGCGCATCAGCTACGGCAACACCATCAAGAAATCCAAGGACATCCGCTACTTCTACGAGAAGGGCGTGCGCCTGTACGCCACCGACTCCGAAGCCGACCTGCGCAATATCGCCAAGGCCGCACCGGGCTCGAAAGTGTATGTACGCATCCTCACCGAAGGCTCCACCACCGCCGACTGGCCGCTGTCGCGCAAGTTCGGCTGCCAGACCGACATGGCCATGGACCTGCTGATCCTGGCCCGCGACCTGGGCCTGGTGCCTTACGGCATCTCCTTCCACGTGGGTTCGCAGCAGCGCGACATCAGCGTGTGGGATGCGGCCATCGCCAAGGTCAAGGTGATCTTCGAGCGCCTGAAGGAAGAAGACGGCATCGTGCTCAAGCTGATCAACATGGGTGGCGGCTTTCCGGCCAACTACATCACCCGTACCAACAGCCTGGAAACCTACGCCGAAGAGATCATTCGCTTTCTCAAGGAAGACTTCGGCGACGACCTGCCGGAAATCATCCTGGAGCCTGGCCGCTCGCTGATTGCCAACGCCGGCATCCTGGTCAGCGAAGTGGTGCTGGTGGCGCGCAAGTCGCGTACCGCCGTGGAGCGTTGGGTATACACCGACGTGGGCAAGTTCTCCGGCCTGATCGAAACCATGGACGAGTCGATCAAGTTCCCGATCTGGACCGAAAAGAAAGGCGAGATGGAAGAGGTGGTGATCGCCGGCCCGACCTGCGACAGCGCCGACATCATGTACGAACACTACAAGTACGGCCTGCCGCTGAACCTGGCCATCGGTGACCGCCTGTACTGGCTGTCGACCGGCGCCTACACCACCAGCTACAGCGCGGTGGAGTTCAACGGCTTCCCGCCGCTGAAGGCGTACTACCTGTAACCACGGGTCAGTTGCACACGAAAGGCGACGGTTGCAACCGTCGCCTTTTTTCATGGGCCCACGCGGTCAGCTCAGCACACGCAGTACATGTGCCTCGAACTCGAGGTTCTCCCCGCTGATCACATTCAGGTAATCCATGCCGTCGGAGTGACGGTAGTTGCCGATGCTGCACTCGTAGGTGTCATAGAGCTTCAGTCGCAGCACGTCATGGTCGCCCCACTCCCCCATGGGCTTGACCAGCCAGGGCTCGCTGGTACCCCCCGGGAACAGGCCCACATAGTGATTGAAGTTCTTGCCCACCGCCGCGCCCCGATAGAACCCGGTATCCGAAGAGCTGGAGATGTTGTAGGTAATGCGCCGGTCGGTGTGGGAGACGTAGTCGAAACGAAAATTGACCGGCTTGATGAGCCGGGTGTCGGTCATCACCTGCAACCAGCCATCGTTGTCGATGCCGCCTTCGACCAGGCTGATACCGATACGGCCCTTGTGGCCCGGCGTCACCGAGTAGAGGCTGGCGATGAATGAGAAATTCCAGGTGTCACTCATGGCGACCCCCTGCGCAGGCAAGGCCCGGGTGACTGGCAAGACGGTGGTTGCTGTTCATGGTCGATCTTCCTTGAGAAGCATGGGAGTGATCGAGCATAGAAAGGCGGCAGGCTAAACCCGAGAGTGAAGGCTTTCCGTAGCCTGCCGCGACACCTGCTCCAGACGCTGCCGATAGGCCCCCGCCATCGCCTGGATCTGCGGCTGCTCGGCCTGCTCCAGGCTGGCCACTGCAGCACGCAGGAAGTTGCCGTTACCCTGCTCCAGGGCCTTTTGCAGCCACACCAGCGACTGCTCCATGTGGCCTTGCTCGGCGAGGATCGCCGCATGGCTGAACTGCCCGCGAAAATCGCCGGCCTCGGCAGAAAGACGGTACCAGTGCATGGCGGCGTGCCGGTCGGCCGCGCAGGCCAGCCCCTGTTCCAGGTAACGTCCCAGCAGGTTCATCGACTTGGCGTGGCCGGCGTGGGCGGCCTGCTGATACAGGTGCAGGGCCGCAGCATGGTCCTGGCCCACCCCCCGCCCCGTGGCCAGCAGGTTGGCCAGGTTGTACTGCCCCCAGTCCAGCCCTGCGGCAGCGGCCGCACGGTAGTGACCGGCCGCCGCCGCCAGGTCGGCCTGCCCTCCCCACCCATGCTCCAGGCAGCGCCCGAGCATGTTGTGCCCCATCGCACTGCCCTGGCGGGCGGCAATGCCGAACCAGGTCCGCGCCAGTGCCGGGTCCTGCTCGATGCCACGCCCGTCGAGCAGGATCTGCCCCAGCAGCAGCTGTGCCTCGACAACGTTCTGCGCGGCAGCCGCCAGCAGGGCCTGGGCCGCCTTGCCCGGACTGTGTTCGATGAGTTGATGCAACTGGTCGATATCGACCTGTTCTTCGCGACGCAGGCTGAAGGTCACGGCTCAGACCTCTGCCCAGCGGCGCAGCAGGTTGTGGTAGGTGCCGGTGAGCTGAATCAGCGACGGGTGGTCGGGCACATCCACCGTGAGCTGCTGGATGGCGTTGTCCATCTCGAACAGCAAGGCCCGCTGGCTGTCCTCGCGCACCATGCTCTGGGTCCAGAAAAACGCCGCATAGCGCGCCCCGCGGGTTACCGGGTTGACCTTGTGCAGGCTGGTGCCGGGGTACAGCACCATGTCGCCTGCCGCCAGCTTGACCTGCTGCAGGCCATAGGTGTCCTGGATCTCCAGCTCGCCACCGTCGTATTCGTCGGGGTCGCTGAAGAACAGCGTCGACGACAGGTCGGTACGTACCCGCTCATGGCTGCCGCGCGGCTGGCGAATGGCGTTGTCGATGTGAAAGCCGAAGCTGCCCCCTTCGCGGTAGCAGTTGACCAACGGTGGGAACACCTTGAACGGCAGCGCCGCCGACATGAAGCGCGGGTTGCTCCACAGGCGCTCGATCATCGCGCTGCCGATTTCCTTGGCCAGCGGGTGCGCCTCGGGCAGCTGCAGGTTGTGCTTGGCCTTGGCCGACTGGTAGCCCGCGGTGATCTTGCCGTCGGCCCAATCGGCCTGCTCCAGCGCCTGGCGAATACGCTGCACTTCTTCGCGGGTGAACAGGCCGGGAATGTGTAAAAGCATGGCGCAGGCACCAGGGGTCGGCTAAAGGGCGTCAATGGTATTGATTCTTATTGAACCAGTACAAGCCCCTTGCGAGGGGCGGGACGTTTCAGCAGGCATAAACCGCCACACAAAGGTGTAAAGAATGTAAATTCAGTACGAATAGCAATTGATCTCAATTGTTACTCATATTTGTTTACATTATATTTCGGCGCCTTCACACCTTGGGGACCTTCCGATGTCGCGCCATTACGTGCCTACCGCTGTCAGTTCACCACGCCTGCTTGCTTCTGCCATCGGGGTCGCGTTGAGCGCCACGTCCGCCGGCCACCTGGCCTATGCGGCCGACGCAGCCCCGGCCACAAGCGGCTCGATCGCGCTGGATGCCACCAGCATCAATGGCCAGGCCGATACCGCCAGCACCGACTACAAGGTCGAGAAGTCCTCATCGCAGAAGTACACGGCGCAGCTGGTGGACATCCCGCGCAGCGTGACCGTGGTGCCGCAACAGGTCATCAAGGACACCAACGCCCTGACCCTGCAGGATGCCCTGCGTACCGTGCCGGGCATCACCATGGGCGCCGGCGAAGGCGGCAACCCGTCGGGCGATCGCCCGTTCATTCGCGGCTTCGACTCGCAAGGCTCGATGTACCTGGACGGCGTGCGTGACGTGGGCTCGCAGACCCGCGAGATCTTCGCCATCGAATCGGTTGAAGTGGCCAAGGGCCCCAACTCGACCATCGGCGGGCGCGGTGCAGCCGGTGGCACCATCAACCTGGTGACCAAGAAGGCCCACCTGGGCAACAGCACCGACGGTGCCTTCACCTGGGGCTCGGACCAGACCAAGCGCTACACCTTCGATGGCAACTACCAGTTCCTCGACACCGCAGCGTTTCGCCTGAACCTGATGAGCCACGAAAGCAACGTGGCCGGTCGCGACGAGGTCAACTACGACCGCTGGGGCGTGGCCCCGTCCCTGGTGTTCGGCCTGGGTACCCCGACCCGCGTGAGCCTGGACTACTACCACGTGGAGAGCGACGACCTGCCGGATTCGGGCATCCCCTACGGCCTGCGCTCGGGCAGCACCGCCGGGCGCACCTCGGCCAACCCGGACAAGCCTGACGATGGCGGCCGCAGCAGCAACTACTACGGCCTGGTCGATCGCGACTTCTACAAGACCCGTGCCGATATCGCGACCATCGCCGTCGAGCACGACCTGAACGATGCGCTGACCCTCAAGAACACCCTGCGCCACGGCAACACCCTGCAAGACTTCATCTACAGCCAGCCCGACGACAGCAAGGGCAACATCCTCAACGGTGAAGTCTGGCGCCGCCCGAACAACCGCGTGGCCAACACCCGCACCACCACCAACCAGACCGACCTGTTCGGCGAGGTGTACATCGGCGGGTTCAAGAACACCTTCTCCACCGGTATCGAGCTGAGCCGCGAGGCCTCCACCAAGGAAGGCTACGACATCACCGGCTTCCGTTCCGGCAACTGCTCTTCGGCCACCGGCCAGATCCCGGGTGTGTGCACCTCGTTCCCCAATCCCAACCCGAACGAGGCCTGGGGCGGCGACGTGACCCGTACCGATGCCGGCGCCGACACCACCAGCAGCACCCGCGCCATCTACCTGACCGATACCCTGGAGCTGAACCCGGCCTGGCTGTTGACCATGGGCCTGCGCTACGACCACTTCGACACCAAGGCCAAGACCAAGGTGGCGGGCGGTGCGACCAGCTTCAAGACCGAAGACACCAGCGAGTTCGTGACCGGCCAACTGGGCCTGACCTGGAAGCCGACCGACAACGGCAGCGTGTACATCTCGTATGCGACCTCGGCCACCCCGGCCGGCGCTTCGCTGGGTGAAGGCAGCGACGGCAACCCGCTGCTGACGCCGACCACCACCAGCGACCTGAAGGCCGAAGAGACCACCAACTACGAAATCGGCACCAAGTGGGACCTGCTCGATCAGCGTCTGAACCTGACCGCCGCGATCTTCCGCACCGAGAAGGAAAACGCCCGCGTACTGGTCGATGCCAACACCTACCAGAACGCCGGCAAGAGCCGCGTCGATGGCCTGGAGCTGACCGCCACCGGCAAGCTGACCAATGACTGGCAGGTATTCGCCGGCTACACCTACATGGACGCCAAGCTGGTCGACGGTGGCGCGCAGTCGGTCGGCGGTGTGCTGGTGGACGGCTACAACGACGGCAACCAGATGCCCAACACGCCGAACAACAGCCTGACCCTGTGGACCACCTACAACGTCACGCCAAAACTCACCCTCGGCGGTGGTGCCTTCTACGTCGACGACGTGTTCGGCAACGTGACCAACAGCGTGATGGTCGATTCGTACTGGCGCTACGACGCCATGGCCAGCTACAAGCTGACCAAGAACGTCGACCTGCAGCTGAACGTGCAGAACCTCACCAACGAGGTCTACTACGACAAGGCCTACGCGGCGCACTACGCCAACCAGGCGGCCGGTCGCACGGCGCTGCTGACCACCAGCTTCCACTTCTGACGGCAGCTGGCAGGCCCGGCCCCGTTCACTTCGGTGATCGGGGCCTTTGTGTATCAAGGCATAATGCGCGGCGCATTCACGCAACTCGCAACACAAGGTGGTCGATGTGGTGAAGAAAAGCCTGTTTCAACTGCACTGGTTCTTCGGCATCACCGCCGGGCTGGTGCTGGCGCTGATGGGAGTGACCGGGGCAACCTGGTCGTTCCAGGACGAATTGCTGCGCCTGTTCAACCCACAGGTGCTCAAGGTGCAGGTGCGCGACGAAGGCGTGCTGCCGCCGGCCGAACTGGTGCGCCGCGTCGAGGCCGAACAGGGCGACAAGGTGTCGATGCTGTGGGTGAACGTGCGCAGCGACGAAGCTGCGCGCATCTTCTTCACCCCACCGCCGGGCGAGCGCCGCGGCACCCTGCGCTATGCCGACCCCTACACCGGCAAGCTGCAGCCCCCGGTCAGTGGCCAGGGGTTCTTCGACCTGATGCTGCAGTTGCACCGCTTCCTCGCCATGGGCGACACCGGCCGGCAGATCACCGGCGCCTGTACCCTGATGCTGATCTTCTTCTGCCTGTCGGGGCTGTACCTGCGCTGGCCGCGCCAGGCGCTGAACTGGCGAACCTGGCTGACCCTGGACTGGGCGAAGAAAGGTCGTGCCTTCAACTGGGACCTGCACGCGGTGGCCGGTACCTGGTGCCTGCTGTTCTACCTGCTGTTTGCCCTGACCGGGTTGTTCTGGTCCTACGAGTGGTACCGCGAGGGGCTGAACCGGTTGCTGGGCGATGCACCGGCCGCTGGCGAACAGCGCAAGCGCGGCGAAGGCCGTGGCCGCCCGCCCGCACCCGGCAAGGATGCGGCGCCGCTGGTGGTGGACTACGACGCCATCTGGACCAGCCTGCAGGCAGCGGCCGGCCCGGGCCTTCGCACCTACAACCTGCGCCTGCCACCGGCCGGCGGCCAGCCCGCCACCCTGTTCTACCTGCTCGACAACGCCGAGCACGAGCGCGCGCTCAACACCCTGAGCCTGGACCCGGCCACCGGCGTGGTACGCCAGCACGATCGCTACACCGACAAGTCGTTCAAGGCGCAGTTGCTGGCCAGCGTGTATGCCCTGCATGTGGGCAGCTACTTCGGGCTCACCGGGCGCATCCTGGTGACCCTCGCCAGCCTGAGCATGCCGCTGTTCTTCATCACCGGCTGGCTGCTGTACCTGGACCGCAGGCGCAAGAAGCGCCAGGTACGCGAGGCGCGCAAGGGCCTGAACCCGGCCGGCGACACAGGCAACGGATGGCTGGTGGGGTTTGCCAGCCAGAGCGGCTTCGCCGAACAACTGGCCTGGCAGAGCGCCGGGCAACTGCAGGCGGCGGGCCTGGCGGTGCGCGTGCAGCCCCTGGCGACGCTGACCGAAACTGATCTGCAGCAGGCGCAACGCGCGTTGTTCGTGGTCAGCACCTTTGGCGACGGCGAGGCGCCGGACAGCGCCCGCGGCTTCGAGCGCAAGGTGCTTGGCCAGCCGTGGACGCTGGGTAACCTGAACTACGCCCTGCTCGCACTGGGAGACCGCCAGTACCCGCATTTCTGCGGGTTTGCGCGCAGCTTGCAGCACTGGCTGGAGGCTCGCGGTGCCACCGCCAGTTTCTCTGCCGTGGAAGTCGACAGTGCAGATCCTGCTGCCTTGCAGCAATGGCAGCAGCAGTTGGCGGCATTGACCGGCGCAGCGCCGCTGTCTGCCTGGCAGCCGCCGCAGTTCAGCGCCTGGACCTTGACCCGGCGCGAGCTGCTCAACCCCGGCAGCCAGGGCGCACCGGTGTACCTGCTCGGCCTGCAACCGTCGCAGCCAGAGCGCTGGGATGCCGGGGACCTGGTCGATGTACTGCCGCGCAATGCCGGTTCGACGGTCAAGGCGTTGCTCGACGGGCTTGGCCTTGAGCCTCGCACGCCTGTGCGGGTGGACGGCCTGGAGGAGCGCCTGGACCATGCACTGGGCGGGCGGCTGTTGCCGGCCAGCCGCGGCCACCTGATCGGCCTGCACGCGCAGGCGCTGGTGGATGCGTTGATCCCGGTGGCAGCGCGCGAATACTCCATCGCCTCGATTGCCAGTGACGGTGTGCTGGAGCTGATCGTGCGCCAGGAGCGTCATCCGGACGGCACGCTGGGCCTGGGCTCGGGCTGGTTGACCGAACACCTGGCGCTGGGCGCGAGCGTGAGCGTGCGGTTGCGCCGCAACAGCGGTTTCCATCTGCCGACGGCTCCGGCACCGATGATCCTGATCGGCAACGGTACCGGGCTGGCCGGGTTGCGCAGCCTGCTGAGGGCGCGAATCGTGGACGGCGAGCAACGCAACTGGCTGCTGTTTGGCGAGCGTAACCGGGCGCATGACTTCCTGTGCGAGGAGGAACTGCAGGGCTGGCTGGCAAGTGGTGAACTGGCGCGGCTGGATCTGGCGTTCTCGCGGGATCAGGCGCAGAAGGTGTATGTGCAGGATCGGCTGCGCGAACAGGCTGATGAGCTGCGCCGATGGCTGGCGGAGGGAGCGTCGATCTATATCTGTGGCAGCCTTGAAGGCATGGCGGCGGGTGTGGATGCGGTGCTGGCCGAGGTGCTGGGGGCTGAAGAGCTTGAGCAGTTGATCGAGCTGGGGCGGTACCGGCGGGATGTGTATTGAGCGTCACTCTTCGCCGGCAAGGCCGGCGCCTACGGGGCTGGTGGATGCCCGTAGGCGCCGGCCTTGCCGGCGAAGGGGTCAGTGCAGGTCGAAGGTGTCGGCATCCAGGTTGGCCGGGAACCGCGTGCGGTATGCGGCAAGGTCCGCCGCACTCAGCACCACGGTGAACACGCCGTCTGCCTCGCCGGCACTGAGCAGGCTCTCGCCCTGGAAGTCCAGCACCTGGCTGTCGCCGCTGTAACCAAAGCCCTTGCCATCGGTGCCCACGCGGTTCACTGCCGCCACATAGCACAGGTTCTCGATGCCCCGTGCCGGCAGCAGGCGGTTCCAGTGCAGGCGCCGCGCCGCCGGCCAGTTGGCGGTGTACAGCAGCAGGTCGGTGTCCTGTGCATCGCGGCTCCACACCGGGAAGCGCAGGTCGTAGCAGATCAGCGGGCGCACCCGCCACCCCTTGAGCTCGAACTGCACCTGGCGCTCGCCGGGGGTGTAATGCTTGTGCTCGCCGGCCATTCGGAACAGGTGGCGCTTGTCGTAGAACAGGATCTCGCCGTCCGGGCGTGCCCACAGCAGGCGGTTGCGGTGGCTGCCGTCCTCGGCCTGGATGATCACGCTGCCGGTCACCACGGCATCGAGCTTCCTGGCCTGGCTCTTGAGCCATTTGTAGGTGGGGCCGTTTTCCGGCTCGGCCAGGCTTTCGGAGTCCATCGAAAAACCGGTGGTGAACATCTCCGGCAGGATGATCAGGTCCGCGCCGCGGGCCTGCTCCAGCAGCACCTCGAAATGCTCGTAGTTGGCCATGCGGTCCTGCCAGGCCAGGCTGGTCTGCACCAGCGCCACGGTCAGGTTGGGCAATGTACTCAGATCGCGCATAGTTTTTCCGCTGCCTGACGCAGCGTCTCCTCGCGTTTGGCGAAACACAGGCGCACCAGGCGCTGCTCGGGAATGGGTTGCTGGTAGAACACCGACACCGGAATGGTCGCCACGCCGTGTTCGCGGGTCAGCCATACCGACATCTGCACGTCGTCGAGGTCCGGGCGAATCGCCGAATAGTCCACCAGCTGGAAATACGTACCGGCCACCGGCTTGAACTCAAAGCGAGAGCCTTGCAGCAGGCCACAGAACAGGTCGCGCTTGGCCTGGTAGAACGCCGGCAGCTCTTCGACATGTTCCGGGTGCTCGGCCATGAAATCGGCCAGCGCCCACTGCAGCGGCGTCACGCCGCAGAAGTTGACGTACTGATGCACCTTGCGCAACTCGGCACTCAGGGCTGGCGGCGCGATCACATAGCCGGTCTTCCAGCCGGTCACGTGGTAGGTCTTGCCGAACGAACTGACCACGAAGGCCCGCGCGTACAGGGCCTCGTGGGCCAGCACGCTGGCGTGGCGCGCGCCGTCGTACACCAGGTGCTCGTACACCTCGTCGCTGAGCACATAGATGTCACGGTCGGCGATCAGCGCCGCCAGCTGGTCCAGCTCGGCACGGGTAATCAGCGCGCCGCTGGGGTTGTGCGGCGAGTTGATGACGATCATGCGGGTACGCGGGCTCAGCGCATCGCTGAGTTTCTGCCAGTCGATGGCAAAGCTGTCGGCGCCCAGTTGCACGTGCACGCAACGGCCACCGGCCAGTTCCACGGCGGGTTCGTAGCTGTCGTAGCAGGGGTCGAAGACGATGACTTCGTCGCCGGGCCGGATCACCGCGTGGATGGCGCAGAAGATCGCGGCCGTGGCGCCGGGGGTGATGGTCACCTCGTGGTCGGCATCGACCGTCACGCCATACTGGCGAGCGACCTTGGCCGCTACCTGCTGACGCAGGGCCGGCAGGCCGGTCATGGGGGAATACTGGTTGTGGCCGGCACCGATGTGCCGCCCTACCGCGTCCAGCAGCGCTTGCGGGCCGTTGAAATCGGGAAAGCCCTGGGACAGGTTCAGGGCGCCGGTTTGCACGGCGAGCTGGGACATGGTGGTAAAGATGGTGGTGCCGACGTTCGGCAACTTGCTGCTGATCATGGAGCCCTCTTTCCTGCGCGGTCAGGCTCCGAGCATAGCGGATTGGACCGCCAGGTTGTAGGAGCCAGCGTTGCTGGCGAAAGGGTAAGCGCGGGTCAGTTGATCCGCGCTGCCCATTTCGCCGGCAAGGCCGGCTCCCGCACCATCAGCGCTTGTCCTTGCGCTTCTTGGCCGACTTCTTGTGGTGCGACATCAGGCGGCGCTTCTTGTTGACCTGGCGGTCGGTCAGGGTGTTCTTGTTGCCTTCGTACGGGTTCTCGCCACCCTTGTACTCGATGCGAATCGGCGTACCGACCAGCTTGAGCACACGGCGGTAGGTGTTTTCCAGGTAGCGCGAGTAGGACTTGGGCACCTTCTCCACCTGGTTGCCGTGGATCACGATGATCGGCGGGTTGGCACCCCCCAGGTGGGCATAGCGCAGCTTGATGCGACGGCTGTTGACCATCGGCGGCTGGTGCTCGCTGACCGCGTCTTCGAGGATCTGGGTCAGGCGGCTGGTCGGCCAGCGGGTGACCGCCGACTTGAACGAGTTCTGCACCGACTGGTACAGGTTGCCCACGCCAGTGCCGTGCAGTGCCGAAATGAAGTGAATGTCGGCGAAGTCGACGAAAAACAGCCGGCGTTCCAGCTCAGTCTTCACGTAGTCACGCTCGCCCGGCTGCATGCCGTCCCACTTGTTGAGCGCGATCACGATGGCGCGACCGGCTTCCAGTGCGAAACCCAGCAGGTTCAGATCGTGGTCCACCACGCCTTCGCGGGCATCCATGACGAAGATCACCACGTTGGCGTCCTTGATCGCCTGCAGGGTCTTGACCACCGAGAACTTTTCGACTTCCTCGTGGATCTTGCCGCGCTTGCGCACACCGGCGGTGTCGATCAGCGTGTACTTCTCGTCGTTGCGCTCGAAGGGAATGTAGATGCTGTCGCGGGTGGTGCCGGGCTGGTCGTACACGATCACACGGTCTTCACCGAGCATGCGGTTGACCAGGGTCGACTTGCCGACGTTGGGGCGACCGATGATGGCGATCTTGATGCCATCCTTCTCGCTGGGGCCAGGAATGCGCACGGCTTCCTCGCCCTCGGCGACGTTCATGTCGATCTCTTCTTCTTCCTTGTCCCGCGGGAAGTCGCTGAGCACAGCCTCGAGCAGGTTGTTCACGCCACGGCCCTGGGCGCCGGCCACGCCGATGGCGTTGCCCATGCCCAAGGGGGCAAACTCGGCAATGGCGGTGTTCGGATCGATGTTGTCGATCTTGTTGGCCACCAGGAACGAGCGCTTGTTGCGCTTGCGCAGGTGCTCGGAAATCATCTGGTCGGCAGCGGTCAGACCGGCACGGGCATCGACCAGGAACAGCACCACATCGGCTTCTTCGATGGCCAGCAGCGACTGCTCGGCCATTTTTTCGTCCATGCCATGTTCGTCACCGGAGATACCACCGGTGTCGACCAGGATGTAGGAGCGCCCTTGCCAGCGCGCCTCGCCATATTGACGGTCACGGGTCAGGCCAGACAGGTCGCCAACGATGGCATCGCGGGTCCTGGTCAGGCGGTTGAACATTGTAGATTTGCCGACGTTCGGTCGGCCCACCAGGGCGATTACGGGAACCATGCGGCTCTCCACTGCTTGAATTCAAAAAATACAAAGGCCGCTGCAGTGCAGCGGCCGGAGTTCGGGCGGCGCCCCGAAGGCGCCGCAGCCCGAGGCCCGCAGGCCTCAAGCATAGACTCAGCGAATGGTCAGCGCCTCGAGTTTGCCGCTGTTGCCAAACACATAAATCATGTCACCTACCACCAGCGGGCGTGCACGCAGGCCATCGCTGTCGATGCGCTCGCGACCCACGAAGCGGCCGTCCACCTGGCTCAGCAGGTGCAGGTAACCTTCCAGGTCACCCACGGCCACGTAGCTGGAGAACACTTCCGGTGCCGACAGCTGGCGACGGGCCAGCGAGTCGTTGCTCCACAGCGCCGACGAAGAACGCTCGTCGATGCCTTCGACCGTACCGGACGCCAGGCTCACGTAGACGTTGCCAAAGCCCTGGGCCACACCGGCGTAGCTGGAGGCATCGCGCTGCCACAGCACGCGACCGCTTTCCAGCTCGAGGCCGGCGACGCGCCCCTGGTAGCTGGCCACGTACAGCACACCGCCCGACAGCAGCAGGCCGCCGTCGATATCCACCACGCGGTCCAGCTCGGAACGCCCTTGCGGAACGGCAACACGTTGCTCCCAGACCGGCACGCCGTTCTGGGTGTCCAGCGCCACGACCTTGCCGGTCGAGAGGCCGGCCACGGCCAGGCGGTTGGTCACGATCGGCGCACCGGTACCGCGCAGGGTCAGTACGGCCGGGGTGCTTTCGTAGATCCAGCGGCGGTCGCCGGTGCTGGCATCCAGGCCGATCACGCGATCGTCCTGGGTCTGCACCACCACCACGTCACCGTTGGTCGCCGGGGGCGCCAGTACTTCACTGGTGACCCGCGCACGCCACTTTTCTTCGCCGGTGCTGGCATCCATGGCGATCACTTCACCCTTGAGGGTGCCGAGCATGACCAGGCCGTAGCCGACACCCACCGCACCGGATACCGGCAGGTCGAGGTCTTTCTTCCAGATCACGTCGCCGTTCATGCGGTCCAGCGCCATCACCACACCGGTCACATCGGCGGCGTAGATGCGGTCGTTCTCGATGGCCGGGACGAGCATGTTGAAGCTCTCGCCCTGGCCGTCACCGATCGAACGGCTCCACTGCTTCTTCAGTACCACCTCTTCGGTGAACTTGGTCAGCTCGGCCGGCGGCAGTTCCTTTTTGCTGTTGCTGCTGCAACCAACGGCCAGAAGGGCCACGGCCAGCACTGCTGCATGTTTCCAACCGATCACGTCACGCATCCCCTTTGGCAAGGTCGTCGAGCTTGAGTTGCAGGCCACCGATCGCGGCGTCATCCGACAGCGCGGCCTTGGCCTTCTGATACGCGGCGTGAGCATCATCGGCGCGACCCAGCTGTACCAGCAGGTCGCCCTTGAGTTCTTCACGGCTGGCCAGGAAGGCCTTGTCGGCATCGCCATCGAGCAGCTTCAGGGCGTCATCGACCTTGTTCTGCGCGGCCAGTACACGGGCCAGGCGCTGACGGGCAATTTCGCCCAGGGTGGCGTCGGCCGGCTTGTCGAGCACGCTTTTCAGTTCGCTGGCGGCGTCGTCGAGCTTGCCGCTCTCGACCGCGACCTTGGCCACGAACAGGCTGGCGTACTGCGCGTAGGCCGTGCCGCCGAACTCGCTCTTGAGCTTGCCCGACAGGTCCGCGACCTGGGCCATGTCCGGCTGGCCGGTCGGCGTCAGGGTGGTTTCAAGCAGGGCCTGATACAGGTTCGAAGCACCTTGGGACTGGTTGCCCTGGTACTTCTGCCAGGTCTGCCAGCCCAACACTACCACCAGCGCCAACAGGCCACCGGTCAGCAGTGGTTTGCCGTTGCGCTGCCACCAATCCTTGAATGCGGCCAGTTGTTCATCATCGCTACTCGACACCCCAATACTCCTTTTCACCAAATCGGCTGTTGACCCGCTTCACGCCTGCGCGAGGGAAGCTTCCAGGTGCTCGGCCAGAGCATCCCAGGCAATGTTTTGTTGTTCGCCCTGACCACGCAGGGGTTTGAAACCTACCACTTGTTGCGCCAGTTCGTCGTCCCCCAGGATCAAGGCATACAGAGCGTTGCTCTTGTCGGCCTTCTTGAACTGGCTCTTGAAGCTGCCGCCACCGGCATTGACCTGCAGGCGCAAGCCCGGCAGGCGGTCACGCAGACGCTCGCTCAGGGCCAGCCCGGCGAGTTCGGCCTGTTCGCCAAAGGCGCACAGGTAGACGTCGATCTGACGCGAAATCGACTCGGGCACCTGGCCCAGGGTCTCGATCAGCAGCAGCAGACGCTCGATGCCCATGGCAAAACCCACGCCCGGGGTCGGCTTGCCGCCCATCTGCTCGACCAGGCCGTCGTAGCGGCCACCGGCACATACGGTGCCCTGGGAACCGAGCTTGTCGGTGACCCACTCGAACACGGTCTTGCTGTAGTAGTCCAGGCCACGCACCAGCTTGGTGTTGATCACGAACGGAATGCCGGCGGCGTCCAGACGAGCCTTGAGGCCCTCGAAGTGCACGCGCGATTCTTCGTCCAGGTAGTCTTCGAGCTTCGGTGCACCCACCAGCGCCGCCTGGGTGTTGGCGTCCTTGCTGTCGAGGATGCGCAGCGGGTTGGTCTTGAGGCGACGTTGGCTGTCTTCGTCCAGTTGCTCCAGGCGCGCCGAGAGGAACTCGACCAGCGCGTCACGGTAACGGCCGCGGGCTTCGCTGGTACCCAGGCTGTTGAGTTCGAGCTTGACCGCATCGCGGATGCCCAGCAGGCCCCACAGGCGCCAGGTGAGCACGATCAGCTCGGCGTCGATGTCCGGGCCGTCGAGGTTGAACACCTCCAGGCCGATCTGGTGGAACTGGCGATAGCGGCCCTTCTGCGGGCGCTCGTGGCGGAACATCTGGCCGATGTACCAGAGCTTCTGCACCTGGCCACCACCGCTGATGCCGTGCTCGAGCACGGCGCGCACGCAGGCGGCGGTGCCTTCGGGGCGCAGGGTCAGGGAGTCGCCGTTGCGGTCGGCGAAGGTGTACATCTCTTTTTCGACGATGTCGGTCACTTCACCGATGGAACGCTTGAACAGCTCGGTCGGCTCGACGATCGGGGTGCGGATCTGGCGATAGCCGTAGGTGTCCAGCAGGCCGGCCACGGTGCTCTCGAAATAGCGCCACAGCGGGGTCTGCTCGGGCAGGATGTCGTTCATGCCACGAATGGCTTGCAGCGATTTGCTCACGGTAAATCCTTAACGAAATCGGTGTCGGTCAACCGCGGGCAATCACTGCCGCGTCGGCCTCGGCCTTCTCGGCCGCTTTCTGGCGGATGAGTTTTTCCAGCTCATCCACCAGGTTGTCATTGGTCAGCTTCTGCGCCGGCTTGCCATCGATGTAGATCAGGTTCGGCGTGCCGCCGGTGAGCCCCACGTGGGCTTCCTTGGCTTCGCCGGGGCCGTTGACCACACAGCCGATCACCGCCACGTCCAGCGGTACCAGCAGGTCTTCGAGGCGCCCTTCGAGCTCGTTCATGGTCTTGACCACATCGAAGTTCTGCCGCGAGCAGCTCGGGCAGGCGATGAAGTTGATGCCACGCGAACGCAGGTGCAGCGACTTGAGGATGTCGTAGCCGACCTTCACTTCCTCGACCGGGTCGGCGGCAAGCGAGATGCGGATAGTATCGCCAATCCCTTCGGCAAGCAGCATACCGAGGCCCACGGCCGATTTCACCGTGCCCGAGCGCAGGCCGCCTGCTTCGGTGATGCCCAGGTGCAGCGGCTGCACGATCTGCTTGGCCAGCAGGCGATAGGCCTCGACGGCCATGAACACGTCGGAGGCCTTCACGCTGACCTTGAAGTCCTGGAAGTCCAGGCGATCGAGGTGCTCCACATGACGCATGGCCGACTCGACCAGCGCCGCCGGGGTGGGCTCGCCGTACTTCTTCTGCAGGTCCTTTTCCAGGGAGCCGGCGTTGACGCCGATACGGATAGGGATGCCGCGATCACGCGCGGCATCCACCACCGCGCGCACGCGGTCTTCACGGCCGATGTTGCCGGGGTTGATGCGCAGGCAGTCCACACCCAGCTCGGCCACGCGCAAGGCGATGCGGTAGTCGAAGTGGATATCAGCCACCAGCGGCACGCTGACCCGCTGCTTGATGCGGCCGAAGGCTTCGGCCGCGTCCATGTCCGGTACCGAGACGCGCACGATGTCGACGCCGGCATCCACCAGGCGGGTGATCTGTGCGACGGTGGCATCGACGTCGTTGGTGTCGGTGTTGGTCATGCTCTGGACGGCGATGGGTGCATCGCCGCCGACAGGCACATTACCTACCCAGATTTTGCGCGATTCGCGACGTTTGATCGGAGATTCGCCGTGCATGACTTATTGTCCCAACTTCAGGCGAGCAGTCTCGCCACTGGTGAACGGCGCCACGTCGACGGGCTGGCCGTTGAAACTGATCTGTGCGCCACGGGCAAAGCCCAGGCGTACCGCGAACGGCGGCTTGCCGGTGAGCTCGAGGGTCTCGCCCTTGCGCTTGGTGGCATTGACCAGCACCTTGCCGTTGCCGTCGGTGACCGAAGTCCAGCAATCGGCAACGAACTGCATGTGCAACGAGGCGCTGCCGGCAGCCGGTGCAGCCGCTGGCGCAGCGGGGGTGGCGGGGTTTGCAGGCGCAGGGGCGGCAGCCACAGCCGGGGCGCTGGCCGCAGGGGCCGGCGCTACGGGAGCCGG
>NZ_QKRS01000018.1:0-107657 GCF_024261405.1 Pseudomonas sp. FBF18 | reverse complement strand
GCCGCGCAGCGCCAGCAAAACCTGCGAACGCGCCCTCAAAGCCCCCCACGCACAACGCTCACGCTTGCAGCGCAACCTTTAGTAAACTCGCCCCACCGGCAATACCGGCAAGGCTCTGCAGAACACCTGCAACCTCCCCGCCATCGCACCGCTTTCAAGCATCTACAGGCCCAGCAGAACCATGAACCGCCAAAAGAAGATCAAACAGATACTCAAGGCCAACGCCAAGAAGGCCAGCGCCAAGCTGGCCCCCAAAAGCAAACCCAAATACATCTGCAAGGCCGACCGACTGAAGCTGGCTGCAGAAGCCGCCGAAACCCCGACCCCCGCCGCCGAAGGCTGAGCCACACCTGTCACGCAGCGCCCGCCTGCTGCGTTATCCACTCGATGAACGCCTGCACCTGCGCCCGCTTCAAGGCCTCTTTGCGCGTTACCAGGTAGTACGCAAATCGCGACGGCCACGGCCTGTCCAGCGCCACCACCAGCCTGCCGTTGTGCAGATCTTCCTGGGCATGGTTGTCCTGCACCAGGGCGATGCCCTGCCCGCTCGCCGCCGCGCGCAGCAGCAACAGGTCTTCATCGTAACTGGCACCGCGCTGGCTACGGCTGTCAGCCTCCACACCATGCGCCTGCAGCCACAGCGGCCAATCCGCTCGCTCGGTGTCGTGCAGCAACGGGTAGTTCAGGCAATCCTGCGGGCTGTTGATCGGCGGCCCCTCGGCCAGCAGCCGAGGGCTGGCCACCGGTAGCAGCACCGGCGCCATCAGCGGGATCGACTCCAGCCCCGGGTACTGGCCCAGGCCATGGCGCAGCGCAATGTCGATGCGCTCGCGCTGAAAGTCCACCAGCCTTGCCGACGCCTCCACCCGCACTTCGATGTCAGGATGCCGGGCACTGAAGTCACCCAGGCGCGGCACCAGCCAGGTGGACGCGAACGACGGCACGGTGCTGATGGTAATCGTTTGCTCGTGGGTGAACGACTCAAGTTCGAGCAGCGCGTTCTCGATCTGCCCAAAGCCCCGCGACAACCCGGGGAAAAGACGTGCGCCGGCATCGCTGAGCTGCACCCCATGCCGCCCCCGTAGCAGCAGCGTGACGCCCAGACGGTCTTCCAGCTGGCGGATCTGCTGGCTGATGGCGCCGGGGGTGACGCCCATGTGCTCGGCCGCCGCCTTGAGGCTGCCCAGCCGTGCAGCTTCGGTAAAGGCGCGCAGCGCCAGCAAGGGTAGAACGGCGCCCATGGCGTATTCCTTGGTTTAGAAAATCTAAAGTCAAAGCGCAGGACTAATCGTTTTAGTCCCAGGCAATCACTCACTAGCATGGCACCCACACCACGCAACGAGCATTAGTCTGCCTGAGGTATGTGCCCTGTGTCCGATCCTGACCTGATTCTCTACACCGACAGTTCCCCAAACGGCTTCAAGATCACCATCGCCCTGGAAGAAATGGGCCTGCCCTACAGCCTGCGCCATGTGCGCATCGATGAGGGCGAGCACCAGCGGCCCGAGTTTCTTGCGCTCAACCCGCACGGTCGCATTCCGGTGCTGATCGACCGCGCCACCGGCATCACCCTGTTCGAGTCCGCCGCCATCCTGCTGTACCTGGCGGACAAGAGCGGCCAGTTGCTTGGCCACGACGCCCCCGAGCGCTGGGCATGCATCACCTGGCTGATGTTTCACAGCGCCAGCATGGGGCCGTTGCTGGGCCAGCGCGTGCACTTCGAATGCTTCGACAGCGTGCCCAACCCTGCCGCCATCCAGCGCTACAGGACCCTCACCGAAGCCACCTTCGTCACCCTCGATCAGCACCTGGCAAACCAGCCGTGGCTGGGTGGCGCCACCTATTCGATTGCAGACATCGCCACCTTCGCCTGGCTGCATATCGCGCAGCTGGTGGGCTTCGACTTCAGCCAGCAGCCCTGGTTGAGCCAATGGTACGCGCAGGTAGAGCAGCGCCCTGCGGTGCAACGCGGCATTCGCCTGCCCGCCCCTGCCACCGGCCCATGAACCCCGACACCAAGGAACAGGCATGAACACCATGACCCACCCCACTGCACCCGCCGTCACCTGCGGCGCGAACGCCGAAGCCTTCGCCCACCATCCCGGCTACCGGCGCATGTTCGCCGCCGATCACCTGACACTGGGCATCTTTCTGCCACTGCGCTTCTACCAGGGCGACATGGCGGTGCTTCACGCCCAGGCGCAGCGTGTGAGCGAGATCGAGCGCCTGGGCTTTGCTGCCGTATGGGTGCGCGACGTGCCCTTGTTCGACCCGGCCTTCGGCGATGCCGGCCAGGTGTTCGACCCCTTCGTGTACCTGGGCTACCTGGCCGCCCATACCCGGCACATCGCGCTGGTCACCGGCAGCGCCATCTTCACCTTGCGCCACCCCATCGACCTGGCCAAGTCTGCCGCCAGCCTCGATCGCCTGTCGGGCGGCCGGTTGGTGATGGGCATCGCGTCGGGGGACAGGGCCGTGGAGTTCCCGGCGTACGGCCTGGCCCATGACCAGCGCGGTGAGCGCTTTGCCCACAGCGTGGACTACTTTCGGCAATTGCTGGCGCAGGGCCCTGCGACCATCGCTCGCCGCTGGGCCAGACGAACGGCACGCAGCTACTGCCACAACCGGTCACCGGGCGCATTCCGCTGATCGTGACGGGGTCGTCGCGTCAATCCCTGCAGTGGCTGGGTGAGCAGGCCGATGGCTGGCTGACCTACCCGGACGCCACCCACACGGCGCAGGGCCCGCTTCGCCTGGCAGAAAAGGTTCGGGCGTGGCGCTCGCAGATCCCCAACGGCGGGTTTCGCCCGCACATGACCAACGAGTGGATCGACCTGGACGAAGACCCCGACTTCCCGCGCACGCCGTTGCAAGGTGGGTATGTGCTCAAGACCGGGCGCAACGGGCTGATCGCGTTGCTTGGCGAATGGAAGGCAGCGGGCGTCAATCATGCGGCGCTGGGCATTCAGATGGCCCGGCGGCCGGTTGGCGAGGTCATTCAGGAATTGGCCGAAGAAGTGTTGCCGCTGTTCCCCACCTTGCAAGGGCCAGCGCCGCTGGCCCAGGGGTGGTAGCACTTATCCGGCGCAGGGGTAGCCCGTTTCGACAGCCGAGGCCACCGCCTCGGCAAAGTCCAGGTCCGGGTTGAGCGCGGCCACCAGGTCGGTGGTCAACGGGGTGTGGTCGTAGAGTTGCTGCACCGCCGCCAATGGCACGGCCTGCTCGTAGTACCACTGGGCAAACTCCACGTAGCCACTGGCCGGTTCGATCAGCAGCGCCAGAAACTCCACCGAGCCATCGTCGAGGTGGTCCGTTGTGACGTTCGGCGCTGCCACCTTCTGCCAGGCCGCGTCGTCAGGGCTTCTCCAGTAGCAGTAGCTCAGCCAGTCCATGCTGAAGGCCGCTTCGTTAAGAAAGGCGGCAAAGGCCGGCGGCACTTGTTGCTGTACGGCCTCGACGAGACGGCTGTCGCCGGCTAACGGGGATTCATGCGCAATCCCCTTGATGGCCGCGCCGAACGACCCGAAGTGCACAAACCA
The DNA here is from genome assembly GCF_024261405.1 of Pseudomonas sp. FBF18. NCBI lineage: Bacteria > Pseudomonadati > Pseudomonadota > Gammaproteobacteria > Pseudomonadales > Pseudomonadaceae > Pseudomonas > Pseudomonas sp. FBF18. The sequence continues at coordinate 104,118 of NZ_QKRS01000018.1, read as the reverse complement.
TTCATCGCCCGAGCCATTGCGCATCGACGCCATTTCCTCGCCGTCGAACCAGCTCGCGTTGTAGCTGAAGTAGCGGTATTCCCATTCGGGGGAGACGATGGCATCGAGCATGGCCAGGGCCTTGGCGCGCTGGCGCAGCGTGGCGATGTCCGGGAGTGTTGCGGGGTCAAGGGGAATCAAGGCGGGCATGAGTGCTTCCGAAGGTCGACGAATTGGGGTGGCGATGGTGATTCAAGCCAGGCTGACAGTGCCCGCTTCTCCCGTGCGTGTGTCATATGCGACCAGGGCTTGCCGGGTGGCGTCGGCAGTGCAAACGCGCTCGCCATTCGGGTTCCAGACCGCGGACTGGCCTGCACCGATGAAGTTGTCGGCGGGGCCTACGCAGTTGGCCATGATCACGGTCATGCCATGCTTGCGGGCCATTGCCGGGTAATGGTTGCAGGCCAGGTCCACGCCCTTCTGCGACTTGGCCACGCTGGCCAGGTACACCTGGGCACCTGCCGCGGCGGCCTGGTCTGCATGGGCGGGTTGCAAGGATTCGTAGCAGATCGCGGGCACCAGAACATGCCCGCCCTGGCGGAACACCTGCTGCTGGGTACCAGGCGTGAAGAATGGCAGTTCGTCGGCGTGCAGAAGCTGCTTGGAATACACCGCACGTGGCAGCCCTGGCTGGAAGGCGATCATGCTGATCTGGGTGCCCTCCCTCCCCTGGGTTGGCGCACCCACGGCGATGAGCAGGGTGTAGCGATCGCTCAAGGCCTGGAACGCATCGAGGCGGCTGTCGGTGGGCGCCATCGCCAGGCCACCGGCCAGTTCGGGTTCGTAGCCGGTCAGCGAAAGTTCGGGGAAGACCACCACATCGGCTCCCTGGCTTGCGGCGGCGTGGATAGCGTCGATGTGTTGGGCGAGGTTCTTTTCGACATCCCCCGGGGTGGCCGAGATTTGCGCAGCGATCAGCTTCATTCGAGTCTCATGTCCCTTTGTCGACGCGGGCCTATGCTGCACCAACATCGTTACCTTGGAAAGTGTGCGGTGTCGCATCGCAGGTTCTGCTGGCGCTGCGCGCCAGATCGCGGGGCAAGGCCCGCTCCTACAGGCTGGGCACCTGCAACCCGACCTTCACCCGGTCCAGCGCCACAATGGTCTTGAACCAGGTGACATTGGCGTTCTCGGCAAACAACCGCCGCGCCAACGCCTGGTACTCCTGCATGCTGGCCACGGTCAGCACCAGCACGAAATCCACCTCGCCAGTGACGTAGTAGCACTGCTGCACTTCAGGCACCGCAAAGTGCGCCTTCATGGCCTCCAGCGCATCGAGGCTGGTGCGCTCGGCCATCACCTCCACGATGATGGTGATCGGCCGACCCACCGCAGTAGGGTCGACGACGGCGACATTGGCGGTGATGACGCCCCGCTCCTCCATGCGCTTGATGCGCCGCTGCACCGCCGCCGTGGACAGGTTGACCTGCTCGGCCACCAACCGCAGCGGCACGGTGTTGTCGCGCTGCACCAGGTCAAGAATGGCGCGGTCGAACTTGTCCAGCGGCTCAGCCGCTACATCGTGAATGGCCATGGAAACCCTGCGAGAAATTTTCTCGAAAACTACCAGAAATCCGCGCCCCTTTATCTGACAGCGAGAAATATTATCGAGCCCCAGCCTGCAGCCGCAGCCCTGGTCGGGACTCACACAGGATATTGCTCGCATGCTCGCACTGTTTCATCTGTCGCCCGTGCTGCTGGTCACGGCGATGCTGGTGGTGCTGCGCCGCCCACCCGTGCACGCCGCCATCGCCGGTACGCTACTGGTAATGGTGCTGTGGCTGGTCGGTGCTGCCGATACGTGGCGCCTGGGCAGCCTGGTGGCGGCCGCCCAGGACACTGCAGTGCTGTTTGCCAGCACCGCGTTCGTGATCGTACCGGGGCTGGCCTTCGTGATCTTCATCGAGCGCCTGGGCGTGAACCTGGCATTCAGCCAGTGGGTACGCTCGCTCGGGCTCGGGCGCGGCGACCAGGTGGTGTTCATCGTGCTCGGGCTGGCCCCGTTGCTCGAAGCCATGACCGGCTTTGGCGTGTCGTTGATCGCCACCGTGCCGCTGCTGCTCAGCCTGTTCGACCGCCGGGTGGCGCTGCGTATCGCGTTGGCCGGCATGGCGATCATGCCGTGGGGCACGCTGGGCCTGGCATCGGTGATCGGCGCTTCCCTGGCCCATCTGGACGCTGCGGCGCTGGCAGCCACTTCGGCGCTGACCAGCGCACCGGTGTTTCTCGCGCTCGGGGCGATGGCGCTGTACCTGGCCGAGGTTCGCACCTTGCGCGAATGGACGTTGCTGGGCGCTGGCTGGCTGGTATTCGTGGGGGTGCTCTACAGCAGCAGCCGCGGGTTGGGGCCGGAGGTAGCCGGCGTGGCGGCGGGCCTGGTGAGCGCAGCCGCCGTACTGGCCAACGGGCTGCGGCGCCTGCGCAACCACGGCGGCACACGCGGGGCGCGACAATGGCCGCGCCAGGCGTGGCCTTACCTGGTGCTGATCACCAGCATCGTCGCACTCAAGGCGCTGTGGGCCATCACCGGCTGGCAGAACCTGTGGGTCGTCCAGGGCGCCCAGGTCACCTGGAAGCCGCTTGCCTCGCCGGGCGTGGCACTGATCCTGGTGCTGGTGGGCCTGGGGTTTCACGCGCGAAGCGCACCGTCCCTGCCGGTGCCGGGCACCCGCATCGGCACCGCACTGCTGGCCCGGGCAAAGCGGCCCCTGCTGACGATCTTCTTTTTTCTCGCCATGTCGCAGTTGATGGTCAAGGCCGGCTTTCTGGCGGGCCTGATGCAGCTGCTGACCGGCCTGGCACCGGCCGCCGCCTCGTTGCTGGTCGCCCTGCTGGGCGGGTTGTCCGGCTACATGACCGGCTCGAACGTGGGCGGCAATGCGATCTTCATGCCCGCCATCGCCATGCTGCCCGAACACGGCCGCCTGTTGCTCGCGGCGGTGCAGAACAGCGCGGCGGGGCATGCGGCGCTGGGCTCGCTGTCGATCGTGATGCTGATCCTGGGCCTGGCCAGAACCAGCACCAGTGAAGAAGGCGAACTGGTGCGCTTCGGCTTTGCGCTGGTGTGCCTCAACACCGCACTGGTCGCGCTGGCTGCGGTGTTGCTGAGCGTCTGGCTGGGCTAGTCAGGCAACCACCATCACCACCAGCACCACCCCCAGCAGGGCCAGGTAGCACTTCACATGCAGCGCGTCGGGCATGCGCCCGATCCACGGCGCGGCCAGGCGAATGCCGCACCACGAGCCCAGCACCAGCACGGCCAGGGCACGCACATCGATAAAGCCGGCAAACCAGGGCCCCAGCACTTCGGTGCGCCACGCAAGCACGGCGTAGGCGGCAGTACCGGCAATCGCCATCGGCAGCGACAGCGGGTTGGCCGACGCCGTCGCCACGGCCATGCTCGCCCCACGCCTGCGCATCAGCGGCACGCTCATCACGCTGCCGCCTACACCCAGGAATGCGGCCACGGCGCCCATGCCGACACCGATCACGGCGCTGGCTCGACGGCCCAGCGGGCGCATGCCATCGCTTGTGCTCACGGTAAACCCCGGGCGCAACACGGCATCAAGAATGGTCAGGCCAAGGTAGCCGATGAACAGCCAGCGTATCCACGCCCCTTGCACCTGCGTGGCGGCCCATGCGCCCAGCACTGCACCCAGCGCAACGTAACCCAGCAACGGCCGCACCACAGGCCACTGCAAGGTGCGCGCACGGGCATGGCGCAAGGTCGAAAGGCCTGCGCCGAAGATCATCGCCGCCGTGGAGGTGGCCACGGCGATATGCATCGCGGCCTCGCCGATGGCCGACCCCGGCGCATGGCTCACACTGATAAGGGTGAACAGCAGCGGCACCGCCACAAAGCCGCCACCAAAGCCGAACAGCACAGTCGTCACGCCGGCTACCACACCGAACGCACACAGCAGAAACCAGAACATGCATCGCTTCCAACACAAGGGGGGAGCCACACGTTAACGGCCAGACATGTGGCCAGCCCTCGCGAATTGGTCAATAATCCTCGCGTTCCGGCCAAGGTGCTTCACATGCTCAATGTTCCGCTCGCCAGCGTCGACGCCGTCGCCCGCCCGGTGCTCGCCATCGGTACCGACTACCCGCCCGACACACTGCTGCCCACCCATGTGCATCGGCGCGCACAGTTTCTGTATGGCATGAGTGGCCTGATGGAGGTCCAAACCCAGGACGGCAGCTGGGTGATTCCGCCCGGTAGCGGGGTGTGGATACCCGCCGGCAAGCCGCACCAGGTGCTGATGCGCGGGGTGAGCACCCGCAGCCTGTACATAGAGCCGGCGCAGCCGGTGCGTGATACCTCGCAGTGCCAGGCCCTGGTGGTCTCGCCCCTGCTCCACCACCTGTTGCTGGCCACGGCGCACGTACCCGCACTGTATGAAACACACGGTCGCGACGGGCACCTGATTCAGTTGGTACTGCACGAGCTGCGCAGCGCGCCGAGCCTGGCGCTGTTCGCACCCTTGCCAAACGACCCGCGGCTGGCCGAACTATGTCGCAACTTCCTGCGCCAACCCCGCATCGACACCAGCGCCGAGTCCTGGGCAAGTGCCCTGCATTGCAGTGCAAGAACCTTCAGCCGCCTGTTCCGCCAGCAAACCGGGCTTTCATTCGGCACCTGGCGCCAGCAGGCCTGCCTGATGGCTGCCGTCACCCGCCTGGCGGCCGGCGCCTCGGTCACACGGGTCGCGCTGGAGCTGGGCTACGACAGCCCCAGCGCCTTTTCCAGCATGTTCCACCGCCAATTGGGCGCCCCGCCCAGTGTTTACCTGGCCACGCTCGACCAGTGCGGCCCAGGGCACGCGGTGGTCTAACTCAGGTATTCAGGGCCGGCTTTGGGCCCAGGCGCCAGCCCAGGTTCATGCCGGCCGCCGCCAGCAATATGGCCAGCGCCCCGGCTGCCTGCAGCGCGCTGAGGGGGTGATCGAAGGCCAGCCAGTCGACCAGGATGGCCACCGCCGGGTACAGAAACGACAGGGCGCCGATCAGCGCCGTGGGCAGTTTCTGGATGGCGCCGTACAGCAGGGTCGACATCAGCCCGGTATGCACCGCGCCAATGGTCAGCAGGTAGGCCCAGGCCTGGGGCTGCGCGGTCATGTCCGGCACCTGCGCCCAGGGCCAGAGCATGGCCGCGCCCACCAGCAGCTGCACCAGCACGATCAGGTGCGGCGGCACGCCCTGCAGGCGCTTGGCGATGATCGCCGCAATCGCGTACAGCAAGGCCGACGCCAGCGCGAGCATCACACCCATCAGGTAGTTTTCCCCGGCCGCCCCCGTCTTGGCCGTTACAATCAGCAGCATGCCGACAAACGCCAGGCCCAACCAGCCGGCACCACTGGCCGAAATCCGCTCGCCGAACAGCAGCACGCCCAGCCCCACCAGCATGAAGGGTTGCGTGTGGTAGACCACCGTGGCCACCGCGATGGAGGCCTGGCTGTAGGCGCTGAACAGCAGCAGCCAGTTGCAGGCCAACGCAACGCCACCCAGCAGCATCCACCCCCACTGCGCGCGGGTCGGGCGCAGCGTGCCAAACACCCCCAGCGCCCAGCACGCCAGGACCATCACGGCGGCGCCGAACAGGCAGCGCCAGAACACCATCGACGAAGGCGACTGGCCCGACTGCACCACGAACCAGCCGACAGTGCCAGAAATGCACATGGCGGTAACCATTTCGAGGGTGCCGCGTGAACGTGCATTCATGGCGCGCGGTGTCCCGTCGAGGCAAAAACAGAAGGCTGTGTCATCGAACAAAATCCATCAAAACGAACAAGTGGGTGCCATAATGTCCGCCGCCCTCTCTCCCAGTCAACTCATAACGAACAAATGACCATTATATCGAACGATGCGCCGATCATGATTCTGGCCCAGGCCATCAGGCGCGAGCGCTTGCAGTCGGGGATGTCCGTCAGCGATCTGGCGCGCCGCGCCGGCGTGGCCAAATCCACGCTGTCGCAGCTGGAGTCCGGCCTTGGCAACCCCAGCATCGAGACCCTGTGGGCGCTGGCCACGGCACTGGGCATTCAGGTCACGCGGTTCTTCGAGCAGCCGGCGCAGACGGTCACGGTGATTCGCGCAGGCGAAGGTGCGGCGCTCAAGGCCGACGACGCCGACTACGCGGCGACCCTGCTCGCCGACTGCCCGCCCGGCATACGCCGGGACCTGTACCGCGTGCATGCCCAGCCCGGGCAGCCGCACCATTCCCAGGCGCACCCGGCGGGCACTTTCGAGCATGTATTCGTGTGCCAGGGGGCCGCCAGCGCAGGCCCGGCCAGTGCACCGGTGCTGTTGCATGCCGGCGACTACCTGCGCTACCCGGCCAACCAGCCCCATGTGTTCGAAGCCTTGGAGCCCGATACCGTTGCTGTCATGCTGATCGAGCACAGCTGAAGCAACTGCCTGCCCTATCCCTCAGGACCCCCACCCCCATGACCAACCACAGAATCGAGCTGTCAAACGGATGGATCGCCGAGTTTGCCAACCAGGGCGAGTTCCGCATGGATGCCGAAGGCTGGAACCTGGTGCTGCACGGGCCGCAGGGGCAATCCATCCAGTACTTCAACGACCAGATCGTGCTGGTGAACGATGACGACGGCACGCAGGCCAAGGCGTGCCTGCAGCTGTCGGAGGACGGCGTCTACGGTTACCTGAGCACCTCGGTGGGCACCGGCTGGGTGATCGACTTTGCCCGCGGCATGCTTGCCCCGCACCGGGTGGATATTCGTCACTACCACGACGGCTACGACGAGAGCATCGCATTGACCGAGCAGCCGGCCTTCCAGCGTGCACGCCAGTACATTCAAGTGAAGGGGCGATTCGTATACCTCACCTTCCCGTTCATCCGCGAAGCGGAGTTCCCCAAGGTGTGGGAGCAGTACGTGGCGATTCGTCGACGCCAGCTGGACGAGCTGTACTTTCGCAATTGAACCCTCCCGCGTGCCGGCGCCCTAGGCACCTGCCGCAGCCAGGTTGCCGGGGTCGCCCTCGGCCAACAGCTGCGCCATGCGTTCACGCGCCGCTGCGTTCGGCAACACCCCGGTGGTCATGCCTTCCAGCACGGTTTCGCCCTGCGCGTTGACGATGCTCAACTGCGCCCGCGCATGCCCGCGCTCGTCCTTGTCCACGATCAGCCAGTGGCAGGTGATTGCATCGCCGGCATACACCGGCCGCTTGAACTCGAAGCTCATGCTGGTCGCCAGCCAGCCGATCTGCCCGCCGATCTCGGTCACCAGGCTGGCCGTCAGCAGGCCATGGGAAATGATCGACCTGAACCTGCGCAGTTCGGCCGAGGCGGCATCGTAGTGCACGGGGTTGTAGTCCCGCGAAAGCTGCGCAAAGCAGCGGATGTCCTCATCGGTGAAGCACCGGGTCACGCTCAGTTGCGCCCCCACCTCCAGGCCCTGTACGGCCCGTGCTCTCAAGCTCTTCATGGCACTCCCCCTGTTCGATTGCCGCGTACATTCTGCCTACCTGGGTAGCTGCCCGCCCAGCAGCACCAGCGCGATGATGACCATCGCCGCCCCCGACACCCGGCTGACCCACAGCGCCGCCGCAGGCCGCGCGCCCAGCACGGCCTGCGATCCAAAGCCCACCAGCAGGTAGATCACCCCGCAGCTGAGCGCATGCACCAGCCCCAGCGCCACGATCTGCAGCGGTACCGGCCACGGCGCCGTGGCGTCGGTGAACTGTGGCAGCAATGCCAGAAACAGCAGGAACACCTTGGGGTTCAGGCCGCTCACACACAGGCCCTTCACCGCCCAGCGCTGCCACGCACCGGCTACCTGCACCTGGTCCGCCTGGGGCACAGTCGGGTGCCGCAGCATGCCGATGCCCAACCATAGCAGGTACCCGGCCCCGGCCACCGTCAGCACCAACAGCGCAAACGGATGCCCCGCCACCAGCGTGCCCACCCCGGCGGCGACGATCAGTGTCGCGATCAGATGCCCCGACAACAGCCCGGCCACGGCGGGCAATACCACCCGCCCCTTCAGCCCGGCCGATATCGCATAGGCCCAGTCCGCACCCGGCGTGATGATGAACAACATCGACACCGCCCAGAACGCCACGAAAACATTCAGGGTCATGGCGCTACCCACGCCAGGGGTTGATCCACGGTTGGCTGCATCGTCCTGCTCCACAAGCAAATTGGTGCAGGGAACAATAATGAAATCTTGCTAGAATTTTCTTTCGAAGATAATCGCGACATAGGCCAATAGGGGAAGATCCTTCCAGATGGACCGCATCGACCGGAACATTCTTGCCGAACTGCAAAAAGACGGGCGCCTTTCGATCACCGAACTGGCCGAGCGGGTGGGGTTGAGCCTCTCCCCCTGCCACCGGCGGGTGCGTGCCTTGGAAGAATCGGGGGTGCTGCTGGGCTATCGGGCGAAACTGGACCCCATTGCCCTGGGCCTGACCTTTTCCGCCATGGTCTTCGTCACCCTTCGCGAGGGCGATCGCACGGCGGTCGAGGCGTTCGAGAACGCGCTGGTGGCGTTGCCACAGGTGGTGGATGCGCAGCGCCTGTTCGGCGAGCCGGACTACCTGCTGCACGTGATCACCCAGGACCTGCCGGCCTTCCAGCGGCTCTATGATGAAAGCCTGTCGTCGCTGCCCAACGTGCAGCGGCTCACCTCCACCTTGGTGATGAAGCGCGTGGTGCAGGACCGGCCCTTGCCGTTGTAACCTCGCCGCCCGCCTTCAGCCTCACTCAGGAGCACCACTATCCACCGCGCACCCAACGAACCCTGGCAAGGCGACCTGTGGCTGGCCACCGACTACTGCCTGGTGGCCGGGCAGGTCGGGCAAACCCAGGCCCACGCCCACTATGCCCACCAGGTGCTGATCGCCTGCGCTGCCCCGGTGCGGGCGTCGATCCAGGGCCAGGTCGAGTGCGGGCCGCTGCTGCTCATTGCCTCCGGCCAGCCGCATGCGATTCTCAGCGAGCAACCGGCGATCACGCTGTTTGCCGAGCCATTGGCTTTCGAACTGCCGGTGCTGCGCCAGCTCTGCGAAGACGCCGGCGCAGACCTGGAGGGCCTGAACCAACGCTTGCGCGCCCTGCCCCGGCGCCCTTTGCATCCGCGCCTGGCCACCGCCTTGCAACGGGTGCGTGCACTGGATGAAAACACCCTGCCCGCCGCGCAGCTGGCCAGTGAGGCGGCGCTGTCGCTCAGCCAGCTGGAGCGCCTGTTCAGCGGTCAACTGGGGCTGTCGGTGCGCCGCCTGGTGTTGTGGCAACGCCTGCGCGTGGCCTTGCAGCTGGCACTGGGCGGTAGCAGCCTGACCGAGGCAGCCACCTGCGCAGGCTTTGCCGACTCGGCCCACCTGTCACGCAGCGTGCGCCAGCAGTTCGGCATCCGTGCCGACCGTACCCTGCGCCACCTGCGCCTAAGGCTGCTGGACTAGCGCACGGCTCAGGGCATCGGGCAGTACGGCAGGTGGATGCTCGGGCTGGTCGCGGCGAAAGGGTTGGCGCAACTGCGCGCCGTAGCCCACCGGGTAGTCCGGGAAGTCGCCGATACCCAGGTCGTCGTCCGCCAGGTGATAGTGCGGCAGGTGCAAGGCGGTACCCAGCAGGCGGTCCCAAACGCTGAAGAACAGCGCGAAGTTCACATCCCCCGTGGTGCCGTACTTGAGGTGATGCAGCCGGTGCACCGGCGCCCAGGCAAACACATGGCGCAGCCAGCCGATGCGCATGTCGACGTTGCTGTGCTGCAACAGCAGCTGGATGGATATGCTGAACGCCAGCAAGGCCGCCACATCCAGCGGCAACCCGCACAGCAGCAAGGGCAAGGTGCCGCCCAGCGCTTCGAGCATCTGGTGCAGCGGGTGCTTCATCAGCCCGTTGAAGCCGTACATTCGGGTCACGCTGTGATGCACGGCGTGCAGGCGCCACAGCAAAGGCAGGCGGTGGCTGGCGTAATGCACCAGGGTGATGCCCAGGTCTGCCACCGGCAACGCCAGCAACAGCTGCAGCGCCAGCGGCCAGTCGCTCGGCCACAGGCCGGTATCGGGCAGCACCAGGGCAATCAGGGGGATGGCGGCAATGCCGGCCGCGTTGAGCGCCTCGTTCACCCCCGCGTGAATCACGTCCCGGGTGCCATCGCCCTGGCTTACATTCCAACGCTCGCGATAGGGCCACAGCCGCTCGCACAGCATCGACACGCCAATCGCCAGCAACAGCAGAACCGGCAACCAGCCAAGGCTTGCGCCCTCGTCCAGCAGCCACACGGCCGAGCCGATGAATCCAAGGAAAAATACAGGGGCGTACAGGGTTCGCATCGTGAAACTCCAGGCAGGTCAGAGCCTGGAGTTTCGTGTAGCCGCAGCCTGCGCCGCTTGAACAAACGGCGCATCTTCAGCCTGGGGGGAAAGGCCGGTCAGCCCTGGCAGAAGCGAATGCGATTGCCGAACGGGTCGTACACCTCAAGCACCTTGCCCCAGCCCTGCTCGACGATGTCCGGGCGGCCATAGCCGTAGCGCTTGGCAAGCAGCTCGTCGCGCAATTGCTCGATGTTGTGCATGGGGATGAACACCGTCGAGCCAGGGCTTGCGTCGCCGTGGTGCTCGGACAGGTGCAGTTGCAGCCCATTGCGTACGATGCCCAGGTACAGCGGTAGGTCGGCTTCGAAGCGGTGCTCGAACTCCACGCTGAAGCCCAGGAAGTCGAGGTAGAACTCGCGCGCCTTGGCTTCGTCGAACATGCGCAGGATGGGAATAGGCTTGTCGAAGCTCACTTCGCTTGCAGAGGTGTCGGGGGCAAGCAGGGCCGAGGCGGTGTTCCAGTCCTTGTGGCCCAGCTGCTGCGCCACCAGCTCCAGTGCGCCGGAGTGGGTCAGCGGCGGGTTCTGCGCCTGCAGGGCGGTACGCAGACGCTTGGCCATCTGTTTGGCCTGTTCGATCGAGATCATCATGTGCTCCTGGTGCCGAGGCAGTGTGGGGCTCGCGTTGCCAGGCCTCGACGTTCAAGAGAATGATCGCGTCAGGGGTAACTGCAATGCTTTCACCTTTCCCAACGGGAGCGAGCGGCGGGCAGCATCGGCCCCCGCCGATCATACACAGCCAGGGTGGCACATGGAAACGCGGCCCTCAGCGCGTTGGCGAATCCCCGCGCCCGATGCGCTTGCCGCCCTGCTGCCCCACCTCCTGCGCCTGGCCGTCGCGCTGCTTGCCCTGGCGCGCCTGGCCCACCAGCCGCGCGATCAGCGGGCCTTCGGGCAGATGACGCCAGAAGCGCCCCGGCATGTGCTGGCGCATGGCGTCGGGGTTGACCCGTGCCGGGTTGAAGGTGTGCCGGTAATAGGTGCGCCACAGCTCGGCGCCAGGGTCGTCGGCGTGGCAGGCCCACTGGCGCCATTGCTCGGGGCAGTGCCGTCGGTAGTCCAGGGTGCTGCCATCGAAACGGATGCCATCGCGTGGCGTGGCGATCAGCCAGCGCTGGCGGCCCAGCCGGTCGGCAAAGTGGCCGCTGGCGCTTTGCAGAATGTCGTGGGCCGGTTCATGGAAGGCCACCAGGTCCAGTTGCAGTTGCTCGGCCAGTGCCGCCGGCAATGGCACGAAGCGCACGAAGGCATGCAGGTGATGGGCCTCGCGGCTGACCTGCTTGATGCGCCGCTGCAGCTCGCTGCCCAGCCGGTCGCCCGCCAGCATGGCGGTGCGGTCGCCATGGGCCACGCGCCACAGCACTTCATACAGCAGGTTCCAGCGCTGCTCGCCACGGTAGCGGGCGGCCTGCTCAAGTTGATCCAGCAAGGCGGCCGGCACCCGTGTGCGAAACGGCCCGGGGCCCTGCGGCAATACCGCCGGCACCGCCAGCAGATCGTGCACCGGGCCGTGCGCCCACACCACCTCGGTGGGGTCGATGCCGTGGCCCAGCAGCACGCGGGCCTGGTCGCGCCAGGTGTCGAAGTGCTCGTCGCAGTCCAGCGCGATCATCCCCACAACCCCATCTGCACCGGTGCCTGCGGCTCGCGCAGGCGTTCGCGCAGCAGGCCGCTGCGGGTTTCCGACTGGGGCGGGCGATAGTCGCTGGTGACGATGAACGGGCGCGCCTTGTCCAGCACGCAGCGCAGCTGGATCAGGTCGTCATAGCGAATGCGCCGTTCACGGCGCAGCGCCACCAGGCGTTGCACGCTGCGCAGCCCGATGCCGGGAATGCGCGCCAGCAGCGCCGGCTCGGCGCGGTTCACATCCAGCGGAAACACCTCGCGGTTGGCCAGGGCCCAGGCCAGCTTGGGGTCGATGTCCAGCGCCAGGTTGCCCGCGCCGCCCAGCAGTTCGCCGGCCTTGTAGCCATAGCCGCGCATGAGAAAGTCCGCCTGGTACAGGCGGTGCTCGCGCAGCAGCGGCGGCGCGGCCAGGGGTACGCTGGTGGGGCTGTCGGGGATCGGGCTGAACGCCGAGTAGTACACACGCCGCAGGCCATAGCCCTGGTACAGCGATTCGGCATTGCCCAGGATGGTGTGGTCGTCGGTGGCATCGGCGCCCACGATCATCTGGGTGCTCTGCCCGGCAGGGGTGAAGCGCGGTGCGTTGACTTCACCGGCCACCGCCTGCTGGCCGTGGTGGATGGTGCCCATGGCCTGGCGAATGGTACGCACCTGCTTCTCCGGCGCCAGGCGCTGCAGGCTGGCTTCGGTGGGCAGCTCGATGTTCACGCTGAGGCGGTCGGCCAGCCGCCCGGCCTGCTCGATCAGCAGCGGGTCGGCGTCGGGGATGGTCTTGAGGTGGATGTAGCCGCGAAAGTTATGCTCTTCGCGCAGCAGCTGCGCCACGCGAATCAACTGTTCCATGGTGTAGTCGGCGGAGCGGATGATGCCCGAGCTGAGGAACAGCCCGCTGATGCAGTTGCGCCGGTAGAAATCCAGAGTCAGGCGCACCACCTCCTCAGGCGTGAAGCGTGCCCGCGGCACGTTGCTGGAGCGGCGGTTGACGCAGTACTGGCAGTCGTACAGGCAGAAGTTGGTCAGCAGCACCTTGAGCAGCGACACGCAGCGCCCGTCGGGGGTGTAGCTGTGGCAGATGCCCATGCCATCGGTGGCGCCCAGGCCGTCGCGACCGCGCGAGCTGCGCTTGGGGGCGCCGCTGCTGGCGCACGAGGCGTCGTACTTGGCGGCATCGGCCAGGATGCCGAGCTTGGCGATGAGCTGCATGGGGTCCACCTCGATACTGATTATCCATACAGTATTCGCAGTTCGCCACGCATGCAAGCGCAGCCTGTCGACCGGGCCGCTGCGGCCTTCATGAAAAAATCTTCATGAACGCTGCGCCCCGCTAACCGGGGAACCTCGGCGCACCCTCGCCCGCCTGCGGACAACCGGCCTTGAGGCACCGCAGCAGCTTGCGTAGGATCGCCGTTCATTCACGCCATCGCGCCCGTTCACTGCCTGCTCCCAGGCCGGTGGTGTATCCGTTTTCCGCAAGAGCCTGCAAATGCCCCAGCCTATCCCCCTCAAGGACCACGAGAAAGAAACGCACCTGGTCAACCGCAGGCTGATCGCGTGTGCGCTGCTGGTACTGGTGCTGGTGGCGGTGCTGGTGGGGCGGCTGTACGTGCTGCAGGTGGTGCAGCACGACTACCATGCCGCCGTGTCGCAGAACAACCGCGTGCACGTGCTGCCCATCGCCCCCGAGCGCGGGCTGATCTACGACCGCAACGGCGAGGTGCTGGCCGACAACAAGCCCAGCTTCAACCTCACCATGACCCGCGAGCGTGCTGGCGACACGCCCAGGGTGCTCGACAGCCTGGTGCAGATCCTGGGCCTGGGCGAGGAGGACCGCCAGGGCTTCGAGAAGGACCTGCGCCGTGGCCGCAAGCCGTTCGAGCCGGTGACGCTGATGTTCGGCCTGAGTGAAGAGCAGATCGCCCTGATCGCGGTCAACCAGTTCCGTCTGCCGGGGCTGGACGTGGAGCCGCAGTTCATTCGTGAATACCCCATGGGCGCGCACTTTGCCCACTCGGTGGGCTACGTGGGGCGCATCAACGAGAAAGAAGCCAAGACCCTCGATGCCACCGAATACCGTGGCACCCAGTCCATCGGCAAGACCGGCATCGAGCACTTCTACGAGGCCCAGCTGCACGGCCAGGTGGGCTACGAAGAGGTCGAGACCAACGCCCAGGGCCGCATCATGCGCGTGCTGCGCCACCACGACCCGGTACCCGGCAAGAACATCACCCTGAGCCTGGACGCGCACCTGCAGCTGGCCGCCGAAAAGGCCCTGGGCGATCGCCGTGGTTCGGTGGTGGCGCTGGACCCGGCCACCGGCGAGGTGCTGGCGATGGTCAGCAACCCCAGCTTCGATCCCAACCTGTTCGTCAAGGGCATCAGCTTCAGGCAGTACGCCGAGCTGCGCGATTCCATCGACCGGCCACTGTTCAACCGCGTGCTGCGCGGCCTGTACGCCCCGGGCTCGACGATCAAGCCCGAGGTGGCCATCGCCGGCCTCGACAGCGGCGTGATCACCCCGGCCAGCCGGGTATTCGACCCCGGCTACTACGAGCTGCCCAACTACGACCACAAGTACCGCAACTGGAACCGCAGCGGCGACGGCTGGGTGGACATGTACAGCGCCATCATGCGCTCCAACGACACCTACTTCTACGACCTGGCGCACAAGCTGGGGGTCGAGCGCCTGCACGACTACATGAGCGAATTCGGCCTGGGCCAGAAGGTCTCGCTGGACATGTTCGAAGAGTCACCCGGCCTGATGCCCTCACCCGCCTGGAAGCGCGCCAACCGGCGCCAGGCCTGGTACCCCGGCGAAACCCTGATCCTGGGCATCGGCCAGGGCTACATGCAGGTCACCCCGCTGCAACTGGCGCAGGCCACCAGCCTGCTGGCCAGCAAGGGCGTGTGGCACCGCCCGCACCTGGCCATGAGCATCGGCGACGAGCCGCCGGTAGACCCCAACCCCATGCCCGACATCGTGCTGCATGACCGCCACGCCTGGGACCAGGTCAACCAGGGCATGCAGATGGTCATGCACGCCCCGCGCGGCATCGCCCGCGCCGCCGCTGCCGGGGCGCAGTACCGCATCGCCGGCAAGAGCGGCACCGCGCAGGTGGTGGCGATCAAGCAGGGGGAACGCTACAACCGCGACAAGACCCTGGAGCGCCACCGCGACAACGCGTTGTTCGTGGGCTTTGCCCCCGCCGACCACCCGAGCATCGCCATCGCGGTGATGATCGAGAACGGCGAGGCCGGTGGGCGCGTGGCCGGGCCGGTGGTCCGGGAAATCATGGACGCCTACCTGCTGGACGAACAAGGCCACCTCAAGCCCCAGTACGCCGGCAACGCAGCACCCGCCGCGGTGCCCCATACCTGAAAGCGCAGCGCCCTGATCGTGCCGACAGCATCTGATTGCATTTGCAATCAGATTGCAGTATCCCTTGCGCTTCTGCCAAGGACCGATCATGGAGCTGCCCCGTGGATTCACTGCCTGCCATCCCCCCTGCCCGACTGGCCGCCCACGCCTGCATTCGCAGCATCGAGGCCGGCCTGCCGTCGACCGGCGCAGCGTCGCACTCGCCGCTGTTGCAGATTTTGCAGACCGTGCACCGCATCGAGCACGACCCGGCCGTGGCGGGCAACCTGTGGGTGATCAATGATCGCGCCGACAGCGCGAGCGAGGTGGTCAGCCCCTGGGGCATCTGGTTTCGCCAGCAGGCGCCCAGCCGCGAACGCCCGCTGATCTACCTCACCCAGTCGCCGAGCTCGGCCCGCGTGTCGATGCTGGCCGAGCAGATCGGCCACCGCGGCATCGTGTTCAACGACCTGGAATCGGCCGCCTCGCGCTGGCCCAAGGGTGCGCACCCGTGGCTGCCGTTGTGGCTGTCGGCCAACGCCCAGTGCCGCCCGTACGACCCCGCCAGCGCTGCCGAGGCCCAGGCCATCCTGCTGGCGGCGCTGGACGAGCTGTACGTACAGGGGCGCCACGGCTTCTATTACATGACCCTGCACGACCAGCCGCCGGCAGCCGATGAACCGGCACACGACGATTGCAGCGATGCATTCCTGGGCATGTACCCGTTGCAGCCCACCAGCGCTGCCCGTCCCCAGGTACGCCTGCTGGGCGCCGGCGCCATGCTCCGGGAGGTGCGCGCCGCCGCGGTGCTGCTCGACACGCACTGGGGCATCGCCAGCCAGTTGTGGAGTTGCCCCAGCTACACGCGCCTGGCCCGTGACAGCGACGATGCCGCGCGCTGGAACCGCCTGCACCCCGAGGCCGCGCCACGCAAGAGCTACCTGCAGTACTGCCTGATGTCGGCCAGCACGCCGGTGATCGCCGTGACCGGCTATGCCCAGCACATCGCCGACCAGCTTGCCCCGCATGTCACGGCGCCCTTCACCGCACTGGGCGCCGACAGCCTGGCGCCGGGCAACTGCCTGGATCGGCGCTGGATAACCTTCAGCGCGTTGCAGGCACTGGCCGGCCAGGGCCTGTTCGACACCCAGGCGCTACCCGCCGCACAGGCCCGGCTGAGCCTAGACGAATGACGCCCGGGCCTTGAAGCTCGACTGTTCCAGCGCCTGGGCGAACAGCGACTGTTGCTCGGGCGTGAACTGGCTCAGAAACAGCTCGTCCACTGCCTGCTTGTACACCGCCCACATGCGCTTGCGCAGCGCCTTGCCGCTGTCGGTGATACACGCCAGGGCGCCGCGCCCGTCGCCCGCGACCTTCTTGCGCACCACATGCCCTTCGGCCTCCAGACGGTCGACCAGTCGGGTCAGGTTGTAACGCTCGATGGCCATCACATCGGCCAGCTCGTGCATGCGTCGGCAGCCATCGGGGCCGCTCTCGATGCCCCACAGCGCGTCATACCAGGCGTACACGGGCAGGCCCTGGTCGGCCAGGCGGCGTTCGATTTCGCGAATCAGGTTGCGGTGGGCGCGAATGAAGCTGAACCAGAGGTCAGCGGTGGGTGCAGCCATGAGGGTTCCTCGGGTCAAAGTTATTGCATTTGCAATCATACGGGGCGCATGCCTAGAATCAATTGCAAATGCAACTACTACCCGGCAGGCCTGCCGGCACTGCCCGCCACAACCCCGCAGGAGGATTACCGATGCAACAGCAGCCCCCTCTGTTGAACGACCCAGATCCCGAGCAGACCCAGGAATGGCTTGAGTCCCTGGCCACCGTTGTCGAGGTGGAGGGGCGCTCGCGTGCGCACTTCCTGATCGACCAGATGCTGGACCTGGACGTGTCGCTGCACGGCGACTTTCGTGGCCGCGTCAACACCCCCTACGTCAACACCATCGGCCCCGAGCGCGAACTGCCCTACCCCGGCGACCTGGCCACCGAGCAGCGCCTGAATGCCTATATCCGCTGGAACGCACTGGCCATGGTGCTGCGCGCCGGCAAGCATTCGGGGGTGGGCGGGCATATCGCCACCTACGCCTCGGCGGCGGTGCTGTATGACGTGGGCTTCGACCATTTCTTTCGCGGGCGCACCGCGCAGTTTGCCGGCGACATGGTGTACATCCAGGGCCACTCGGCGCCGGGTATCTATGGCCGGGCCTACCTCGAAGGGCGCCTGAGCGAGGCGCAGCTGGACAACTTTCGCCGCGAGACCGACCGCGATGGCGTGTCGTCCTACCCGCACCCGCGGCTGATGCCCGAGTTCTGGCAGTTTCCCACCGTGTCCATGGGCCTGGGGCCGATCACCGCGGCCTACCAGGCGCGCTTCATGCGCTACCTCGAAGACCGCGACCTCACCCCACGCCAGGGCCGCAAGGTGTGGGCGTTTCTCGGTGACGGCGAAATGGATCAGCCCGAGTCGCTGGCGGCCATCTCGCTGGCCGGGCGCGAAAAACTCGACAACCTGATCTTCGTGGTCAACTGCAACCTGCAGCGCCTGGACGGCCCGGTACGTGGCAACGCCAAGGTGATCCAGGAATTCGAGAGCCTGTACCGTGCTGCCGGCTGGAACGTGATCAAGGTGGTGTGGGGCAGCGGCTGGGATGCGCTGCTGGCCAGGGACAGCAGCGGCATCCTGCGCCAGCGCATGATGGAGTGCGTGGACGGCGAGTATCAGACCTACAAGTCGCAGAACGGCGCCTACGTGCGCGAGCACTTCTTCGGCAAGTACCCGGAACTGCTGGCGATGGTCAGCGACCTGAGCGATGACGACATCTGGAAGCTGGCTCGCGGCGGGCACGACCCGGTCAAGGTGTACAACGCCTACGCGGCGGCCGTGCGTCACACGGGGCGGCCAACGGTGATCCTGGCCAAGACCGTCAAGGGCTTCGGCATGGGCGAAGCCGGCGAAGGCCAGAACATCAACCACCAGTTGAAGAAGATGGGCGACGAGGCGGTCAAGGCCTTCCGCGACCGCTTCGGCCTGGACCTGAGTGATGAGCGCCTCGGCGAGATCCCCTACCTCAAGCCCGCCCCCGACAGCGCCGATGCGCGCTACCTGCAGGTGGCCCGTGATCGCCTGGGCGGGCATGTGCCGGCGCGCCAGGCCAGGGTCGAGCCGTTGCAGGTGCCGGCCCTGGAGGCCTTCGACAGCCAGCTCAAGGGCACCGGTGACCGTGCCATCTCCACCACCATGGCGTTCGTGCGCATTCTCGGCACCCTGCTCAAGGACCCGCAGGTCGGCCGCCTCGTCGTACCGATCGTGCCCGACGAATCACGCACCTTCGGCATGGAGGGGCTGTTCCGCCAGATCGGCATCCACTCCCATGTGGGCCAGCTGTACACGCCGCAGGATGCCGGCACGCTCAGCTACTACAAGGAGAGCACCGACGGCCAGATCATGCAGGAAGGGCTCAACGAGTCCGGCGCCACCTCGTCGTGGATTGCCGCCAGCACCGCCTACGCCAACCATGGCGTGATGACCCTGCCGTTCTACATCTTCTATTCGATGTTCGGCTTCCAGCGAGTGGGCGACCTGCTGTGGGCGGCGGGCGATGCGCGCGCACGGGGGTTTCTGCTGGGCGCCACCAGCGGGCGTACCACGTTGATGGGCGAAGGCTTGCAGCATGACGATGGGCACAGCCACGTGATGTCGGCCACCGTGCCCTGCTGCGTCTCCTACGACCCCACCTATGCCTACGAGCTGGCGGTAATCATCCAGGACGGCATGCGCCGCATGTATGCCGAGCAGGAGGACGTGTACTACTACATCACCGTGCTCAACGAGAACTACGCCCACCCCGCCATGCCCGAAGGCGCAGAGCAAGGCATTCTCAAGGGGCTGTACCGCCTGCCGGTAGAAAAACCGCCGCAGGGCGAGCGGCATGTGCAGTTGATGGGCAGCGGCTCGATACTGAACGAGGTGCTGGCGGCGGCGGATATTCTGCAGCGTGATTTCGGCGTCAGCAGCGAGGTGTGGAGCGCCACCAGCCTGACCGAGGTGCGGCGCGAGGCGCAGGCGGTGGAGCGCTGGAACCTGCTGCACCCGCTGCAGGCGCCGAAGACGCCATACATCGAAACGCTGCTGCAGGGGCATGCGGGGCCGGTGGTGGTGGCCACGGACTACATGAAGATCCATGCCGACCAGATCCGGCCGTGGATGACCGGAAGGCGTTTCGTGGCCTTGGGTACCGACGGCTTCGGCCAGTCGGACACCCGCGAGGCGCTGCGCCGGCATTTCGAGGTGGACCGCCAGTTCATCGTGCTGGCGGCGCTGAATGCGCTGGCGGCGGACGGGGTGATCGAGCGCGAGGTGGTGGCCGGGGCGATCGAAGCGCTGGGCATCGACCCTGGCAAGGTTGATCCGGCTTCAGTCTGATAGATCGCGGCGTACTCATCGCGGGTCAAGCCCGCTCCCACAAAGGCCATGAAGATCCCTGTGGGAGCGGGCTTGACCCGCGATGGGCTCACCTTGCCTGCGGCGCCTTACTGCCCCGCCCCCAGCTCATCCTGGGTCAGTATCGCCTTGGCCAGGTCTTCGTCACTGGCCTGCAACCCAGGGTTCTGCTGACGGATACGCTGCAGCATTGACTCCAGGTACACACCGCGAATTTCGCCGCCGCTGGCGATGAACGTCGAAGCATCATCGCGCGCCGGAATCACCAGCTTGTCGTCCTTGAAGGTCGAGTACAACGAGGCGGAAACCCCGGCGGAGGTGGCGACATCGCGACCATCCACACGGGCCAGGGCCGTGCCCAAAGGCAGGCAGAGCACAAGGGAAGAAACCAGCAGTAAACGGCGCATGACGATGCCTCCGTGATGGGGGGGGAACCTACATTCATTAGGATAGGCCCCCCAGGCCAAGAGTTCCCGCCAATATCCCTACCCGCCCACCGAAGCCCGCCATGCTGGCTATATTGAAACCCTGGTCCCCATTCCCGAGCGTGACGAGAGGTGAACATGTACACCATTGGCTATGCAGCGCAGCACCGCGAAGCACCGCTGGCACCCTTCAAGTTCGAACGCCGCGCCCTGCGCCCCAACGACGTGGCGATGCAGATCCTGTATTGCGGCGTATGCCACTCCGACCTGCACCAGGCCCGCGACGACTGGGGTTTCAGCCGCTACCCGATCGTGCCCGGCCACGAGATCGTCGGGCGCGTGACCGAGGTGGGCAGCCAGGTCACCCGCTACAAGGTCGGTGACGCCGTGGCGGTGGGCTGCATGGTCGACTCCTGCCAGCAGTGCGACCAGTGCCGCAAGGGCGAGGAACAGCTGTGCCGCGAGAACAACACGCAAACCTACAACAGCCTGGACCGCATCACCCGCGAACCCACCTACGGCGGCTATTCCAAGCACCTTGTAGTGCGCGAGGAGTTCGTGCTGCGCGTGCCCGACGGCCTGGACCTGGCCAAGGCCGCGCCGCTGCTGTGCGCCGGCATCACCACCTATTCGCCGCTGCGCACCTGGAATGCCGGGCCCGGCAGCCGCGTCGCGGTCATCGGCCTGGGCGGGCTGGGGCACATGGCCGTGAAGCTGGCGGCGGGCCTGGGTGCCGACGTCACGGTGCTCAGCCGCACCCCCGACAAACTCGATGATGCGCGGGCGCTGGGCGCCGACAAGCTGCTGGTATCGTCCGACGCCAAGGCCATGGCCGCCGCGCGCTCCAGCTTCGACCTGATCATCGACACGGTGCCGGTGCGCCATGACGTGTCGCCCTACATGTCGCTGCTGGACGTGGACGGCACCCTGGTGATCGTCGGCCAGGTGGGGCCGATCGACGAACAACTGACCGTGCCGTTCATCCTCGGCCGGCGGCGCCTGGCCGGCTCGCCGATTGGCGGGATTGCGCAAACCCAGGAGATGCTCGACTTCTGCGCGAAGAAGAACATTCTGCCGGAGTGTGAAATGATCCGCATGGACCAGATCAACGAGGCGTTCGAACGCATGCAGCGCTCCGATGTGCGCTACCGCTTCGTGATCGACATGGCCTCGCTCGACGACACCACCGGCGACTGACGCGCCTCACTCCCCTACCGAACCACAAGGGCCTCCCATGCTGCAGATACTCGGCAAAGCTTCCTCCATCAATGTACGCAAGGTGCTATGGGCCTGCACCGAGCTGGGTATCGCCTTCGAGCGCGAGGACTGGGGCTCGGGCTTCAGGTCCACCTTCAGCCCGCAGTTCCTGGCCCTCAACCCCAACGCCATGGTGCCGGTGATCAAGGACGGCGACTTCGTGCTGTGGGAGTCCAACAGCATCCTGCGCTACCTGGCCAACCAGTACCACGGGCAGCACCTCTACCCCGCCGAGCCCCGGGTGCGCGCACGGGTGGACCAGTGGATGGACTGGCAGGCCACCGACCTCAACAAGTCCTGGACCTACCCCTTCCTGTCGCTGGTGCGCCATTCCCCCGACCATCAGGACCCCGAGGCACTGGCGGCGGCATGCAGGCAGTGGACCACCAACCTGCAGATCCTCGACCGCCAGCTCGAATCGACCGGCGCCTACGTCAGTGGCCAGGACTTTTCACTGGCGGACATCGCCATCGGCCTGTCGGTCAATCGCTGGTTCGAAACCCCGCTGGAGCATCCGGATTTTGCAGCGGTTCGGGCATACTACGAGCGTCTGACCGAACGCGAAGGGTTTGTCATCCATGGAAGAAACGGTACCCCGTAACGCCACCGTCACCACCGAAACCTCGGTGCGCCGCCGCTCGCTGCTGGCCGGCTGCAGCGCCCACGCGGTGCACGACGGGCTCACCGACGTGATCTACGTGCTGCTGCCGCTGTGGCAGGCGCAGTTCGGCCTCAGCCTGGCCCAGGTGGGCCTGTTGCGCGGGGCCTATTCCGGGATGATGGCCGGCTTTCAGCTACTGGCCAGCCGCGCGGCCCGGCGCTTTGGCCGCGAGCGCCTGCTGGTGGGCGGCACGCTGCTGGCCGGCGTGGCCTACCTGGTCGCCGGCCAGGCCACCGGCCTGGGTGTGCTGCTGGTGGCGCTGATGCTGGGCGGGCTGGGCGCCAGTACCCAGCACCCGCTGGCCTCCTCGATGATCACCGACAGCCACGCGGCGGGCGGCGGGGTCAAGCAGGCGCTGTCGCACTACAACTTCGCGGGCGATATCGGCAAGGCGGTCATTCCGGGCCTGATGGGCGTGCTGCTGGTGGCCGTCAGCTGGCGTACCGGTGCAACGCTGCTGGGCGTGCTGGGTGTGGCTGCGGCGGTGTTGCTGTGGTGGCTGATCCCCTCCCGGGCCCAGGCCCTGGCGGCGGGCGGCAAGGCGCCGAAGCTGGCCACCGGAAACGGCTCGCCGGGCGGCCTGCGTGCCCTGCTGATGCTGGGCATGCTCGACAGCGCGGTGCGCATGGGGTTTCTGACCTTCCTGCCGTTTCTGCTCAGGCTCAAGGGCGCCGGCACCGCCGGTATCGGCCTGGCGCTGACGCTGCTGTTCGTGGGCGGGGCCTTCGGCAAGCTGCTGTGCGGCTACCTGGGCGCACGCATCGGCCTGCTGAAAACCGTCTCGCTCACCGAAGCGGGGACTGCGCTGTTGATCGTGCTGGCGGTGGTGCTGCCGTATTCGGCCACGCTGGTGATGCTGCCGTTGCTGGGCCTGGCGCTGAACGGCACCTCGTCGGTGCTGTATGGCGTGGTGCCGGAGCTGGCGGCTGCCGGCAAGCACGAGCAGGCCTTCGCGCTGTTCTACACCGGCACCATCGGTGGCGGCGCGCTGGCACCGGTGGTGTTCGGGCGGCTGGGGGACGTTACCGGGGTGCCCACGGCGGTGGTGGTGCTGGCGGCCACGCTGCTGTTCACGCTGCCGCTGGCGTGGCGGGTGAACAAGGGCTTGGTGGCAGAATAGAAAAGAAGGCGCGGAAGTCTCGGCGCCTTCCTGGTTTTGTGCGGTGTGTGGCGGGGGTTACAGGGGGGAGATGGTACCCAGTGCTCCGATTGCGAAGGCCAATACCAGAAAGCCGAATACAAAAATTGCCATCTTGCCCATGGGAGCTCCTAACTGAGGGGGTGCGGCTGTCGAAGGCCACATTGTCTGCCCCCTTCTGATCTGGAAACAGATGCAGCTAGCGAGGCAAAAAGCGGATCAGATGAGTTCGGCTCAAAAGCCCAGGCTGGGCGCAACCGTCTACCGCGCCCACCGCCTCGCCCCCGCCACACACAGGATCACCCCCACCGTCACCCCCAGCATCCCCGGG
Source organism: Pseudomonas sp. FBF18 (assembly GCF_024261405.1). Taxonomy (NCBI): domain Bacteria; kingdom Pseudomonadati; phylum Pseudomonadota; class Gammaproteobacteria; order Pseudomonadales; family Pseudomonadaceae; genus Pseudomonas; species Pseudomonas sp. FBF18. The sequence goes on along the minus strand of NZ_QKRS01000018.1, from coordinate 80,490 downwards.
CTGACCTGCTCGCCCAGCAACCCCGCCGCCAAGGCCAGGCCAAAGAACGGCTGCAGCAGCTGCAACTGCCCCACCGCCGCAATCCCGCCCTGGGCCAGGCCGCGGTACCAGAACACGAAACCGATCAGCATGCTGAACAGCGACACATACCCCAGGCTCACCCACGCCGGCAGGCTGATACCCGCGAACGTCGACGGCGCCAGGTACCAGGTCAGCACCAGCATCACAGGCAACGACACCAGCAGTGCCCAGCAGATCACCTGCCAACCGCCCAGCGCCCGCGACAACCGTGCCCCCTCGGCATAACCCAGGCCGCACACCACCACCGCCAGCAGCATCAGCAGGTCACCCTGGGGCGACGCCGCCAAGCCCTGCGACAACGCAAAGCCCACCACCATCAAGCACCCCAGCACCGAAAACAGCCAGAACACCGGGCGCGGGCGCTCGCCCCCGCGCAGCACGCCAAACACCGCGGTGGCCAGCGGCAGCATGCCGATGAACACGATCGAATGCGCCGAGGTCACGTACTGCAAGGCCAGCGCGGTCAGCAGCGGAAACCCCACCACCACCCCAAGCGACACCACGATCAAGGGCATTACCTGAGCCCGGGTCGGGCGCGGTTGCCTGAGCAGCATCAGCAAGGCCAGCGCCAGTACACCGGCAATGGCGGCACGCGCCACGGTGAGGAACACCGGGTCGAATTCCAGCACCGCCAGGCGCGTGGCCGGCAAGGAGCCGCTGAAAATCACCACGCCGATCAGGCCGTTGATCCAGCCACGGGTGGCGTCGTCCAGGGTACGAGGTTTGAGAGTCTGTTCCATTGAAGTCACGCTCGACAGGTTGCAGGGGTAAGGGCACGCTTGCCAAAAACCATGCTAGGGCCGACGATCAGCACAATCAAAAAATCGTCATGGATACATCTGCACATGCCTCGTTCGCGCTACAAGGCCCTGGTCGACACCTTTGCCGCCGACATTCGTGACGGCAGGCTCGCCCCTGGCACCCGCCTGCCCACCCACCGTCACCTGGCCGCGACCCATGGCCTGGCCCTGGTCACCGCGTCACGGGTTTATGCCGAACTCGAGCAGATGGGCCTGGTGAGCGGCGAGACCGGGCGCGGCACCTTCGTGCGCGAAACCTCGCTGCCGCCCGACCTGGGCGTCGACCAGCAGGTGGTGGCCGCCGGCATGGCCGACCTGAACTTCAACTACCCAGCATTGCCCGGCCAGGCCGACCTGCTGCGCAGCGGCTTGCGCCAGCTGGCACTGAGCGGCGACCTGGAAGCGCTGCTGCGCTACCAGCCCCATGCCGGGCGCGCCCATGAACGCGCCTGCATCGCCCGGCACCTGCTCGGTTGCGGGCTCGAGGTGAATCCAGAGCAGGTACTGATCGTCAGCGGCGCCCAGCACGGGTTGGCCGTGGTGCTGATGGCCCTGCTGCAGCCCGGCGACGTGATCGCGGTCGACGCCCTCACCTACTCCGGGTTCAAGGTGCTGGCCGAGGCGTTGCGCCTCGAGATGCTGCCGATTCCGGTCACGCCCCACGGGCCGGACCTCGGCGCCCTGCAGCGGCTGTGCCGCAGCCGCCCGGTACGCGCGGTGTACAGCATGCCCACGCTGCACAACCCGCTGGGCTGGGTGATGAGCCTGGAGCAGCGCGAACAACTGGTGTCGATTGCCCGCACCCACAACCTGCACCTGATCGAGGACGCCGCCTACGCCTTCCTGGCCGACGACGCGCCGCCGCCCCTGGCCCAGCTGGCACCGGAGCGCACGCTGTACGTGTCAGGCCTGTCGAAGAACATCGCCACCGGCCTGCGCGTGGGCTTCATTGCCGCGCCGCCGCACCAGGTTGCCGCGCTGGAGCGCTCCATTCGCGCCACCACCTGGAACACCCCCGGGGTGATGACCGCCATTGCCTGCGCCTGGATCGAGGACGGCACGGTGGAGCGCCTGGAAGCCGAGAAGCGCGCCGATGCCCAGGCCAGGCAGGCCATCGCCCGCGAAGTACTGGCGGGCATGCCCTGCGTCACCCACCCCACTTCGTACTTTCTGTGGCTACCGCTGGCCGATGACGCCCGCGCCGAACAGATCGCCGCCGCCCTGATGCGCGAACAGGTGGCGGTGTCCACCGCGCAGCCGTTCGCCACCACCAGTCACGTGCCGCGTGCACTCAGGCTGGCGCTGGGCTCGGTGGACCTGGACACGCTGCGCGCGGCGCTGGCGAAGGTACGCTGGGTGGTGCAGGCGTACTCCTGAAGCCCACGCCTCAGAAGTCGTAGCGTGCACTCATGCCCAGGGTGCGCGGCGTACCCAACACCCCGGTGTAGGCGCCGTTGGGCGAGTTCCACAGGGTGGTGTAGTAGGTCTTGTCGAAGGCGTTCTTCAGCCACAGCGACACGTCCCACTGGCCCTGGCCCCAGTCGCCGCGCACCCCCGCCGACAGGTTGACCAGCGCATACCCCGGCAACTGCGCCAGGCGCGAATCGTCCACCGTGCCCACCGCCTGCGAGCGCCAGGCGTAGTTGCCGTTCACGTAGGGTTGCAGGCCGTTGTCCAGGCCCCACTGGTAGCTGGCGCTGGTGTTGGCAATCCATTTGGCCGCGCCCACCACGTTATGCCCGCTGAGGTCGCAGGCGGCCGGGGCGCCGGGGCGCAAGGCCACCTCCGCCGGGCATGGGGCGTTTTCGTAGGACAGGTAGCGTACATCGTTCCACGAGCCGTTCAGGCTCAGGGTCAGGCCACGGCTCACCCGCCAGGTACTGTCCAGCTCAAGGCCACGGCTGCGCACGCTGCCGGCGTTGGTCAGGTAGCTGGTGAGGTTGGCGTCGTCGTAGGCGTTGGTCTGGTAGCCGTGCACAATCGTCCAGAACAGGTTGGCATTGAGTTGCAGGCGCTGATCCAGCAGCGTGGTCTTGATGCCCAGTTCGGCGTCGTTGGCCCGTTCGCTACCGATCAGCAGCGAGTCGGCGCCGGCCACCGGGGCGCTGGCCACGCTGAGGTTGACCCCGCCGGACTTCTCCCCATGGGACAACGAGCCATACGCCAGCACCTGGTCGTTCACCCGCCAGGCCAGGCTGGCCAGCGCCGACGGGCTGAAGCTGTAGAGGCTGAGGTCGCCCGAATCATAGGCGCCGACACGCCCCTGCCTTACCGCTGCCGCCGCCCCCGTCACGCTCGCGCCGCCCACCGGGGCATCGCGCGTCACCCTGGCCAACTTGCGCTCGTAGGTACCGCGCAGGCCCAGGCTCAGGTCCAGGCGCGGGGTCAGGTGCCAGGTGCCCTGGGCAAAGGTGGCGAAGCTGTCGGTGTCGATGCTGCCGTGGCCCACGCTGTTCACATCGTTCAATGCGCCCTGCGGGGTGCCGTTCCAGGTGTCGGCCAGCGGCCCGTATTCGGTGAACACGCGGTTCTGCATCTGCTGGCCGAAGTAATAGCCGCCCACCACGTAATCGAACCGCTCACCCAGCGGCGAGGCCAGGCGCAGCTCTTGCGAATACTGCTTGTCGCGGGCCGACTGGCCTACGTTGTGCATCACGTCCACGTTCAGTTCGTCGTCGTTGCGCGGGGTGAAGTCCCACCAGCGGTAGGCGCTGATCGACGTCAGCGTGAAGCCATCGGCCAGCCCCCAGTTCGCCTCCAGCGAGGTGCCGCCCTGGAACACCGTGACACGCTGGTCGGCATCGAGGTTGACCCTGCGCCCGTCGACCAGCGTCGCGCCCACCGCCTGGGCCCGCTGTTCATAGCGGTTGACCCCGTTGATGGTCGGCCCGGTGCTGAACAGCGAGCGCGTGCCGGCGCTGGATTGCTCCTCGTTGTAGTCGCCGATCCAGCGCAGGCTGAAGTCTTCCTGCGGCTTGAACAGCAACTGCCCGCGAAAGCCCTGGCGTCGGCCGCCGCCCAGGGTGTCGCCGTCGAACCGGTTCTCCACGTAGCCGTTCTCGTCGGTGCGGTAGGCCGCCACCCGCCCGGCCAGCGTTTCGGTCAACGGCCCCGACACACCGCCCTGCACCTGCCGGTAGCCGTCCTCGCCCCGCGACGTCGACACGTTGCCCTGCGGGGTGAAGGTGGGCTGGCGGGTGGCGATGTTGAGCACCCCGGCCGTGGTGTTCTTGCCGAACAGGGTGCCTTGCGGGCCGCGCAGCAAGGCGATCTGCTCGATGTCCAGCAGGTCGAACACGGCCATGCCGGGGCGGCCCAGGTAGACGTTGTCGAGGTAGATCCCGGCGCTGCCCTCCAGGCCGTCACTGGCCGGGTTGTTGCCCAGCCCGCGAATCGACAGGCTCGACTGGCGCGGGTTCATGAACGCCACGTTGACGCTGGGCATGGCCTGTTGCAGGTCCTGCAGGCGATACAGGCGCTGGGCCTCCAGGGCCTGGGCGCCCAGCACGCTCATGGGGGTGGGCACGTGCTGCGCCTCTTCGCTGCGCCGGCGCGCCTCGACCGTCACCGGGGCAAGAGTCGGGGCGTCGGTGGGGGTAGGTTCAGTGGCTGACGCAGGCAGTGACAGCAGGCCCAGTGCGGCCAGGCACAGGGGGCGTGGATATGGCAGCTTCATCATCGATTCCTTTGGGGTATGGCGGTACCTCGCTGCGCGTGGTGTGCGTGAGCGTGAGGGTGGGTGCTGGTGCGCTGTGTTCAGGCTTTCAGCCAGGGAATGTCGTCGCGTTGGTAACGGTGCGCGCGGAAGATCGCGTTGTTCTCGCCCGGCAGGTAGCGGCGCGAGGCCGCATCGGGGTAGGCGGCAAAATGCGGGTTGATGTACTCCCACACCACCTCGCCGGCCGGCGTCACTTCGAACAGGCGGCCGAAGTTGGCCTCGGTGATCAGCGTGTTGCCGTTGTGCAGGCGCTGCGCACCGCCCATGAACGGGGTGAAGAAGGCGTAGCCGGGGGTATCGGCGTACTGCCATTCGATGCGCCGGGTCAGCGGGTCGATCTCCAGGATGCGCGAGTGCGGCATCGACACGTGGGGCCGCGAAATACCGTTGTCGAACACCAGGATGCGGCCGTTCTCCAGCTCGCTCGGGCAATGCTGCTGCGCCACCAGATCGTGGCCCAGACGCCACAGCACCTCGCCGCTGCCGCGCTGCACGGCGATCACCGACGACACGCTGCGCAGGCTGAGGATCACCTTGCCATCGCGACCCGGGGTCACCGCATTGGTCATGGGCCAGTGGTAGCGCTCGAAGGTGTCGTGCAGCGGGTAGTCCTCGGGGCGTAGGTGCTCCCAGCTGCGCCACTCCCACACCACCTGGCCCTGGCGATCCACCTCCTTGACCACATCGGCATAGATCACCCCGCCCGCCGCCTCGCTGCCGGGAATACCGCCCACCACGCGGCTGGCCAGCTCGGGGCTCAGGGGCTCGACCGTGGTGTACAGCAGGTGGCCGTTGTCCAGCCACTGTGCATCGTGGTGGTGCAGCAGGTCGGTGTGCTGCCACACCACCTCGCCTTGCGCGGTGACTTCACTGAAGGCGCCGCCGTGCCACACCGACCAGCCGGGGAACAGCTCGGGGGAGTCGGGGTGGTTGCCGTTGTAGCCCAGGTTGCCGTTGGGCAGTATCACCGCGTCGCGACCGGGGCGCTGGGGCAGCTTCCAGCGGTGTACCACTTCGCCGTCCAGGTCGATCAGGAACACGTTGCCGTCGGCGGTCTGCGGTGCGAACAGGGTGTAACCCCCGGCGCTGCGGGCGTGGTCCACGGCAACCAGGCCGGTCCTGTGGCGTTTGAGGGTCGGGGTGTGCAGGGAAGTCATGACGTTTCTCCGGGTGAGTGGTGCCCTGCCGACGGCAGATCGGCATGGCAGGTCGAGTTGAAGTGTTTAGTCAGGTTGTGGCAGCAAACTGTTGAAACGGCTATCGAATACCTGTTCAACCTGCAGCGGTTTTGGGATCAGGCGCTCGGCGGCGAAGGCATCGGCCAGGCGTTGCTGCAAGGCGATGATCGAAGGGTCGATGGGCACATAGCGCAGGTGCTGGTGCGCCAGCATCTCGCGCACCAGCTCAAGGGGCAGGCGCGTGCTGCCTGCCAGCGCCTGGGCCCAGGCATCCGGGTGGGCGGTGGCCCAGGCCTGCGCCCTGGCCAGGCGCACCATCAGCTCGCCCAGCTGTCGAGCACGCTGCGGGTCGGCCAGGGCCTGGCCGCTGGCGACCGTGAAGTTAAGGCCGGTCTCGGGCCAGGCCGAGCCGTCCACCAGCACCCGGGCGCCGTGGGCGGTGGCCTGCCCGACAAAGGGGTACCACACCGCCCAGGCGTCCAGATGGTCACTGGCAAAGGCGTTTTGCGCATCGATGGGGCTGGCGTAGGCGATCTTCACCTCGCGAGGGCTCAGCCCGGCCTGGCGCAGCGCGGCCAGCAGCAGGTAGTGGCCGCTGGAGCCCTTGGCCACCGCCACGCGCCGGCCCTTGAGGTCGGCCACCTGTTGCACCGTCGAGCCTTGTGGCAGCAGCAGCGCATTGTTGTTCTGGGCGCCGTCGGCCACGCCGATGATACGGATGTCGAAACCGCCGGCCTGGGCAAACACCGGCGGCGCATTGCCCACCACCCCCACATCCACCGCCCCGGCACTCAGCGCCTCGAGCAAGGCCGGGCCGGCCGGGAACGGGTGCCAGCTCAGGGGCAAGGTAAGGGGCTCGGCCTCCCCGGCGGCCTGCAGCAGGGTTTGTACCAGCCCGCTCTGGTCACCGACCCGCAGCGCGGCAGGTGCGGCGCTGACGGCCTGGGCCAGCACCATGCCGGCGCACAGCGCCACGGCGCGCAAGGTGGTGCGGCGGGCGTGCAGGTGCTTGGCAGCAGCAGCGAATAACGGCATTGTCGTCCCCTTGTTTCGTGTTGAACCCAGTATGTCGAGGCCCCCCGTGCAACTCCATGCCAAACACCCCTCCTTTGCTGCCACGCCACCCGCGCCCCGCGCGGTGGTGGTGCTGGGTTTCGACGATGCGTTGCTGCTCAATGCGGCCGGCCCGCTGGAGGTGTTCGGCGCCGTGCCGCGCCTGCTGGCCGGCGCGTTCGCACAGCACCCGCCCTATCGCCTGGTACTGGCCTCGCCCGAGGGCGGCCTGATCAGCACGGTGTCGGGCATCGAGGTGATGACCCGTTCACTGGCGCAGCTGGACCTGGAGCTGCGCGACATCGACACCCTGATCGTGGCCGGCGGCCCTGGGGTGGCCGCACTGGAAGCAGACCCGCGCGCGTGCGACTGGCTGCGCCGGCGCCATGGGCAGATTCGCCGGCTGTGCTCGGTGGGCACCGGCACCTTCGCGCTGGCGGCTGCGGGCCTGCTCGATGGCCGTCGGGTGGTGACCCACTGGAAGTTCAATGACGAGTTGCAGGCGCGCTACCCCAGCGTGCAGTGCCAGCCCGACGCGCTGTACCTGAACGACGCCAACCTGTGGACCTGCGGCGGCGCCACGGCGGGCATCGACCTGGCGCTGGCACTGGTGGAGCAGGACCTGGGCCCCCACGCGGCCCTGGCGCTGGCACGCTACTTCACGGTGTTTCTGTGGCGCTCGGCCGGGCAACCGCAACTCAGTGCCTCGTTGCAGGCACAGTCCAACGCGCTGCGCACCGCACCGGATGTGCGCCTGGCCCGGCTGCATGCCTGGATCGCCGCCAACCTGGATGGCGACCTGCGGGTGGAGCGCCTGGCCGAGCAGTTCGGCATGAGCCCGCGGCATTTTGCCCGGGCCTATGTGGCGGCCACGGGTGACACGCCGGCCCAGGCGGTGGAAACATTGCGCCTTGAAGCGGCGTGCCGCCTGCTGGAGACCACCCGCGAGCCGATCAAGCGCATTGCCGAAACCGTCGGCTTCGGCCGCGAAGAACGCATGCGCCGGGTGTTTCAGAAAGAGCTGGGCACCAGCCCGCTGGGTTATCGTACCCAGGCCAGGGCCCCGCAACCGGGCGTGCCCGTGCCAGTGGCCGGCCAGACCGGCTACCGCCATGTGGAGCGGCCGGGCATCGCGCTGGAGCATCTGGCGCAGTAGATTCGGATTGTCGAGAACGGAGTGATCATGAAAGTTCTGTATACCCTGCTTGCCCTACTGGCGTTGAGCGGACTGGGTGGCACTGCCTATGCCAAGGCACCGGCCGCAGAGGCGGCGCGCGAGTTCGTGGTCAAGAGCCAGGCCGGGGCCAACCTGGGGCCGATTGCGCTGTCGGCGGCCATGCGCACCAACACCTACGGCCTGCTGACTGCGCAGGTCGGCAGCCAGCAAGCGGAAAAGAGCGTGACGGCGGCCATCAAGGGGCTGCTGCCCAAGTACCAGCCGCAGTGGGACCAGCACCTGGTCGAGGCCTACAGCCAGTCGTTCTCGGCGAAGGAGCTGGCGTCACTGGCCAGCGAAGGTCGCGAATCCAAGTATGCCGACAAGGTAATGAGCAAGCAGCCAGACATCGGCAAGGCCATGCAGGCCAGTGCCAGGCCGGTGCTGATCGAGCTGGTGACCGAGGCGTTGAAGGTGGCGGTGGCGGCGCATCCGGTGAAGTGAGGGGCGTAGTTGCCTGCTGGTGCTGCGCACCCGATCGCGGGTCAAGCCCGCTCCCACAGGTTTGCGCTGCTTCTGTGGGAGCGGGCTTGACCCGCGATCGAGCGCAAAGCGCTCGCATGGCTCAAATCACACGGGTAGTGCCCCTTCCATCCACAGGCCCCTCATCGCAACGCCTCACGCACACATTCAATGGCTTCACCTACCGAGCGCCCCTGCACCGCTGGCGGGTCTTCGCGCTCACCGAACTCGCGCCACACGAACAGGGTCAGCTCCGCGCCATCGGTGAGCGACTGGCAGCCGGCCCCGGCATAGGTCTGCAGCAGCCGATAGCGCTCATCCTGCCAGAACAGCGCCTCCACCCAGTCGTACACCGGGATGAAGTGAAAGTGAATCGGGTACCCCGGCATATGCCCGTACCGGCTGATATACAGCCACTTGGGCTGCAACTGGCGCTCCATCACCGCCTGCGTCCTGGCCATCAGCCCGCCCATCTCGGCCAGCGCCGCGTCGGGCAGTTGCGCCAGTGAATCGACCGGCTGGCGCGACCCCAGCATCAGGTAACCCGGCAACGCCGAAGACAGATGGTGGTTGAGTACCCAGTGCGCGGTTTCGTGAACGATGAACTCAGCGGGGATCTTCAACGCGCCTTCACCTCGGCCAGCGCCTCGCGCAGTGCCTGTGCATCGGCCAATTCCTGCTTGGCCGTCACGCGCCCGTGCTCCAGTTGCAGCAACAGCACCGTGCCCTCGGCGCCCGGGTAACGCGAGGCCACCCGCCCCTCGCGGTCCAGCAGCACGCGGTAGCTGTAGTCGCGCATGGCCGGGATGGCGAACAGCTTGGCGATCAGCGCCGGCATGCGCTGCACGTCGGCGACAAACACACCCTTGCGCGCCTCCAGGTAGCCCTTGGGCTGCCCCTCCAGCACCGCCTTGACCAGCTTGCCACCCTCCATGCTGCGCGCCACCAGCACCAGGGCCGTGTCGTCGTTGAGGGTATACGGCTGCTCGAACTGGTCGAGCAGGGTCCACGGGGCCACGCGCTCGCCCACCTCAAGCGCCTGGGCAACGATGGGCATCAGGCCCAGCAACAGCACGATCAGCACTCTCACACCACACCTCGTTCATTGGGCTTCGACAAGCCGGCGACTATAGCGCGACTCAGGCAGGCGAAGACATCGCCCGCGCCACCGCATAAAGTGACGCTTTTTTCCGGGAGGTATGGATGAACGCGCCCACTGACCACACCCTCACCGCCCGCGAGGTGTGCCAGCAGCTACGTGACGCCGCCCTGGGGCTGGCCAGCCTGCAGTGCCTGCAGGCGCAACCGGCCAGTGGCGTGATGCAGGTGCAGATCGACGGCTGGCAGTTGAGCCTGGATGTCGAACACGGCCACCTGCACCACTGCCAGCGTTGCCAGAGCCCGGATGGCCGGGTGTACGAGCCTGGCCTGCGCTACGGCACCGACCCGGTCTACCTGCTCAGCACCTGGGAACTGGCCCGGATCGAGCGCCTGCTCGGCGCCTAGCGCTGCGCCATGGCATGGCGCGCGCACTGTTCGTAGTAGGTCTGCTTGATGGCTGGCGGCTTGAGCCGCGAGCGGCTGTTGTAGGTCTGTTCGGTAATGCCCATGGCCGTCATGCGCATCCACGGCTTGGGGAACTTGCGCGATTGCAGGCGCTTGCGCGCGGCATACAGCGTGACCCCGGACAGCTTGGACTGCTGCGCGCCGGCGGCAATCTCCGAACCCCAGCTGCACACGAAGCGGTCATTCTTGTTCAGCGCCTTGGCGTGCGTCGCCAGCGAGAAGGTGGCCAGTGCGCACACGGCCACGGTCATCACGAAACCTCGCATGAAGTCATCCTAACCCGTTGAAAGGCGGCGAGTTTGCCAAGGATGAAAAGGCGTCGGGGCCAGCAAATTGCCTTATGTGTCCTCCAGCAGTTGCAGCAGGCCCAGTGCATCGCCTACCGCAGCGCCGCTGGCGGTGTTGTCGAAGATGCACCAGCACTCCACGCCGGCCTCCAGGGCCTGGCGTATGTCCTGGGCCAGCAGTGCCAGGCGTTCGTGCCCATAGGCGCTGTGATAGAGGCGTGGCGAGCCGTGCAGGCGCCAATAGCGCAAACCGGCCCAGCCACCTGGCTGCACGGCACCGATGGGGCTGGGGTCGGCCCCCACCTGGGCAATGCGCCAGCGGTCGAGCAGCGCCCCGGCGTCGGCCCAGGAGGCATGGCGCGGCTCGAACGCCACGGCGCCGGCGTAGCGCTCACGCAGTGCACCGAAGAACGCCTGCGCCACCTGCGGCTCGCAGGCCAGCGATGGCGGGGTCTGCACCAGCAGGCATCCCAGGCGCTCGCCCAGCTGCGTGCACTGCTGCACAAACGCATCCAGCAACCCGGCGCAGTCATGCAGGCGTTGCACATGGGTGATCTGCTTGGGCACCTTGACCGAGAATGCGAAGCCTGGCGGTACCGCATGAGCCCAGCGCGCATAGGTGGCGGGCTGGTGCGGGCGGTAGAACGAGCTGTTGATTTCCACGGCCGGCAGGCGCGACGCATAACGCTGCAGGTGCGTGCCCTGCTCGGCGAACGCCGGCCAGTACGCGCGCGGCAGGCTCCAGCCGGCACAGCCGATGCGTAACAAGGGGCTCATCGAGCGGCCTTGAGTTCGATCCAGGTGGGTGCATGGTCGCTGGCATGCGCTTCGTTGCGCACCCAGGCGTCGACCCCGGCGTTTTTCAGGCGCCTGGCCAGCGGCGGGTTGAGCAGCAGGTGGTCGATGCGCAGCCCCGAGTTCTTCTGCCAGTGCTGGCGAAAATAGTCCCAGAAGGTGTACACCCGCTCGTCCGGGTACAGGTGGCGGATCGCGTCCGTCCAGCCCTGGGCCAGCAGGCGCTGGTAGCATTCGCGGCTTTCGGGCTGCAGCAGCGCATCCTTGAGCCAGGAGCGCGGGTTGTAGATATCCAGGTCGGTGGGCACCACATTGAAGTCGCCGGCCAGCAGCACCGGGTGCTCGCTGTTCACCAGGCCCTGGGCGTGGGCGATCAGGCGTTCGAACCAGGCCAGCTTGTAGTCGAACTTGGGCCCCGGTTGCGGGTTGCCATTGGGCAGGTACAGGCAGCCGACCTGAATGCCCAGCACCGCCGCTTCGAGATACCGGCTTTGCGTATCGTCCTCGCTTCCCGGCAAGCCGCGGCGCACCTCCAGCGGTTGCGCGTCACGGGCCAGAATCGCCACGCCGTTCCACGACGCCTGGCCATGGTGCAGGCAGCCATAGCCGAGGGCTTCGAAGTCAGCCACAGGGAACGCGCTGTCTACCGCCTTGAGCTCCTGCAGGCAGGCGATGTCGGGCTGTTCCCGCTCCAGCCAGGCCAGCAGGTTGGGCAGCCGCGCCCGCAGGCCGTTGATGTTGAATGTGGCGATCTTCAGCGTTTTCATCCGCACCTCCCTGGCGATCAGGTATCCGGGTCGTCGACCTTGGCCTCCACGGCCGCTTCGATGGCGTGCGTGTTCGCCTCATCGGCCATGGCCTTGAGCGCCAGCCAGTCGTCCCATTCGATGGCACCGTCGTCCAGCAGCGCCTGGGCCAGGCTGACCAGGGCCTGGTGATAGGCATCCGGCGATTCCAGCCGGTAACTCTGATCGTCCAGCACGGCATACCAGGCTTTGAGTTCAGGCGTATTGCGGTCAACCGACATGGCATTGTCCTCTGGGTCACTCAGCTCTAGTGAGTGCCGGGCGTGGCCGAACGTTCAGTTGCAGTGCACAGGCGGTCAGTCGGCCGCCACCACCTGATTGCGCCCCTGGGCCTTGGCACGGTACATCGCCTGGTCGGCGCTGTTGAGCAGGGTGTGCAGGTCGCTGTGCGCCGCACTGGCCACCGCCACGCCGAAGCTGGCCGTCATGCCCTGGCGACCATCGCTGTGGTGCACGAACTGCAATTGGGCGATGGCTTGCGCCAACTGTTCGGCGATGCCCAGCGCCGTGTCCATCGAGGTGTCGGCGAGCAGCACCGCGAACTCCTCACCGCCCAGCCGACCGTACACGTCGGTGTCGCGGAACGAGGCCTTGATCACCCCGCCGATCTGGCGCAGCACCTCGTCGCCGACCTGATGACCGTAGGTGTCGTTGATGCGCTTGAAGTGATCGATGTCCAGCATCAGTGCGCACAGCGGGCGCTGCTCGCGCTGGCTGTGGGAGTACAACTGCTGGGCATGTTCGAAGAACGCCCGGCGGTTCTTCAGGCCGGTCAGCTCATCGGTTTGCGCCGCGCTGCTGGCGATGTGGTGCGCGCGTTCCATCTCGTGGGTCAGGCATAACGCCTTCTCCAGCGCCGCGCAGAGCTTGCCGGTTGCGCGCAGCATGAACGAGGAAAACACCAGCACCGCCAGGGCCATGCCGGTCTGCAGCTGCGAGGGCTGAAACAGCAGCCACAGCGTGCAGGGCAGCAGCACCAGGCCGATGGCGGCCAGGGTCATCGAGCGGTAGGCGTAATAGCAGGACACCGCGCTGCCCGACATGCCCACGGCGAACAACAGCACGATCGCCTGGGCCAGCAGGCTGTCGTGCGGCATCACCGCCAGGGCCCCCAGGCCCCACACGCCGGCACTGAACACCAGGGTGACCCAGTATCTGCGTTCCCAGCGCGATGGGGTATGGCTGGTCTCGGGGCTGCGGTAGTAAGCGGTGAACAGCACGATGCGCGACAGGGTCGCCACGCTCAGCACGCCGATCCAGCTCAACGCGACGTTGTGTTCGATGTAGTCCCAGCACAGCCAGCACAGCATCACTGCGCCAAGAAAGCTGCCGTATACCGCGGTCAGCGACTGACGGAACAGCAACTGCAAACGGTCGGTACGGGCCAGTTGCGCCACAGTGGCATCAGGGTGCGAAAAGGGATGATCCATTGGCTATGCCCGCTATGGTGAAGCGCTGGTAAGCCGCATTGTGGCACTGTGCGATCATCTCGAACAGCCGGCTGTCGGCTGGGGCGCGCACGTGCGATTGAATGTTCAGAGGGTCGAGGATAGCCTGTGCGCACGGCGGCCATGCCGACGTCTGACGCCAGGAGTGCACCATTGGTCTTGAACCTCGATATTCGCAGCTATCAGGCTGAAAGCGCTCATCACCAGCATGACTTCACGCAACTGGTGCTGCCCATCTGCGGGCGCATGGAAATCGACGTGGATGGCCGTGGCGGCAGCATCGACAATGCCCTGGCGGCGCTGGTGCGACCCGGTTCGCAGCACGCGCAGCTGGCGCAGCCCGGCAGTCGCTTCCTGGTGCTCGACTGTGCCCCCGATGCACTGCACGGCCAGCCGTTCACGGCGCTGGCCCAACGCACCTATGTCACCATCCCGCCCGCTACCCGGCGCCTGATCGAATATGCCGAGCTCATCGGCCGTGACCAGCTGGCGGCCACTGCAACGCACCTGGCGCCCTTGCTGCTGGCGTCGCTGGCCGCCCTGCCGGTGCAGCCGAACCCCGGCCTCAACCGCCTGATTGCCCAGGTACACGCCCGACCAGCCGCCGCCTGGAGTAACGAGCGCATGGCCCATGTCGCGGGCATGAGCCTCAGCCAGCTGCATCAGCGCTTTCGCGAGCTGCATGACTGCACCCCGCAGGGCTGGCTGACCCGCGTAAGGATCGAGCAGGCGCAGCGCTGGCTGGGCGACAGCCACCTGCCGATTGCCGAGATCGCCCTGCGCAGCGGCTTCAGCGACCAGGCCGCCCTTACCCGCGCCATGCAGCGGGTGGGCGGCATCACCCCCGCCGCCTACCGCAGGCGCCAGCAACAGCCTGGGTAAAAAAACCCGCAGTCGGCGCCAATACCACCACTGGCAAAACCCGCATGCTGGGCACCTTTCACGGCAGGGGTGGTGCGATGTTCGCTGATCGTTCGTTGGTAAAGGGGCTTGGCTACGGCGTGGCGGCCGGGGTGTGCTGGGGCGTGATCTTCCTGGGCCCCGAACTCACCCCAGGGTTGAGCGGGGTGCAGTTCGCGGTACTGCGGTTCCTGTGTTACGGGCTGTTTTCGCTGGTGCTGCTGATGCCGCGCCTGCACCGGGTATGCGCGCAGCTCACCCGTGCCGACTGGGTCTCGCTGTTCTGGCTGAGCCTGGTGGGCAACCTGGTGTACTACTCGCTGGTGGGCAGCGGCGTGCAACTGGTCGGCATCGCCACCACCTCGTTGATCGTCGGTCTGATCCCGGTGCTGGTGACCCTGGCGGGGCGCCATGACGCCAACGCGGTGCCTGTGCGGCGGCTGATCCCCTCGCTGACGCTGGCGATGGCCGGCGTGGGCCTGATCAGCCTCGATGCGTTGCACAGCGGCGCCGACCCCCGCACCAGCAGCGGCCAGGTGATAGCCGGCCTGCTGTGCGCCGTGGGCGCGCTGGTGAGCTGGAGCTGGTACGCGGTGGCCAATGCCCGTCGGCTGGCCCTGGTCGGCGGCGTGTCCTCCCACGACTGGGCCTTGCTCACGGGCCTGATGACCGGCGCACAGGTGCTGGTGCTGGCGATTCCGGTGCTGGGCCCTGAAGTGGCGGCCCATGGCGCGGCAACCTGGGTTCACTTCGTGCTGGTGGCCGCGGGCGTGGCGCTGCTATCGTCGGTGGTCGGCGGCGCCTTCTGGAACCAGGCCAGCCGGCTGCTGCCGCTGGCGCTCAGCGGCCAGGTGCTGGTGGTGGAAACCCTGGCGGCGCTGCTGTTCGGCTTTTTGTGGGAACAGCGGCTGCCCGGTGCGCTGGAGCTGGTTGCTATTGCGCTGCTGGTCGGTGGCGTGGTCTGGTGCCTGAACTGCCACCGCAGCGATACTGCCAGTGCCACCGCAACCTCCTCCTGAACCAATGGACTGTGAAATGCTCACCATCAGACCCGCTACCAGCGCCGATGCCCAGGTGGCCTACGACATACGTCGGGAGGCAGTCCGTCATCACTGCATCGGGGCCTACCCGGCAGAACAGATGCTGGCGTTTCTTGAAGCGCTGGCGCGCAACCTGGGGCTGGCGCAGGTGAACCTGGACGCCACGCTGAACGCAGCAGCCTTCTATCGACAGTGTGGTTATGTGGGCGAAGCGACAGCGCTCTATCACTCACCCCGGGGCATCGACCTGGCGTGTGTGCCCATGACCAAGGTACTGGTATAGGTCGGCGCCGGCCTCTCGCGGGCCAAGCCCGCTCCCACAAGGATGGCGGTGTGCCTTGTGGGAGCGGGCTTGACCCGCGATGCTGTCACTTCGTCCCGAACATCGCCGTCCAGTAGATCCCCGCATCGCTCTTGGGGTCCACCGCATAGGCCGCGCCCAGCTCCTTGAACTGCGGGTTCATCAGGTTGGCGCAATGCCCGGCACTGGCCAGCCAGCCATCGACCACCTTGCGCACGTTGTCCTGCCCGGCGGCAATGTTTTCCCCGATCAGCTGATAGCTGTAGCCCTGCAACTCGGCGCGGTCGCCCGGCATGCGCCCGTCACGGTCGCGGTGGTCGAAGAAATTGCCGTTTGCCATGGCCCGCGTATGGCCCTGTGAGGCCTCTGCCAGGGTGGTATTCCAGGCCAGCGGCGCGCTGGCCGCATAGGCCTGGGCGCCGCACTGGCGCGGCTGGGCCCGCGCACTGTTGATCGCATCGAGCAGCTTCTGCCCCTCCACCTGCGACTCCGCCAGCTTGGCACTGAGCAGTGGGCGCGCCAGCACGATGCGCCAGTCACGCCCTTCGCGGCTCACGCCCACATCGACGAACTGCGGGTCGAGCACCACCTTGCAGAAGCTCTCCTGGATCGCCTTCATCGCTGCCGCTGCATCGCGCGGCCCCGACAGGCTGATGGCCTGCACGCTGACCATCGGGTACGAGGCCTTCACCAGCGCCTGCTGCAAGTCACCGACACCGTTGGCCGGGAGCACCAGGCGCGGGTCGCTGGCCAGCGGCGGCAGCTCCAGCGACACCTGCTCGGCACAACGTTGCGACTGGCTGCGATAGCCATTGATCGACTCGACCAGTTGCGTCTCGTCGCTCGCCACCGCCAGCGTGGTGACAAGCATACCCAGCGCCAACGCGCCCAGACGCAGCCTGGATGATAAGTCGTGCATGTAACTCTCCCTTGAACAAACTGCGCCCATGATGCGGGATTTTGTGTTGCTTTCGTAGCACCACGGGATGCGACGCATTATCAATACCTGCCTGTGCGCCGCTATCGAGCTTGGATGCGCAGTGCCGGCCGGCGTTCCTTGCCCTGCGCACAAATCCACCGGTTGACGCCCCTACCCTCACACCAGCCGCAGGCTGGCAGCGGCCTGCGCGCCCGTGTCGCCAAGGCGCTGCTGCACGAATGCCCTGGCCTGGCGGGTGAGTTGATCCAGATGACGATCGCGCTGCTTTTCGGCGTCCACCATGGCCCGCTTGCCGTGCTGCTTGAGCAGGTAGGCGTGAATCTGCTGGACCTCAAGGGTGCGGTAGATCGGCGCCACGTCGAGCACCGCCAGCAGCCCCTCGGTGGCGTGATCGCGGGTGTTCATCAATACCTGCGGCCCGCGTGCCCCCAGCACCTGAAAGCCCATCGCCTCGAAATACGCCACCTTGCCCACGGCGCAGGCCAGCTCCACGTGCGGGTAGCGCTCGCGCACCTGCCCCAGCAGGGCCCGGGCGATGCCCTGGCGCCGATGCCCGGCCAGTACCGCCATGTACGCCACCGCACAGGCCTGGGGGTCGTCCTGCACCGGCAGGTACAGCACGAACCCCAGCAGCCGCGAGGGGTCCTGCTCGTCGGTGGCCACCAGCAACTCCACCGGGATGCCGCGCGCGCCACTCAGGGCCTCCAGGTACAGGTGCACCTCATAGCCGATGCCGTACTGGTAGAGGCTGTACAGCGGGTTGCTCGGCGGCAGGGCCACGCTGCTGATGTCGGTCAGGTAGTCGACCACCATCTGCAGGATCTGGCCCTTGATCGGTTCGTCGGGGGGTGTTTGCAGCAGGGTGATGACAGGCATGCGGCGTCTGGCTCCGGAAACAGGGTGACCTTTGCGGTCCTGGCGGCGATTCTACAGGTCTGCGCGGCCCCGCCCTACCCCGCGCTCAAGCCCCACAGCACCTGCAGCACATGGCCGGTGGCACGCTCCACCTCGCCGCTGCGGTGCGCGATGCCCAGCTGGCGCCACAGCAGCGGCTGCAACGGGCGCATCACGATGCGCGCATCGGCCAGCGGCGTGGAGCCCTCGTTGGGCAGCAGGGTGGCGCCGTAGCCGGCAGCCACCAGGCTCTTGATCGCATCGTTGTAGTTGAGCTGGATGCGCGGCGCCGGCTGCTGGCCGGCCGCGTTGAACCACTCCGAGGTCAGGCGTGACAGCCCGGTGCTGCTGTCGTTGAGAATCAGCGGCTGGGTCGCCAGCCACTCGGGCGTGACCTGCGCCGGGCAGTCCCAGCGTGCCGGCAGGTACGCCATGACCGGGTCGCGCCGCCAGGGCTCGATGCTCAGCCCCTTCACCGGGCTTTGCGGCAGGGCCACCAGGCCGATGTCCAGCGAGCCCTCGGCGAGCTTGTTGAGCGTTTCGCGCGAGGTCAGCACCGCCACCTGCACATCGATGCCGGGGTGTGCATGGCCCAGGGTTTCCAGCGCCTGGGGCATCAGTTGCGCAATCGCCCCGGTGGACGCCCCCAATCGCACGCGCCCGGCCAGGCCCAGTACCTGGCGCTGCACGTCGTCCAGTGCCTGCTGCGCGTCGGCCAGCAGGCGGCGGGCGCGCTCCACCAGGGTTTCGCCGATGGCCGTGGGCTGCACGTTGCCGCGGGTGCGCGAAAGCAGGGTGCCGCCCACCCGTGCTTCAAGCTCGGCGACATGCAGGCTGACCGTGGGCGGCGCCAGGTTGAGCACCCGCGCGGCTTCGGCGAACGACCCCAGGTCGGCAATCGCCACCAGGGTACGCAAACGGTCCAGGCTGATTTCACGCATGGGTGTTGCCTCTTCAGTAAAACTGAACCTGACATTTGCCAAATTCAACTTTTCCTATCTTAACCGCGCATCGAAGATACGCCCTGACCTTTTTCACGTGCGAGCACACTCATGGCCACACCCGTTGTATTCATCGATGGCGACCAGGGCACCACCGGGTTGCAGATCCACCAGCGCCTGCAGGGCCGAACCGACCTGCAGTTGCTGACCCTGCCCGCCGAACTCAGAAAGAGCCCGCAGCATCGCGCCGAGGCGATCAACGCCTGCGACATCGCCATGCTGTGCCTGCCCGACGATGCCGCGCGCGAGGCGGTGGCCACCATCCGCAACCCGGCGGTGCGGGTGATCGACGCCAGTTCCGCGCACCGTACCCATCCGGAGTGGGTCTATGGTTTCGCCCAGATGAGCCCGCAGCAGGCCGAGCGCATTGCATCAGCCAAGCGGGTGAGCAACCCCGGGTGCTACCCGACCGGGGCCATCGGCCTGCTCAAGCCGTTGATCGATGCCGGCCTGTTGCCGCAGGACTACCCTGCCAGCCTGCATGCCGTGTCGGGCTACTCGGGCACCGGGCGTGCCGGTGTCGAGCTGTACGAGGGGCCGGATGCGGCCGGGGCGCCGGCATACCAGGCGTATGGGCTGGGGCTTGCGCACAAGCACGTGCCGGAGATCCAGCAGTACAGCGGGCTGGGCCAGCGGCCGATGTTCATGCCGGCCTATGGTGCGTTCCGCCAGGGCATCGTGCTGACCATCCCGGTTCAACTGCGGCTGTTGGCGCCGGGTGTTACCGGGGAGCGCTTGCATGCGTGCCTGGCCGAGCACTATGCGCAATTGCAGCACGTCGAGGTGCTTTCGTTGCAGCAGGCCAAGGCGCTGACGTACCTGGACCCGCAGGTGATGAACGGCACCGACGACCTGCGCCTGATGGTGTTCGAGAATGGCGAGCAGGTGCTGTTGGCGGCGGTGTTCGACAACCTGGGCAAGGGCGCGGCGGGGGCGGCGGTGCAGAATCTGGACCTGATGATGGGGGGGTGAGTGAGGGGCACTTCCCTGGCGATTGGCGCGGTGGCCTCGCAGTAAAAGCCTGCATTGTGCATGTAGGCCTTGCGACCGCTTCGCGCTCGATTCGCGGGTCAAGCCCGCTCCCACGCCCTGCGGGCAGAAGCGGATTATGCATGGCTCAATGATCTGTTTCGGGCCGCCAGGCCGTGGGAGCGGGCTTGCCCCGCGATCTGGTGCGCAGCGCCAGCAAAACCTGCCCACGCGGTTCGCCTGATACACCGTGCATGTAGGCCTCGGGCGGATTCTGCCTCTGGCCGCCAGGCCGTGGGAGCGGGCCTTGCCCCGCGATCTGGTGCGCAGCGCCAGTAAAACCTGCACATGCGGTTTGCCTGATGCACCGCGCACTCAGGCGTTGCGACCGCTTCGCGCTCGTTCGCCGGCAACGCCGGCTCCTACGCCCTTCGGGCAGACTCCGCTTCTGGCCGCCAGGCCGTGGGAGCGGGCTTGCCCCGCGATCTGGTGCGCAGCGCCAGCAAAACCTGCCCACGCGGTTTTTCTGCCCACTCCGTTGCCAACCTCGCCCTACCAAGGCACTCTGCCATCGCTCGGCTGTTGCGCACCCTCGGCAATAAGGACCATTGCAATGACCTCACCCGATTTTCGGCCCAAGCCCGTCCACCAGCTGATCAGGGAGGACAGGCAAAGCCCGGTCAATCGCTTCTGGATCCCCGCCTACCAGCGCGGCTACCGCTGGAAACCCGAGCAGGTGCAACAACTGCTGGAAGACATCCTCGAGTTCGCCTACCGCAAGAACCCGCAGAACGACGACTTCTACTGCCTGCAGCCGCTGGTGCTCAAGGCCCGCGACAACGGCCAGTATGAAGTGGTCGACGGCCAGCAGCGCCTCACCACGCTGCTGCTGATTCTGCGTTTCTTCAACCAGCGGCTCACCGAAAAACACCGCGCACCGGTGTTCGAACTCAGCTACGAAACCCGCCCGCACCTGCCGGATTTTCTGCTCGAGCCCTCGGCCGAGCAGGCCCGCGGCAATGTCGATTTCTTCCACCTGTACCAGGCCATGCACAGCATCGAGCACTGGTTCGATCAGCACGACAACGAAGTCGACGACTTCAAGTCCACCCTGCTCAACCGCTCCAAGGTCATCTGGTACGAGCTGGCCGCCAGCGAGAACCCGGTGGACGCCTTCACGCGCCTGAACATCGGCAAGATCCCCCTGACCGACGACGAGCTGATCCGTGCGCTGTTTCTCAAGCGCAACGCCGACGACGCCTCGGGCGAAACGCCCCAGCAACTGCGCATCGCCCACGAATGGGATCAACTCGAAAAGGCCCTGCAGAACGACGCACTCTGGTACTTCCTGAACGAGCAGCCAAGCACCGGGCAGAACCGCATCGGCTTCCTGTTCCAGCTGGTAGCCCGGCTGGAAGGCGCAAGCGCGCCAGCCCGACAGCGCTACTCCGTGTTCCATCACTACAGTCGCCGGCTGGCTGCCCCCGACGCCTCGACGCAACCGCTATGGCAGCAGGTCAAGAACACCTGCATGCTGCTGGAGGAATGGTTCGAGGACCGCCGGCTCTACCACATCATCGGTTTTCTGGTGCAGCAGGGTGTCGCCGTGGCCGAGCTGTTCGCCCTCTCGCAAGGCCTGCCCAAGAGCCAGTTCGAACAGCGCCTGCGCCAGCGCGTGTTCATGCAACTGACCGGCTCGCCCCTGCCCCAGCCGGCTACCCGCGACGCCATTACCGATGCGCTCTCGCCCTTCCTCGCCGGCCTGGACTACTCACAGCGGGACAGATCGGCCATTCGCGCGACCCTGCTGCTGTTCAACCTCGCCAGCCTGCTGCAGAACCCGCAATCGAACGTGCGCTTCCAGTTCGACAGCTTCAAGAAGGAGCGCTGGGACATCGAACATGTGCGCTCGGTCACCGCCCACCGCTTCAACGGCGCCGAGGAAAAACAGCAATGGCTGCAGCGCTGCCTGCCGCACCTGCCGGACAAGACCGAAACCCGGCCTCTGCGCGAGGCCCTGGAGGCATTCATTGGCGACCCCAAGGGTGCAGACGATGAGGCTTTCAACGCGCTCCACCAGGCAGTGCTGGAGGCGTTCGGCGAAAACCAGGAGGTCGACGACAGCATCGGCAACCTCACGCTGCTCGACCAGAAGACCAACCGCAGCTACAAGAACGCGATCTTCGCGGTCAAGCGCGAGCGCCTGCTGGCCCTGGACCAGGGCGGCGTGTTCGTGCCGCTGTGCACGCGCAACCTGTTCCTCAAATGCTACAGCCCCGACGTCAAGCACCTGCTGTTCTGGGGCGAACAGGACCGCAAGGGCTACGCGCTTGCGCTCTTGCACACCCTGATAGCCTTCTTCGCCGACCCGCAGGAGCAGCACGCATGAGCGCCAACAGCCAGATCATCTTCGGCCAGCTGTTCGAGCGCTACGGCGGCACCCGCATCCCGCTGATCCAGCGCGACTACGCCCAGGGCAGGGCCGATACCGAAGAGGTGCGCAGCGAGTTCCTCGGTGCCCTGGCCCGCGCCCTGGCACTGCCGCCAGACGACCCGAGCCTGCCGCTGAACCTGGACTTCGTCTACGGCACGCTGAACCCCCAGCGCCAGTTCGTCCCGCTCGACGGCCAGCAGCGCCTGACCACGCTGTTTCTGCTGCACTGGTACCTGGCGCAACGCGACGGTGAGCTGGCAGCCTTCACCCAGCTGTTCTGCAACGCCAACGGCAGCGCCCGATTCGCCTACAGCGTCAGGCCCAGCAGCAGCGAGTTCTTCGACGCCCTCAGCCAGCATGCGCCCTCGCCCGCGCTGGGTGCCGACGACTCGCTGATCGAGCACCTCACCGACCAGCCCTGGTACTTTCGCCACTGGCGCCTGGACCCCACCATCCAGTCATGCCTGACCATGCTGCAGGCCATGCACGAGCGCTTTCACAACGCCGCCACCGCCCGTTTTGCCCGCCTGATCGATGTGCAGCGGCCGGTGATCAGCTTCCAGATCCTCGACCTGGACGACTTCGGCCTGGCCGACGACCTGTACATCAAGATGAACGCCCGCGGCATGCCGCTGACCGCCTTCGAGACGTTCAAGGCGCGCTATGAACGGCACCTGCACACCCAGTTCGACGGTCACACCCGGCAGATGCACGGCAAGCCGGTCAGCACCGCGACCTTCTTCGCCTGGCGCATGGACACGCGTTGGGCGGATTTTTTCTGGAACTTCAGCAACGCCCGCAATGACGCCACGGCCCCCGCGACCATGCGCCTGTTCGACCAGGCGGTGATGAACCTGTTGCAGATGGTCGCCGCGGCCACCCGCGCGCCCGAGGCGCCGGGCTACGAAGCCGACCTGCTCAAGCTGCGCAACCGCCAGCAGCGCCTGAGCTACCAGGTGTACGAGGACAACGGCTGGCTCGATGATGCGTTTTCCGAAACCCTGATGCTGCTGCTCGAGGCCTGGAGCGAGGGGCCCAACAGTTTCACCACCCAGTTGCCCACGGCGCACTACTTCGACGAGGTCGCCTTCTTCAACCACGCCATCAGCGACCAGCCACTGAACTACACCCGCCTGGTGCAGTTCTGCGGCTATGCGATGTTCCTGCGCCGCCATGGCAGCAGCCAACCGCAGGCATTTGGCGAGTGGATGCGACTGGTGGTCAACCTGTCGGTCAATGCCAGCTACGACGGGCCGGACGATGTAAAGCGCAGCGTCAGCGGGCTCGGCGAAATGCTGGAGCAGGCGCTGGACATCCTCGCGCACTTTGCCAGCGTCGACAGGCCCGTCAGCGGCTTTCGCGGTACCCAGGTGCGCGAGGAAATCACCAAGGCGAAACTGATCGTCGCCGACAGCCAATGGCGGCCGCTGCTCGAACACGCCGAGCAGCACGGCTACTTCCAGGGCCAGATCGATTTTCTGCTCGACCACAGCAGCGCCGCCTGGGCGCTGCAAAGCCACGCGCACGCCACCTGGCAGGAACACTTTGCCAGCAGCCTTGCGCTGGCCGAGCAGATGTTCGACGACCACGGCCTACGCGCAATCGACGACTTCCTCTGGGAGCGCGCGCTGTTGAGCGAGGGTGATTACCTGCTCAAACGCGGCTACAACCATTCGTTCCTTGGCGACGGTCTCACGGGCCCTGGCACCTGGAAACGCCTGCTGGCCAATGAAGACGGCATGCGCGTGACGCTGTTCTGCCTCTGGAACCGACTGGACGAAACCCGCCCGCTGCCGGCCCAGTTGCAACGCATCATCGACCAGGCCCGGGTGCGGGAGCCGTGGCGCCAGGTGCTGATCCAGACCCCCTCGGCCCTCGGGTACTGCGCGTTGCGCCAACTGCGCTTCGAACGCGACCAGGTGTACCTGCTGGCCAGGGAACGCATGAGTGGCAGCCATGCCGAGCTGTTCAGCTTCGCCCTGCATCAACGGCTGCAAACCCCGCAGCGGCTGGCGCAACTGGCACCGCTGTCGGTCGAAGGCTACGTGCCGGTTTCCGGCAGTGCCGACGAACCCTACTTCTACCTGCTGCACAGGCACAGCCCGCAGGTGCACACCCATCTCTATGTCACCTCCACGCCGCATGGCTTCCTGCTGCAGATCGATGTCGATGAACTGCTCGGGCGCGACGCCCTGGCCCATGCCCTGCAGCAGGACTTCGACTTTGTCGTCGAGGCCGGCTACCTGCAGAGCCACTGCTCCCGCGACACGGTCGAACGGCGGCTGGTCGCGCTGGCCGGCCTGTTGGCGGCCTGAGGCACGCGGACTGCCCGCCGCCCTCCAAGTGGTCGGTTGATGCCCGCGCCCTGCCCCTATGCTTGGGCAGGTCGCGAGGCATGCAGCCTTGCCATCAACGAGGACCATCAGCGATGACCAGCAGTACCGCATCACTCGCCATCCGCCCCATCCAGCCCACCGACTTCGAGGCCTGGCTGCCGCTCTGGCTGGCCTATCAGGACTTCTACCAGGTCGACCTGGGCGAAGCCGTCAACGCCACCACCTTCAAGCGCTTTCTGGACCCCGACGAGCCCGTGTTCGCCGCAGTGGCCGAGTACGACGGCGAGCTGGTCGGCATGGTCACCTGGGTCATCCACCGCTCCACCTGGTCGACCACCCACTACTGCTACCTCGAAGACCTCTACGTCGCCCCGCAGATGCGCGGCCAGGGTACCGGCGAGCACCTGATCGCCTGGGTCAAGGCCGCCGCCGACCAGCAGCAGTGCACACGCCTGTACTGGCACACCCACCAGACCAACCATCGCGCCCAGCAGCTGTACAACCGTGTGGCCGTCAACCCCGGCACGATCCTCTACCAGATCGCGCTGTAACCTTCCCCCGTTCAAGGGCAGGCATGGACAGCCGGGCCCTGGCAGGTCAGCATGCCGGCCTGCCCTTCTTCACTGCACAGACGTCATGGCCCACAGTTTTCAACTCGACACCCTGAAGATCCGCCTGGCCGCCGCCGAGCTGGCCCCGCTGGAGCTGCGCGTGCGGGTACAGCGCGCCCTGCGCGAACTCATTCTTGCCGGCGAACTGCCGCCGGGTTGCCGCCTGCCCGCCACCCGCACCCTGGCCAGTTCCCTGGGACTGTCTCGCGACACCGTGGAGATGGCCTATGTGCAACTGCAGCTGGAGGGCTGCATCTGCCGCCGCCCAGGCTCGGGCAGCTATGTGGCCGAGCACCTGGGGCCGCGTCTGCTGGGTGCACGGCCCCCGCGCACCGGCGCGCCGCAGCACGCGCCTGCCACCGTCGGCCTCAGCGCCCGTGGCGCGGCGATCCTGGCCAGCGGCGGGGTCAGCGACCAGCAGCAGGTCAAGGCCTTCGCCACCGGCCTGCCCGAGACGCGCAACTTCCCCCTCGACACCTGGGACCGCCTGCAACGCCAGGCCCAGAAGGACTACCGCGCCCAGGTGCTGCTGCATGGCGACCCGCTGGGTGCCGCGCCGCTGCGCCAGGCCATCGCCCGCTACCTGAACCTGGAACGCGGCGCCAGGGTGCACGCCGACCAGGTGCTGGTGCTGAGCAGCGCGCGCCAGGCGCTGTACCTGTGCGCGCAGGTGCTGGCCGACCCCGGCGGGCCGATCCTGCTCGAAGACCCGGGTTACTTTGGCGCGCGCAAGGCCTTCGAGATGGCCCAGCTGCAGGTGGTGCCCGTGGCCGTGGATGAGCACGGCCTGCGCACCGACCTGCTGCGTGCCGACCGCAGCGGCGCCAACACCGTCTACGTCACCCCGTCGCACCAGTACCCCACCGGCGTCACCCTGGCCCTGGAACGGCGCCTGGACCTGATTGCCTGGGCCGCCGAGCGCAACGGCTGGATCATCGAGGACGACTACGACAGCCAGTTCCACTACGACGGCCTGCCCACCGCCTGCGTGCAGGGCCTGGACAACGCGCAGCGCACGATCTACCTGGGCACCTTCGCCAAGTCGCTGTACCCCGGCCTGCGCATGGGTTTCATGGTGCTGCCGCCGGCCCTGGTCGCGCCCATGAGCCACGCGCGCAGCATGCTCGACGGGCACACCCCGCAACTGGCCCAGTTGACGCTGGCGCGGTTTATCGAAGACGGCCATTTCGCCGCGCACATTCGCGCCATGCGCACGCTGTATGCCGTGCGCCGCGAGGCCATGGCCGAGGCACTGCACCAGCACCTGGGCGGCATCGCCAGCGCGCAGCTGCCACCGGGCGGCCTGCAGATGCTGTGCCGCCTGGAGCATGGCTGGAGCGAGGCCGAGACGATCCGCCAGGCCGCGCGGGCGGGCATCCACCTGCCCGGCCTCAGCCGCCTGTACGCCACGCCGCCGGCACAGGGCGGCTGGCTGCTGGGCTTCGCAGCGCTCACCCCGCACCAGATCGGCAGTGCCGTGGCACGCCTGGCCAAGGCCCTGCGCCCCGGCGTGCGCAGCGGTCTGGCGCAGGCCAGCGAGGTGGACTGATCGGGCCACCCCTGGCGCGGATACGCTCGGCACCCCAGCCCATCCCGCAAGGACCTGCCCATGAACCGAACCGCTTCGCGCCTGCACCCGCGTGACCTCGTCTCACCCACCCTGGCCGCCCTGATCAGCGTCATGGTCAACTATGGCGGCACCTTCGTGCTGGTGTTCCAGGCCGCGCAACTGGGCAACCTGACCGCCGCGCAAACCGCCTCGTGGGTGTGGTCGGTGAGCATCGGCGTGGGCCTGACCGGGGCCTGGCTGAGCTGGCGCTACCGCGCGCCGATCATCACCGCCTGGTCCACCCCGGGCGTGGCGTTCCTGGCCACGGTCATGCCGTTCACACCCTATGGCGAGGTGATCGGCGCCTATGTACTGTGCGCCATCGGCTTCATCCTGCTGGGGCTGTCGGGGGTGTTCGAGCGGCTGGTGCGCTGGATACCGGCCGGCATCGCCGCCGGGCTGCTGGCAGGCATCCTGCTGCAGTTCGGGGTCAACGCCTTCGGCGGGGCCAGCGCCGACCCGCTGCTGGTGATCGTGCTGGTGCTCACCTACGCCGTGCTGCGCCGCTTCACCTCGCGCTTTGCCGTGGTCGGGGTGCTGGTGGCGGGCCTGGCCATGCTGCTGGCCCAGCAGCGCCTGGACCTGCACGGCGTGCACCTGAGCATGGCGCTGCCGGTATTCGAAACCCCGCAGTTCAGCCTTGGCGCGCTGTTCGGCGTGGCGCTGCCGCTGTTCATCATCACCCTCACCGGGCAGTACATGCCGGGCATGCTGGTGCTGCGCAACGACGGCTACACCACCAGCGCCAACCCGATCATCACGGTCACCGGGCTGGGGTCGCTGCTGATGGCGCCGTTTGGCGCCCATGCGTTCAACGTGGCCGCCATCACCGCGGCCATCTGCACCGGCAAGGACGCGCACCCCGACCCGGCCAGGCGCTACCTCGCCGGCATCGCCTGCGGGGTGTTCTACGTCACCGTGGGGGTTTTCGGCGTGACCCTGGCCAGCCTGTTCATGGTGCTGCCGCGCACCTTCGTCACCACCCTCGCCGGGCTGGCCCTGCTGGGCGCCATCGGTGGCAGCCTGGCCAGCGCGATGGGCGATGCGCGTACTCGCGAGACCGCGCTGATCACCTTTCTGGCCACCGCCGCCAATGTCACCCTGCTGGGTATCGGCGGCGCGTTCTGGGGGTTGCTGACCGGCCTGCTGGTGCATGCGCTGATGCACGCCGGCCGCCCGCTCAGCCCAGCCGTGGCGAGTGCGCCAGCAAGCCCTGGGTGTACGCCGCCTGGGGGTGGTCCAGCACATCCTGCGCCGGCCCCTGCTCGACAATCCGCCCTTCCCTGACCACCACCACGCGGTCGGCGATGGCGCGCACCACGCCCAGGTCGTGGGTGACGAACAGCAGGGTCATGCCCTCGCCCTGCAACTGCTTGAGCAGCGCCAGGATCGCCGCCTGCACCGACACGTCCAGGGCCGAGGTCACCTCGTCGCAGATCAGCACCGAAGGCTCGCACACCAGCGCGCGGGCAATCGCCACGCGCTGGCGCTCGCCGCCCGACAGATGATGCGGGTATTTGTGCGCTGCATCCGGGGGCAGCGCGACCCGTGCCAGCGCCGCGTCGATACGCGCCCGGCAGGCCGCGCCCTTGAGGCCGAAGAAGTGCTCCAGGGGCGCTTGCAGGCACTGCGCCACGGTCTGGCGCGGGTTCAGGGCGCGGTACGGGTTCTGGAAGATGTACTGGATACGGTGGCGCGTGGCCGCGGGCCGCTGGCGCGCCAGCAGGCTCAGCGGCTGCCCGTCGAAGGTCAGCTCGGCCTGTGCGGTATCGCCCAGCCCCGCCAGGGTGCGCGCCAGGCTGGTCTTGCCCGAGCCCGACTCGCCCACCACCGCCAGGCATTCGCCCTTGTACAGGTCCAGCGACAGGTCGAACAGCACCTGGCGGTCGTAGCTCAGGTTGAGGTCGCGCAGGCTCAGCAGTGGCGTGTCAGCGCAGCTGAGCACCGTTGCCGGCACCACCGTCGGCGCAGCCACAGCAGTCAGTTGCGGGTGCAGGCAGGCGACCTGCTGCGCGCTGTCCAGCGCATTCAGCGACGGTTCCAGCGAGGTGCAGGCAGCGCTGCGGCGCGCGCACCGCGGGGCGAAGGCGCAGCCTTGCGGGCGCTGACCGGGCGCCGGGGCATGGCCGGCAATCGCCTGCAACGGGCGCTGGCGGGCCACGTCCGGAATCGCCGCCAGCAGGCCCAGGGTGTACGGGTGCGCGGGCCGCGCGAACAGGCGTTCGCGCTGCGCCACCTCGACGATGCGCCCGGCGTACATCACCATCACGCGGTCGACCAGGTCCTTGATCACGGCCAGGTCGTGGGACACGTACACCGCTGCCACCCCCTGCTCCTTGCACAGCCTGCGCAGGGTTTGCAGGATGTGCGCCTGGGTGCCGACGTCGAGGGCGGTGGTGGGTTCGTCGAGCACGATCAGGCGCGGGCGCAGCACGAAGGCCAGGGCCAGCATCACCCGTTGCTGCTGGCCGCCGGACAGTTGATGGGGGAAGCGCCTGAGAAACTCGCGATCGCCGGGCAGGCCGACGTCCACCAGGGTCTGCTGCAGGCGGTCGGCCTGGGCCGCGCGGGCAAGCTGCGGCTCGTGGGCCAGCAGGGTTTCGCGCAGCAGGTTGCCGATGCGCAGCGCCGGGTTGAGGGCCATGGCCGGGTCTTGCGCAACATAGCCGATCAGCCCGCCGCGGGCACGGCGCAGGGCATCGCCCTTGAGCTCGAGCAGCGAGGCGCCGGCAATGTCGATGCGCCCGCCGGCAATCTGCGCACCGCGCCGGGCATGGGCCAGCAGCGCGGTGGCCAGGGTGGTCTTGCCCGAGCCGGACTCGCCGACAAGGCCGAGGATTTCACCGGGGGCCAGGCTGAAGTGGATGTGGTCGATGATATCGGCGCCGCTGGCGAGTTCGACCCGCAGGTTCTCGACCCGCAACGCTTCGCCGGCAACGCCGGCTCCTACAGACGGTGCAAAACCTGTAGGCGCCGGCGTTGCCGGCGAAGAGGCCATCAAGGCATGCGCATTCATTTGCGTTCTCCCGCACTGTGCCGGGCAATGCCCTCGGCCAGAATATTGGTGCCGTAGGCGAACACCCCGATCAGCAGCGCCGGTGCCAGCACCGCCCACGGCTGCACCAGCAGCCCGGCCTGGTTCTCGTTGATCATCAGCCCCCAGTCCGCCGCCGGCGGCGCCACGCCGTAACCCAGAAAGCTCAGGCCCGACAACATGCCCACGCCCCAGGTCAGCATGTTGCCAAAGTGCACCAGCAGCGGCGTGAGCACGTTGGGCAGGATCTCGCGAAGCAGAATCCGCGTGCGCGAAAAGCCCATCATCTGCGCCGCCTCCACGAACTCCTGGCTGGCCACCGCCACCGCACTGCCGCGCGCCAGGCGGATCACGCCGGGGGTAAAGGCAATCGCCACGGTCATCACGATCAGCCACGGCGCGCGCCCCAGCATCGACACGATCAGCAGCACCAGGATCAGGTCCGGAAACGCCAGCCACACATCCGCCAGCCAGGTGATGGCCTGGTCCAGGCGCTGGCGCGACAGACCGGCCAGCAGCCCCAGCGCCGTGCCCAGCACCAGCGCAATGGCAGCGGCCGCCAGCGACATCCACAGGATCGACACACCGCCACCGAGCAACCGCGACACCACGTCGTGGCCCAGAAAATCATGCCCCAACGGCGCCTCGCCGCTGGGCGGCCCGTACACCCCGCCAACCATGTCGGTAGGCGCATGCGGCGCCAGCCACGGGCCCAGCAGCGCCAGCAGCACGATGGCCAGGGTCACCAGCCCACCCCGACGAATTTGCGGCTCACGCCAGACACTTGCACTGAACATGCTCTCTTCCTCTCAAGGGGCCTTGGCTGCCGGGCGGCGCCACCAGCTCTGGATGCCGCGACGGTTGCGCTGGATCAGCGTGACCCGCCGCGCGGTGCGCAGCCTGGGGGTCAGCAGCACGGTGAGCAGATCGGCCAGCAGGTTGATCGCCACCACGCCCAGGGTGATCACCAGCACCACGCCCTGGATCAGCGGCAGGTCGCGCATCTGGATCGCGGTGTTGAGCTGGGTGCCGATGCCGGGGTAGCTGAAGATCACCTCGGCCAGCAGCGCGCCGCCGATCAGGGTGCGCAAGGTCAGGGCCACGCCCTGCACTGCCGGCACCAGCGCGTTGGGCAAGGTGTGGCGCCACACGATGCGCCATTCGGGCACCCCGCGCAGGCGCGCCGCACTCACGTAGTCGGATTCCAGCGCCTCGATCATCGAGGCGCGTACCAGCCGCGCCAGGTACGGCAGCGACGACAGGCTCAGGGCCAGGATCGGCAGCAGCAGAAACTCCAGCTGCTGCCACAGGTGCTTGTCCGGGTCGAGGATCGACACCGCCGGCAGCAGGCTGAACTGCGGCATGGAAAACAGCAGCACCAGCCCGATGGCCAGCAGAAAACCCGGGGTGGCCTTGAGAAAGATCAGCGCCGACAGCGCCCAGCGGTCCAGGCGGCTGTCACGCCGCAGCGCCAGGCTCACGCCGATGCTCAACGCCAGCGGCACCACCACCAGCAGCACGCCGCCCAGCAGCGCCAGGGTATTGCCAAAGCGCGCGAGAATGATGCCGGCCACCGGTTGGTTCGAATCCAGCGAGATGCCCAGGTCGCCGTGCAGCACCTGCCCCAGCCAGCTCAGGTACTGCAGCAGGATCGGCCGGTTCAGGCCCAGTTGCTCGCGCAGGGTCTGGATGCTCTCCAGCGGCGCGTCGGGGCCCAGGATCACCCGCGCCGGGTCCGAGGGCAGCGCCTGGGTGGCGATGAACACCACCAGGCTGATGACCCAGGCGGTGAGCAGGCCGTAGCCCAGGCGCCCGATGAACCAGGGCAGCCAGGCCGGCAGTCGATGAGAGGTTGCGCACGGTTCAGGCATGGTTCAACCACAGGCTGTCAAAGCGCCAGGAGGCGAAGGTGGTCTGTTCGCCGTGCAGGCCGCCGACCTTGTTCGAGGCGGCGTCCAGCACGTCGGTGAAGCCCCAGATCAGCAGGCCGCCGCGCTGGTGCTGAATGGCCTGCGCCTCGTGTACCAGTTGCTTGCGCTGCGCCAGATCCGGCTGGCCGAGGGCCTGGGTGAACAGCGCACTGAAGCGCTCGTCACGGAAGTTGCTGCGGTTGTAGATCGCCAGCGGTGCATCGTTGTGCAGGCCGGTGGCCAGAAAGCCGCGGGCCGGTGTCGAGCCGGGCGACATCAGCCACTGCTCCTTCTGCGGGCCGTTGAATACCGAGGCGTCCACCGGCGTGACCTTGACCTGGACCCCGGCCTTTTTCGCCTGCTGGGCGAACACCAGGGCAGCGTTGATTTCGTTGGCGGTGGTGGTCAGCTCTATGCGCAGGTCGGTCTGCCCGGCCTGGCGCAGCAGCGAACGGGCCTGGTCCAGATCGAAGGGGCGCTGGGCGATGGCATGGTTGTAGGTGGGGTCGGTTGGCGAATACAGGTCGTTGGCGATGCGCCCGAAACCGTTGAGGCCACGGCCCACCAGCTCCTGGCGGTCGGCCAGCAGGCGGAAGGCCTGGCGCACCCGCTCGTCCTGGAACGGCGCCTTGGCGGTGTTGAGGTTGAAGCCACTGAACGAGGTGGTGGGCGACACCACCAGTTGCAGGCGCGGGTCGGCCTTGAGCAAGGCACTGTGCTCGGCCTGCACGCCGCTGGCGATGTCGATCTGCCCGGCACGCAGGGCGGCTACGCGCGATACCTGGTCCTTGAATTCGATGATCTCCAGCTCGTCGGCATATGGCTGGTTGGGCTTGTAGTAGTTTTCGAAACGGCTGAACAGCGCACGCTGGCCCGGCACGAAACGTTTGAGCCGGTACGGGCCGGCGCCCACCGGGTTGCTGACCGGGTCGTAGTCGGTGGGCACGATGCCGCCGAAGGCAATCAGGGTCTCGTCCAGCGGGAAGAAGCTGCGGCCCTGCTTGAAGCGGATCTCGATGGTGCGCTCGTCGAGCTTGCGCAGCGCCTGGCGGTCGATGGCGCCCACCAGCCCGGCAAATGGCGAGGCAAGTTTGGGGTCGGTCAGGCGCAGGATCGAGAACAGCATGTCGTCGGCGCCGATGCTCTTGCCGTGGTGGAACTCCAGCCCCGGCTTGATGCGAATGGTCCAGGCGCTGGCATCGGCATTGGGCTCGGCAAATTCGGCCAGGCCCAGGCGCGTGCTGACGTCGTCGTTCCATTCCCAGAACTTGCTGTACAGCGCCCAGCCGCGAATGATCCCGCCACCGGAAGGCTTGTGTGCATCCAGGTTGCCGGCCTGGTCGCCGTCGATGATGCCGACGCGCAGGCGCCCGCCGTGCACCGGGGTGCCCGGGGGTGCGCTGGCCGCCGCGTTGCTGGCAGGCCCGCCGGCATCGCAGCCGCCCAGCAGGCTGGAGCCCAGCAACAGGCCGCCACCGACGGCCAGGCTGTTGCCGAGGAAGATCCGGCGCGAGAATTCATGAGGCATGGGCAGCTCCTTAGGCCGGCTCGACAGCGGTGCGCGCACTCAGGCGCGGGATCTCGAACCCGTGGTCCAGTTCCAGCAGCGGGAACAGCAGGTCGGCCACCCGGTGCGCTTCATCGATCAGCGGAAAGCCCGAGAGAATGAACGCCGAGGTGCCCTGCTGCTGGTACTCGCGAATGCGCTCGGCCACCTGCTCGGCACTGCCCACCAGGTAGGTGCCGGACGACGGGCCGAGGATGTCGAAGCCGAACAGGCTGGGGCCGGTCCACACGTTGGGGTAGATCTCAAGCTCGCGCGCAGTGGGCAGGCGCCCGTCGCGGATGCTCTGCACGTTGCGCTGCACCTGCGGGTTGTCGCTGTGGAAGGTGTCCAGGGTCTGGCCCGGCGGCAGGCGGCGCTCGATGGCGGCGCGGGCGGTGGCCAGGGAGGTCTGTTGCAGCAGCTTCTCGGCATGCGCCCAGGCTTGGGCCTCGGTCTCGCGCACGATGACCTGCAGGCGCGTGCCGTAGGTCAGTTCGCGGCCGATCTTCGCCGCTTCGGCGGCCACGCGGCGGAACTTGTCGCCCAGCCGGGGCGGGGTGTCGGCAAAGCTCAGATACACGTCCAGCAGTTGCACCGAATGCGCCACGCCCACGTCCGAGGTGCCGGCGCCCCACAGGGGTACCGCCAGGCGCTGCGGCGGGTGCCAGCCGCCCAGCGGATGGCGCGCCGCCGCAGCCGGGCGTGGCGCGAGCTTCACGTATTGGCCGTCGAAACCGGCGGTGTCGCCGGCATAGATGCGCTGGAAGGCGCGCCAGTACTCCAGGCTGAACTGGTAGCGCTCATCGTGCGGGTAATGCACACCCAGGGTGGCCAGGCCCGCGTCGCTGCCATTGACCACGTTGAACAGCAGGCGGCCGTTGGAGAACTCGTCGAAGGTCAGCGCCCACTTGGCCAGCACCGCCGGCGACAGCTCGCCCGGGTGCTGCGCCACCAGAAAGCGCAGGCGCTCGGTGGCATCGATCAGTGCCGCCGACACCGCCAGGCTCTCGTTGGGGCTTGAACCCAGCAGGGCGCCGTAGAACCCCAGGCGGTCACTGGCCACCGCCAGTTGCCTGAGGTGGGCGAAATCGGTTTTCCAGCGCCCCTGGGGCTCCCACGGGTAGGGGCCGTCGGGGCTGGTGAGGTACCACAGGATCTTGATGGCCATGGCAGGTTCCTCAGGCGCGTGGGCGGTCGATGGCCGGGACCAGGCCCAGCGCGTGGGCGCGGTCGATCAGCTTGCTCATGTTCCATTGCTGGGTGAGCACGCCGGGGCCGTAGGGGCGCGAGCCGCCGATGGACTCGGCCAGCAGTTGCAGTTGCGCGCCCTCCTCCAGCAGCAGGATGAATTCGGCAGTGGCGCGCAGGCCCAGGCGCCCCCACACGGTCGCACCGCCGTTGGCTTCGAGAATCGCCGGGGTGTAGGGGTTCTCGGCCAGGCGCTCGAGAATGAAGTCGACCTCGTCCTGGCGCCGGTCGATGTACACCGGCAGCTCGCGGGCCAGCTGGTAGCGCTGCACCGGCACGTAGTGGAACGGCAGGCTGCGCTGGGTCTGCGCCCAGGCGCCCAGGTACGGGGTGTGCACGTGGGACACCGTGGTGATGCCGGCGTCTTCGCGAAACAGCCGGGTGTAGCGGCCCAGCCCGCCCTTGCCCTGGCCATGCACCAGGTTGCCGGCAAAGTCGCTGACCGTGGCCTGCAGCGGCTTGCGGTAGTCCCACGGGCCTGGGTAGTTGACCGACACCAGCAGCTCGCGGCCCGGTACGCGCTCGATGAAGCCCACGGTGCCGGCGGCGGTGAGGGTGTTGGTTTCGCGGAACACGGTGAAGGCCTGTTCGGCCTCGTGCAGCACCTGCTCGATGAAGGCCTTGAGGTCGGCGTCGATCAGGTGCTCGGTGGTCAGTACGGTCATGGCGGACTCCTTGGTTCAGGCGCGGGCGCGCCGGGCCAGCAGTTGATGGGCAGCTTGCAGTGGACGCGGGTCGACCCAGTCGGCCAGGTTGAAATCGGCTTCGAGAAAGCCATGCAGGTTGAGGAAGGTCTTCTGGATGTCCAGGTAGCCCAGGCGCTGGGCCGAGAGGTCCGGGGCCAGGGTGGTGTGGAAGTCGCCACGGTAGGCTTCGTCCACGCCCTGGGCGCCGGCGCGGGTCTCGTCCTGCAGGATGCGCAGCAGTGCCTCGCGGTTGTGGCTGGCCCAGTCGGCGGCGCGCAGGGTCTGCGCGAGGAAGCGCACCACCAGCTCGAAGTGGTTGTCCAGCAGGCTCTGGTGCACGGTGATCGGCCGTGGCGTGCCGTTGTTGATGCGGTAACGCGGGTCGCTGATCTGGTCCAGGTCGATGCCCACCACCAGGCCCAGGCGGCGCGCTGCATCGGCAGCGGCGGCGCCCTTGACGTACACCGCGTCGACCTCGCCACGGGCCAGGTAGTCCAGCCCCGACCACAGGCGCTGCAGGCCCTGCTCGGGGGTGGGGGCGTCGTCCTGGTTGTGCAGCGCCACTTCCACCAGTTCGACATCGTCGAAGCTCAGGCCGGCCAGGCTCAGCGCGCCCTTGTAGCCATGCAGGCTCATGGCACGGGCGATGCTGCCCGGGCGGTTGTCGCCCCAGGCCGGCAGCGCCAGGCGCTTGCCCTTGAGGTCCCGGGCGCTGCGGATGCCGGAGTCGGGGCGTACCAGGACGGTCTGCCATTCCTCGATCCAGGTCAGGCCGATCAGGCGGCTGGGCGAACCGGCGGCGCGGGCGGCCAGGGCCGGCACGTTGCCGCCCTCGCGAAACAGCCCGGGCAACTGGTGATCGTAGTGGTGATGGCCTAGCTGGCGGGCCTCTTGCAGGGTCTCCACCGGCAGGCCGTCGGCGGCGAATTCCTCCCCCAGCCAGCCCAGGGTGTAGGCGATGCCGGAGGCGGTCGGCACCGGGCAGCGGGTGAACCAGATCTGTTCGAGGGCCGGTGCGGCAGGCAACGGCAAGGTAGCGGCGATTGACATGGGCATGTTCCATCAAGCGAAGGTAGCCATGCCATTGCAGCGCCCGTGCCAACTCACCAACTCATTGTTTTTGTTGGCTTTTTAAAGACCTGTTGAACACCGGGTGCTGGCCTGGCAGCAGTGTTGCAGCTGCCCTGCTGCTGCCAGAGCAACAATCGGCGCCCCGCTGCTGCCCCAGCAGCACCCCGCCGCCCGTACCTGGCCGCAGTCCTTGTGGCACAAGGCTTTGCGGCGTGTGGCACAGAACCTGCTCAAGGGCCTGAAACCTGTTCATTCAAGGAAGCCCCCGCATGAGTACCCCGCCCCGCCGCCTGGAAAGCGCCGCCCAGGCCATCGCCGCCGCCCATGAAATCGCCGGCCAGATCGCCGAGCTGGCCCGCGACCGGCACAACAACCGCCAGTTGCCGCGTCGCCAGGCCCAGCTGCTGTCCGACAGCGGCCTGACCGCCATCGGCGTGCCCGCGCAGTTCGGCGGGCTGGGCGCTTCGGTACAGACCATCGTCGAGACCGTGCGCATCGTGTCCGCCGCCGACGGCGGTGTCGGGCAACTGCTGCAGATTCACAACGTGATGCTGCGCGGTGTGCTCAGCGGCTACCCGGATGAAGTGCGCGAGCGCCTGATCGCCGACCTGCTGGCCGGCAAGCGCCTGGGCAACGCCTTGGCCGAGGTCGGCGGCAAGAACAAGTTCGCCCTCAAGACCCGCATCGAGCGCCGCGAAGACGGCAAGCTGGTGCTCAACGGCAGCAAATTCTACTCCACCGGCTCGTACCTGGCCGAATGGATCTCGCTGACCGCCGCCAGCGACGACGGCGGCGCCGGGGTGCTGCTGCACCGCGACACGCCGGGCCTGACCCTGCTCGACGACTGGGACGCATTCGGCCAGAACAACTCGGTGAGCGGCACGGTGCAGTTCGACAACATCGAGCTGGACGAGCGCTATGTGCTGCGCCGCCAGGGCCCGATGAAGCGCACCGGGCTGACCTTCCCGCAGATACTGCACGCGGCCATCGACACCGGCATCGCCGCCGGCGCCCTGCAGGCCGGCATCGACTACCTCAACCAGCACGCGCGCCCGTGGGTGGAGAGCGAGGTGGAGCGCGCCAGCGAAGAGCCGCACATCATCCGCCAGATCGGTGAATACGCCGTGGCCCTGCGCGCCGCCGAATCGCTGCTGCGCGATGCCGCACGGACCTTCGATGCGCACGAGCTGGCCCCCGACGACAAGGCCCTGCAGGACGAGCTGATTCTCTCGGTAGCCACCGCGCGGGCGCACTCGGATGCCGCCTCGCTGAAGATCTCCAGCGACATCTTCTCGCTGCTGGGGGCCAGCGCCTCGCTGAGCAAATGGAACCTGGACCGCTTCTGGCGCAATGCGCGGGTGCACACCACCCACGACCCGATCCGCTGGCGCCTGCACCACGTGGGCAACTACTACCTCAACGGCATCGACCCGGGCGAATACACCGCCATTCTCGCCGCCAAGCAGAGCGCGGGCGCCAGCCGCTGAACACCGGGCGCGGGGCCTGCCCTGCGCCTGCTTTCCCCTTTGTCTCGAGTTTTCCATGAGCCCTCGACACCCGCTGCTGCGCAGCCTGGCGATCTACCGCGAAATGCCCTGGCGTTTCGCCCTGGTCGCCGGGCTGTTCGTTTTCATCAACCTGGGGCTGGTCTGGCAGCAATGGCTGATCGGCCATGCGCTGAACGACGTGAGTGCCGGCGCCGCTGTGGTGCGCCTGGCCGATGGCAGCCTGGATGCACGCCTGGCCTGGCACTGGTTCTGGCTGATAGGCGCGGTGGCGCTGGGCCGCGCGGTGTTGCAGTACGCCGCGGCCATCGGCTCGCTGGTGCTCGGCCAGGCGCTGCTCACGCGCCTGCGCGAGCGCCTGCTGGCCCAGGTGCAGGCCCTGCACCTGGGCTACCACTGGCAGCACGGCATGGGCGAGATGGTCACCCGCACCACCCGCGATGCGGACAAGGTGCGCGATGCCCTGATCAGCTTCTGGCGCCAACTGGTGGAAACCCCGTTGGTGGTGCTGGCCACCGTCGGCCTGCTGACCTGGTACGACCCGTGGCTGGCCCTGGGGCCGCTGCTGCTGACCGTGCTCGGGCTGGGCATCTTCGTGCACCAGACCGAGCGCCTGGTGGCACTGGACCGTGCCGTGGGCGCCGCCTACGACCGGGTCAACCAGGACCTGGCCGAAGGCATCGGCGCGGTACGGGTGATCAAGTCGTTCGGCCTGCAGGCCCAGCGCATCCAGGGCTTTGCCGCGCAGGTGCAGGTGTTTGCCGGGCATGCACGCCAGGCGCTGGCCTACGCCAGCTCGCGCATACCGCTGCCGCAGGCGGTGGTGGCGCTGGGGCATGTGTGGATCCTGGTGGTCGGTGCGCAGCTGGTGGCCCAGGGGCGCATCGGCATCGGCGAGCTGGTGACCTCGCTGCTGATCGCCACCACCCTGGTGTTTCGCATCGAAGGCATCGGCCGGGTGATGCAGACCTTCGCCGACGCGCGCGCCTCGGCCGAGCGTATCTGGCAGTTGCTCGATGCGCCGGTACACATCGTCAGCGGTCAGCAGTCGCTGCCCCCGGGGCCGCTGGGCCTGAAGCTGGAGGCTGTCGGCGTGGCAGCGCCCGGCGGTGGGCAGGCGGTGCTCAGCCAGTGCTCGTTGCAGATAGAACCCGGCGAGGTGGTCGCGCTGGTGGGCGCCACCGGCACCGGCAAGAGCCTGCTGGCCAGCCTGCTGCCGCGCCTGACCGAGGCCGACCAGGGCCGCGTGCTGCTGGGCAGCGCTGCACGGGGCTGGCACGACGTGCGCACCCTGGCGCTGGATGAACTGCGCCGGCGCGTGCATGTGCTGCCCCAGGAGAGCTTTCTGTTCGCCGACAGCCTGGCTGCCAACCTGCGCCTGGGTGCGCCCACGGCCAGCGACGCGCAACTGCTCGATGCACTGCGCCAGGCCAGCACCGAGGACGTGCTGGCGCGCCTGCCCCAGGGCCTGGACACGCCGCTGGGCGACCGTGGCGTGACCCTCTCGGGCGGCCAGCGCCAGCGCCTGTGCCTGGCCCGCGCCCTGCTGGCGGCCCCCGACATCCTGTGCCTGGACGACGCCACCAGCGCGCTGGACGCGATCAGCGAGCAGCATGTGCTCGACACCCTGCGCCAGCGCCGCAGCGATGGGCATGCGCCGACCCTGCTGCTGATCGCCAGCAAGCTGAGCACCGTGCAACTGGCCGACCGCGTGCTGCTGCTGAGCAGTACCGGCATTGCCGACAGCGGCAGCCATGCGCAGCTGCTGCACCGCAACCCGACCTACCGTGAACTGCTGGGGATCGAGCATGGCTAAGCCGCAAGCGGGCACTGCCCTGAGCGATATCGAGATAGAAGAATTGCTGGCAAGAAAGGCCCTGGACCGCAGCATGTTCCGGCGCCTGCTGCCCCTGCTGCGCCCGGTGCGCCGGCAGATCGGCTGGGTGATCGGCCTGGAGCTGGTGCTGGTGTTCACCGTGTTCCTGCGCCCGTGGTTCGTGCGCGAGCTGCTTGATCACGGGCTGATCCATGACGGCAACGCCTGGCTGCTGGACCCGCCGCTGGTGCTGTGGCTGGGCGCGGGCCTGGCGGCAAGCTGGCTGGGGCGCTTCGTGCTGGCGGGGCTGTCGCAGTACATCGCCGGCAGCGCCGCGATCAGCGTGCTCAACGACCTGCGCGTGCGGGTGTTTGCGCACGTGCAGGCGCTGAGCGTGGGCTACTTCGACCGCACCCGCGCCGGGCGCATCATTTCGCGGGCCGACCGCGACGTGGACGCGCTTGAGCCGCTGCTGATCCAGGGCCCGCCCGAGCTGCTCGGCGCCCTGCTGCGCTGCAGCCTGGCGGCGGTGATGCTGTGGCTGATAGAGCCGCTGTTCTTCTTCAGCCTGATCGGCAGCGTGCCGTTGCTGCTGCTCGCCACCTGGGGCTTCAAGCGTATCGCCCAGCGCAACTGGGCGAAGGTCGCGGAAAACCGCAGCCGCTTCACCGCCCACCTGGTGGAGAGCGTCAGCGGCGTGCGCCTGCTGCAGCAGACCGGCCGGCAGCAGACCAACCTGCAGCGTTACCAGGGCCTGCTGGACGACTTCAACCGCGCGCTGATTCTGGGCAGCCTGCGCTCGGGCTGGTTCGCGCCGTTCACCGCGCTGCTGGCCGCGATGGGCATGGCGGTGCTGGTGCTGGTGGGTGGCTACGGGCTGGCCGAGGGTTCGGTGACGGTAGGCCAGGTGGGTGAAAGCCTGTTCTACGTGATGCTGTTTCTGGGGCCGTTGCAGGAGCTGACCGACCTGTTCGAGCGCTATGCCACCGGTTCGGCTTCGGCGCAGCGGATCTTTCTGCTGCTGGACACCGCGCCGCAGATTCTCGACCCGCAGGTGCCCGTGGCGTTGCCCAGGGCGCGTGGCGAGGTGCGCTTCGAGCAGGTGCGCTTTGCCTATGAGCGTCAGGCGCCAACGCCGGTGATCGACGGGCTGGACCTGCACATACGGGCCGGCGAGGTGCTGGCATTGGTCGGGCCGTCGGGGCATGGCAAGAGCACGCTGGTGCAGTTGCTCACGCGCTTCTATGACGTGGACGGCGGCGCGGTGAAGCTCGATGGCATCGATGTTCGCCAGTTGAGCCAGCAGCAGTT
The DNA here is from genome assembly GCF_024261405.1 of Pseudomonas sp. FBF18. Classification (NCBI taxonomy): domain Bacteria; kingdom Pseudomonadati; phylum Pseudomonadota; class Gammaproteobacteria; order Pseudomonadales; family Pseudomonadaceae; genus Pseudomonas; species Pseudomonas sp. FBF18. Next base: position 39,918 of record NZ_QKRS01000018.1, on the reverse strand, counting down.
GCGCCGGCACGTGGGTGTGGTGCTGCAGGACAACGTGCTGTTTGCCGGCAGCATCCTCGACAACCTGCGCCTGGCAGCACCGGGGGCGGACGATGCGACGCTGATCGCGGCGGCCCGCGAGCTAGGCGCCGATGAAGTGCTGGAGCGCCTGCCGCACCAGTACGCGACCCAGGTGGGGGCGCTGGGCGCGCACCTGAGTCATGGGCAGCGTCAGTTGGTGTGCCTGGTGCGGGCGTACCTGGCAGACCCCGCGGTGCTGGTGCTGGACGAAGCCACCTCGGCGGTGGACGTGCATACCGAGCGGCGCATCCAGCGGGCGTTGCGTCGGCTGTGCGAGGGGCGCACGGCGATCATCATCGCGCATCGGCTGGCGACCATTCGCGAGGCAGACCGCATCGTGGTGATCGGCCAGGGCCGCCTGGTGGAGCAAGGGCCGCATGCGCAGTTGCTGGCCAGGGGTGGGGCGTATGCGGCGCTGCATCGCAGCTATGCGCGGGCCGGTTAGGGCCAATCGCGGGTCAAGCCCGCTCCCACAGGGGGGCATTGCTCTGGTGCTGCAACCGCCGCACCCACTGCTGCTGCACTGCTGCCCTGGCAGCAGTGCAGCAGCCCACCCCCCGCAAAATCGGGCCCGCACCGCGTGGCATGACGGTTGCACCACCTCTGGCACATTCACCGAGGAACAGCCATGAGCACCGAATTCTTCTGGCGCCTGCCCCTGGGCACCGACGGGCCGCAATTGAGCACCGACCGGCACAACCGTGGCAGCTTCAGCCACCAGCACGGCCATATCGCACCCGGCCGGCTGGCAGACGGCCGCCCCGACGGCTTCACCTATATCGACTACATCGCCCAGGTGGCCAAGGCCGCCGAACTGGCCGGCTTCGAAGGCGCCCTGCTGCCCACCGGCCCCGAGCCCTGGATCGTGGCCGCCGCACTGGCCCGCGAAACCCGCCGCCTGCGCTTTCTGATCGCCTTCCAGGCCGCCTGGACCCTGCCCGCCTACGCCGCACAGCAGGCCGCCATCCTGCAGCACCTGAGCCACGACCGCCTGGACTGGAACATCATCACCGGCGGCAACCCCGCCAGCCAGCGCGCCCAGGGCGACTTTCTCGACCACGACCAGCGCTACCGGCGCACCGGCGAATTTCTCGACATCATCGACGGCCTGTGGCGCAACGAGCACTTCAGCTACCAGGGCGAGGTCTATCAACTGGACAACGGCGCCCTGCCCGAGCACCTGGGCCATGTGCGCAAGCCGGGGGTGTACTTCTCCGGTTTCTCCGACCCGGCCCTGGACGTGGCTGCACGCCACGCCGACGTGTACCTGAACTGGGCCGAGCCGATCGAGCAACTCAGGCCGCACATCGAGCGCGTGCGCGAGCTGGCCGACAGGCAGGGCCGCACGGTGCGCTTCGGCCTGCGCGTGGACCTGTTCGCCCGCGAAACCGAAGAGGCCGCCTGGCGCGACCTGCGCCGCCAGTTCGACAAGCTCGACGGCAGGCCCAGCGCCCTCTCCAGCACCTTCAGCACTGCCAGCGACTCGGTCGGCGGCGCCCGCCAGAGCGCCTATCACCAGAACATCCAGCGCTTCGACGACCTGATTCTGGGGCCAAACCTGTGGGCCGGTTTCGCCAAGGCCAAGCCCGGCCCCACCGTGGGCCTGGTGGGCAGCCACCAGAACATCGCCGAACGCCTGGCCGAGTACCGCGACGCCGGCTTCTCGACCTTCATCCTGGCCGGCAACCCGCACCTGGAAGAAGCCCTGCGCATCGGCCAGGAAGTGCTGCCGCTGGTGCAACAACAATCCATCAAGGACCCGATGCCCCTATGACCACCCCTCTCGATACCCTCTGGTACACCCACAGCCCGGTGCCGACCGGCCTTGGCATCGCCGTGCAGACCGGGCGCCTGGCCGAGGCGTTCCAGCCGCTGGGCACCTCGATCCAGTCGCTGCGCGAGTCCAGCGAGCGCGAAGTGCGCGAAGCCCACTACGACCATCACCTGCCCAACTCGGTGCGCCACGGCGGCAACATTCCGGCGATCTGGGCCTACGCCAGCGGCGTGCAGACCCGCGTGCTGGGGCTGAGCTGGGCCGATGAGGTGCAGTTGATCCTGACCACCGAGGACAGCGGCGTGAAAAGCGTGCGCGACCTCAAGAACCGCCGCTTCGGCCTGCCCAAGTGGGCTAACGTGCAGATCGACTTCACCCGCGCCCAGGCCCTGCGCGGGCTGGAAAACGCGCTCAGGCTCGAAGGCCTGGACGTGGCCGATGTGGAGCTGGTGGACTACCCCTACGGCGGCACCCACAGCGACGAGCAGGTCACCCATGTGCATGGCGCCACGGTGACCCTGGGCATGAACCGGGTGAGCCGGCGCAACAACGAACTGATCGGGTTGCTGCGCGGCGATATCGACGCGATCTTCCTCAAGGGGGCCTCGGCCTTGCAACTGGCCCACGAGTTCGGCCTGCGGGTGGTGATCGACACCGGCTCGCACCCCGACCCGCTGATCCGTTCCAACAACGGCACGCCGCGCACCCTGACTGTTGACCTGAACCTGCTGCAACAGCATTTCGGCGCGTGCACGCGCATCGTCGACGTGGTGCTGCGTACCGAGCAGTGGGCCTGGGCCAACCCCGATGAAACCCGACGCTACCTGGCGCGCGAGCTCAACACCAGCGAGTACTGGGTGGCGGCGGCGTATGGCGAGGACGCGCACCGACGCCTGCGCACCACGCTGGACAGTCGCTCGATCGAGGCGCTGCAGGATTTCACCGATTTTCTGCATCGGTGGCATTTCATTGCGCGGCGCTTCGATGTGCGCGACTGGATCGATTTCAGTGTGCTGGAGGCGGTGATCGGGTCGACGTCGCGGGTGGCCACCTGATTGCTGGGGCTGCTTTGCAGCCCATCGCGGGTCAAGCCCGCTCCCACAGGACTCGCACGGTCCGTGTGGGAGCGGGCTTGACCCGCGATGCAAGGCGCCGCCTTGCCAACCGGTTGCTGCTGCAGCAGCAGGCATTCCACAGCCCCCTGCTGCACCACTAGCAACCCACCCCAAAACACCCGATAAACCCCATGTAAATCAACAGCTTGCAAACATGGCACAAACCCTGCTCTAGCCCCGTATCAGCCACACTCGGGGAGCCACACCATGCATCAGCTTCATCCACTGGCCAGGGGCATCGGCCTGGGCCTGCTGCTCGCAGGCACCAGCACCGCCCACGCCGACGACAGCACCACGCCGGCACTCAAGACCGTCACCGTCACCGCACAACACCGCGAAGAAACCCTGCAGGAAGTGCCGGTGGCGGTCAGCGCGGTCCAGGGCACCAGTATCACCGCCGACGGCGTGCGCGCCATGGGCGACATCACCACCTTCATCCCCAACGCCTCGGCCAAGAACCCCGATGGCGATGGCCGCCCGCGCTGGTACATCCGCGGCCTGGGCACCGGCGACACCGGCGCCGCCACGGTCTACCCGGTGGGCATCTATGCCGACGACGTCTACCTCAACGCACCCGTCGCCGGCGGCGGCCCGCTGTTCGACCTGGAGCGCATCGAGGTGCTGCGCGGCCCGCAGGGCACCCTGTACGGCAAGAACACCACGGCGGGGGCAGTCAACGTGATCTCGAAAAAGCCCACCTTCGACACCGACGGCTTCGGCACCATCGGCTTTGGCAGCAAGAACGAACGCATCCTCAACGGCGCCCTGGGCGGCACCCTGGTGGACGAACGCCTGGCCGGCCGGGTGTCGCTGTATTCCGAGGAGCGCGACGGCTTCACCCACAACCTGACCAACGACCAGACCTATGGCGACGTCAACAAGAAGGCCGTGCGCGTGCAGTTCCTGGCCAGGCTCAACCCGGACCTGGAGGCGCTGTGGAAGCTCCACGGGCGCCAGTTCAAGGGCGATGGCAGCAGCGGTTCGCTGCCGCTGGGCACCTATTACAACGTCGGCTACCAGCGCCCCCAGGGGCGGCGCATCGAGCTAAACGTGGACGAGCACTCCAAACTCGACCACGACGGCACCTCGCTGACCCTGAACTGGGACATCGGCGACTACCGGCTGACCTCCATCACCGCCTACGACTCTATCCGCCAGCAGTCGCTGACCGACGCCGACTACACCCCCTACGAGGTCAACGGCGCGAGCGACACCGACAACCGCTACGACCAGTACTCGCAGGAATTTCGCCTGGCCTCCCCGCAGCAGGAAACCCTGCGCTGGATGCTCGGCACCCATTACTTTCACGAAACCCTCGACAGCACCGACAGGCGTTTCGTGACGCCGGGCCCGACGCCCAACGGCAGCGGCTCCAACCAGATCGGCGGGGTCGACCTGAGCAGCCTCGACTACACCCACAAGACCGACAGCTACGCGCTGTTCGGCAACCTGGCCTATGACCTGAGCGACAACTTCACCGTGACCGGCGGGCTGCGCTGGACCACCGAGAAAAAGAGCATCGACCTGGACCTGGCCCAGCTCACCCGCACCAGCGCCAACGGCCCGCTGGTGCCGCTGGGCGCTGCGGGTGCCAACGGCAACCGCGACGAGAGCAAGCGCTGGGACGCCTGGACCTACGATGTGACGCCCGAGTACCGCATCAACGACAACCTGCGGGTGTTCTTTCGCTATGCCCACGGCTTTCGCTCCGGCGGCTTCAACACCGGCCTGTCGAGCAACCTGGCGCAGCTGACCACGGTCGACCCGGAACAGCTCGATGCCTACGAGCTGGGCCTGAAATCGGAGTGGTTCGACCACCGCCTGACGGTCAACGCCAACCTGTTCTACTACGACTACCAGGACATCCAGGTCAACCTGCTGACGGTCAACAGCGGCGTGCTCACCACCGCGCTCACCAACGGTGCCAAGGGCAAGGTCAAGGGCGCGGAGCTGGAGATCGAGGGCCAGCCCACCGACTACCTGCACCTGCGCGCGGCGGTGTCGTTCCTGGACACCGAGTACACCGACTTCAAGAACGTCAACCCCACCACCGGCGAAGTGACCGCCGACTACAGCGGCAACAGCTTCGTGCGCTCGCCGCGCAACGTGGTGTCGCTGGGCGCCGACTACACCATCCCGCTGGCGATCGGCGGCAAGCTGGTGGCCGGCGCCGACGTGAGTTTTCGCGACAAGGAGTACTTTCTGGCCAATCGCCAGAGCAGCGCCGAGCCGACCCTCAGCCAGCCTCACTACACCCTGGCCAACAGCCGCCTGACCTGGTTCAGCGCGGATGAAAAGCTCAGCGTGACCGGCTTCGTCAACAACTTCACCGACCGCCGCTACCAGGTGCACGGCCGGCCCAACGGCCCCCAGGGCCAGTACGTGCTGACCTACGGCGACCCGCGCACGATCGGCGTCAGCGTCACCAGCCGATTCTGATCGACCGCGCCGGCGGCAGGCTGCCGGCGCACTTCAACTGCCTTGCAAGGAGTACACCCCATGTTGCGTCCCACCCCCTTGGCCGGCGCCATCGCGCTGGTCATCGGCAGCGTTGCCGTGCCCGAATGCTCTGCCCAGGCCGCACCCGGCGCGGATGACAAGCTCGATACCGTGGTCGTGGTCGGCACCCGCCGCAGCGACGTCACCGCGCTGCAAAGCGCAGCCCCGGTGGATGTGCTGAGCGCCGAAAAGCTGCAGGACACCGGCGCCAGCGACCTGTCCGGTGCGCTGACCGCCCTGTCGCCCTCGTTCAGCTTCCCGCAGTCGCCCCAGGGCGCGTTCGCCGGCTCCATCGCCCAGGGCGCCTCGCTGCGCGGCCTGGCGTCGGACCAGGTGCTGGTGCTGGTCAACGGCAAGCGCCGCCATACCAGCGCCAACGTGACCCGCCAGGGCCTGGCCAACGGGCGTGGCGCAGCGGCCGTGGACCTGAGCCTGATCCCGCTCAGCGCGGTGTCGCGGGTGGAGATCCTGCGCGACGGCGCCGCCGCCCAGTACGGCTCGGACGCCATCGCCGGGGTGATCAACATCGTGCTCAAGGAGAACGACGACGGCGGCAACGTGGGCTATCGCTTCGGCGGCTACGACAAGGGCGACGGCCTGCAGCGCAAGCTCAGCGGCTGGAAGGGCCTGGCCCTGCCCAACGATGGCTTCCTGACCCTGAGCTTCGATGCCGGCAGCCAGGACCCGGCCAGCGACACCAACCCCGACAACCGGATCTTCTACCCCGGCAGCACCAGCACCGATACCCCGCGCGAGCAGAACAACCGCTACCGCACCTGGCGCTGGGGCTCGGGCAATGTCTCGGACCAGTACAACCTGGTGGCCAACAGCGAAATCGGCCTGGGCGAAGGGCTGACCGCCTATGGCTTTGCCACCTATGCGCACAAGAACACCGACGCCGACGGCTTCTTCGACCCCCCCACTACCCTGGCCCGCAACTACGGCAGCGATGCGCTGCGCCGCTACCCGGACGGGCGCCTGCCGGTCACCCGCTACAACCTGCAAGACTATGCCGTGACCGGCGGCCTGCGCTGGGAGGACGAAACCCTGGGCACGTTCGACCTGGCTGCCAACTACGGCAACGACACGTTGAAGTCCACCGACCGCAACGCCATCAACCCCAGCTGGGGCACGGCCAGCCCGTCGAGCATCTACACCGGCGAGCGCGAGAACCAACAGACCAACCTGACCCTGGACTGGGTGCGCGACTTCCCCACCGACCTGCTGGCCAGGCCGCTGACCCTGTCGGCGGGCCTGGCCTGGCGCAAGGAGAACTACCACCTGGGCGCCGGCGAGGCGGCCGGCTGGCAGAACGGGCCGCTGTTCGGCAGCCTGGACCCGGTCAGCGGGCGGCCGATCCCCGGTTACTACTCGGGCATCACCAACGTCGATGCCGCGTCGCTGGAGCGCAAGGTGTTCGGCGCCTATGTCGACCTCGAAGGGCAGCTCACCGACAAGTTCCAGGCCGGCGTGGCGCTGCGCTCGGAGCATTACTCGGACTTTGGCGACACCACCAACGGCAAGCTGTCGCTGCGCTACGACTTCACCCCGCAGATCGCCGCACGCGGCAGCCTCAGCACCGGCTACCGCGCCCCTTCGCTGGTGCAGAGCGGGCTGTCCTCGTTCAGCGTGCAGGTGGTGGAGCAGCCACCTGGCAGCGGCAACTGGGTCGAGGTGCAGCAGCGCACCCTGCGTGCCGACAGCCCCGAGGCCGCGCTGCTGGGCGGGCGCGCGCTCAAGCCCGAAGAGTCGACCAACTACTCCCTGGGCCTGGTGTGGCGCCCGCTGGCCAACGCCTCGGTGACCCTGGACGCCTACCGCATCGACATCGACAACCGCATCACCCTGTCCGACCAGTTGCCGGCCAGCGTGGTGGGGCCGATCTTCGCCGGTACGCCGTATGCCAACATCCAGAGTGCGGCGTTCTATACCAACATTGCCGACACCCGCACCGACGGCATCGAGCTGGCCGGCCAGTACCAGTGGGACCTGGCGCAGTACGGCCGGCTGGACCTGAACGCCGGCTTCGCCAAGACGCGCACGCGCATCACCGAACTGCGCGATGCCGGCGGCATTGCCGGCAACCAGATCGTCGGGCGCGCCACCCAGGGCCTGATCGAGCACGGCACCCCCGACACCAAGCTGACCCTCAGCGCCAACTGGCTGTACCAGAACTGGGGCGTGACCCTGACCCAGCGCCGCTACGGTGAATGGCAGAGCCTCAATGCCAGCAACCCCGACCTGGACCAGACCTTCAGCGCACAGTGGATCACCGACCTGGACCTGAGCTACCGCTTCGACCAGGGGCTGAAGGTCTCGGTGGGTGCGATCAACCTGTTCGACAGCCACCCAGACAAACTCGAAGGCCAGACCCTGTACGGGGTGCAGAAGTACTCGATCACCTCGCCCGAGGGCGCCCAGGGCGCGTTCTACTACACCAGCCTGAGTTACGACTTCTGAGTTTTGTCCGACAATAAAATTGAGCTGGATCAACGTTTGGCGTGATGTATGGCACTTAGCCTTCATCCACTGCGACAGCGCTTCTATAGTGTGGCGGGAACCACGTTCCCCCCACTCTAAGGAGCGTTCATGCTGCGCGTACTTTCACTGGAAAACCTCACCGTCACCCGCAAACTGGCACTGGGCTTCGGGCTGATGCTGGCCCTGGCGGTGTGGTTGGCCGCCACCGGCCTCAAGGGGTTGCACAACGACAAGACCTCGTTCGAGCGGATCAACCGACTGAGCACCCTGTTCGACGAAACGGTGTTTGCCCGCGAGGCCAACTACCAGTACGCGCTGGCGCCCCAGGCCGCCCACCTGGACACCCACCAGACCCACCAGCAGGCCTTGCACAGCGCACTGAACGCGGTGCTCGAGGACGTGCAGCGCGGCGCCTGGCCCGCCGAAGACCTGCAGACCGTGCAGCAACTGGCCGACGGCCTGCAGGGCTACATCACCACCCACCAGGCCGCCCTGGCCCTGGACCCGCCCGACAGCGCCCGGGTGGTGCAGGCCAACGCCCTGCTGGCCGACCTGCAGGGCAGCATCAACGTGCTGTACAAGAAGGAAGAGGAGCGCGCTGCCGCCAGCGTGGCCACGGTGGTCTCGATTCTGCTGGGCGTGACCGTCGCGACCCTGGTGCTGGGCACCCTGATCGCCTGGCTGATCGGCCGGCAGATCGTGCGCCCGCTGCGCCAGAGCCTGGAGGCGGCCGAGCGCATCGCCCACGGCGACCTCACCGTGCAGCTGGACAGCCATCGGCGAGACGAACTGGGCCAGCTGCTGCGCGCCATCGGCGACATGAGCCAGCGTCTGCGCGAGGTGATCACGCGCATTGGTCACGGCTCCTCGCAACTGGCGGTATCGGCCAGCCAGCTGGCCACCATCACCACCCAGACCCAGGCCGGCACCGACAGCCAGCGCAGCGACACCGACCGGGTCGCCACCGCCATGAACCAGATGACCTCGATGGTGCAGGCCGTGGCGCGCAACTCCGAAGACGCAGCCCAGGCGGCCCGCCAGGCCGACGAGGAAGCCAGCGGCGCCTCGGGCATCTCGCGCAATGCCATCGTGCAGATCGAGGCGCTGGCCGGCGAGGTCGGGGTGTCGGCCGAGTCGATGAGCCGCCTGCACCAGGAAATCGACCGTATCGCCAGCGTGCTCGGGGTGATCAAGGCCGTGGCCGGGCAGACCAACCTGCTGGCGCTCAATGCCGCCATCGAGGCGGCGCGTGCCGGCGAGGCCGGGCGCGGCTTCGCGGTGGTGGCCGACGAGGTGCGCAGCCTGGCCCAGCGTACCCAGCAGTCTTCCGAGGAGATCGAGCACCTGATCGGCGAGTTGCAGCGCATTGCCAACGAGAGCACGCAGATCATGCAGTCCAGCGTGGAGCAGACCCAGTCGACCGTGACCGGGGTGCGCAACACCGGCGATGCGCTGGCGGCGATCACCCGGCAGGTCTCGGACATCCAGCAGATGAGCCTGCGCATCGCCAGCGCCGCCGAAGAACAGACCACGGTGGTCGAGGAAATCACCCGCAACGTGCTGCATGTGCGCGAAACCGCCGACCAGTCGGCACTGGCCAGCAGCGAGATCGCCAGCTCCAGCGTCGAACTGGCGCGCCTGGGCAGCGACCTGCAGAGCCTGGTGGTGCATTTTCGCACCTGACGGCTCGCGGCACGGGCTGCGGCGCAGGGTGCGGGCAGGTGAAGGGGGAAAACGGATTGACTCCGTTTCCTGGCTGACCCAAGCTTGCCCCACCCCGCCTGCCCGGATGCCGCATGTCAAAACCGCGCCTCTATACCCTGCTCAGCCTGCTCGTGCTGCTCGTCATCGGGCTGGGCTACGGCTGGCTGGGTGACGCCCCGGCCCCCGCGCCGGCCCCCAGCCATGGCTACACCAAGGCGCTGACCATGGCCCATGAAGGGCAGCCGGGGGCGGGGCGGGTGCTGTACCAGCAACTGGCGCGCGCCGACCTGTCGGGCATTCGCCGCGCCAGCCTGCATGCCGAGCTGCCCAACTACCCTTCGCCGCTGGCGCTGAAGCTGGCCGACCAGGACCTGAGCCACGACGACCCGCTGGTGCGCCGCGCGGCGATCGCCAGCATCAGTGCGCTGGTGCCGGCGCCGCAGCGCAGCGTGCTGCTGGGGCCGATGCTCGAAGACCCCGAGCAGAGCGTGCGCTTTGCCGCGGTCGATGCGCTGCTGGGGCTGGGCCCGGACGATGTCGGCCTGTACTACGGCCCGCTGCAGCAGGCACTGGAGCAGTACCAGCAGGCCTTGCTCAAGCAGCTCGACGATGCCGCCGCCCAGGTGCACCTGGCCCGGCTGTACGTGCACGAGGGCCATGACGACGAGGCGGCGCAGGCACTGGAGCGAGCGCTGGCGCTGGCCCCCGACGACCTCGAGGCACTGGCGGCCAAGGTGCGCCTGCTCGACAGCCAGGGCCACGCCGATGCCTCCCGCGAGCTGCTGGCCCAGGCGCTCAAGCGCCACCCAGACTCGGCCTTCCTGCAACACGAGCTGGGCCTGTGGCTGATGCGCCACGACCAGCACGAATACGCGCTGCTGGCGTTCGACCGGGCCCTGGCGCTGGACCCGGACAACGCCGAGTATCGCTATACCCTGGCGTTGACCCTGCACAGCCTGGAGCAGGTCGAGGTGGCGCAGAAGCAGCTCGAAACCCTGCTCGCCCGCCAGCCGGCCAACCGCAAGGCGCGGGTGCTGCTGATCGGCTACTGGAAAGAGACCGGCCAGCTGCAGAACGTGCAGGTGCTGCTGGCCCAGCTGGAGCAGCAGAACCCGGACGATCCGCTGGTGCAGCAAGGCCTCTGAGGCCCCTCGTCCGGGCTCCCGCAAGCGTTTTGAACCCCGCCGAAAGTGGCGTGTCCAGTGATAGTGCATGGATAAAAAGGCAATCGCCTGGCTGTGCGTTATCAAAGGAGATCGCCCGTGAACAATTCGGTGCCAAACGGCGAACGCGCACTGATACTTGCCCCGCCCACCCTCAGCCGCCTGGCGCTGAACCTGTTCGACGAAGCCGGCATACAAGCGCTGGCCACCCGCGACCTGGACGAGATGGCCGATGCCCTGGGCCAGGGCGCGGGGCTGGCCATCATCGCCGACGAGTCCCTGGGCGGCTTCGTACAGTCGCCCGTGCACAACTACCTGCGTACCCAGCCCGCCTGGTCGGACCTGCCGGTGGTGCTGCTGACCAGCCCGGCCCGGGCGCCGGACGCCGACCTGCACACGGCGCTGGGCAACCTGTTCCTGCTGGCATGCCCGTTCCAGCCCAGCGGCCTGCTGGCCCTGACCCACGCTTCGCTGCGCGCCCGCCGTCGCCAGTACCAGGCCCAGTACAGCGCGGCCCGCCTGCAGGACCTGGAGCAGCGGGTGGAAGAGCAACTGCGCCACCTGCGCGAAGACGAACAACAGCTGCGCCACACGCAGAAGATGGAAGCCATCGGCCAGTTGGCCGGCGGTGTGGCCCACGACTTCAACAACCTGCTTACCGGCATCGGCGGCAGCGTGGAGCTGATCCGCCGGCGCCTTGCCCAGGGCCGCCAGGAAGACCTGCCCAAGCTTATCGACATGAGCCTGGGGGCGGTGCAGCGCGCCGCCAGCATGACCCATCGGCTGCTGGCATTCTCCAGCCGTCAGCCGCTGGATGCGGGCCCGGTCAGCCTGGCCAGCCTGCTGGACGGCGACCAGCTGCGCGCCCTGCTGACCCCGCAGATCGACCTGCAGGTCAGCCTCGACGCCGACCTGTGGCACATCGAGGTGGACGCGCAGCAGTTGCGCGAAGCCATCGACAACCTGCTGAGCAACGCCCGTGATGCCATGCCCAACGGCGGTGAGCTGCGCATCCACGCCGGCAACCGCCGCCAGGGCAAGCCGTTGCCTGGCGGGCATCCGCTGGCCAGCGGCGACTATGTGCTGCTGAGCGTGCACGACAACGGCTGCGGCATGCCGCAAAGCAGCGTGGACCGCGCCTTCGACCCCTTCTTCACCACCAAGCCCATCGGCCAGGGCACCGGGCTGGGCCTGTCGATGGTGTATGGCTTCAGTCGCCAGTCCCAGGGGCACGTGGCGCTGTACAGCAGCATCGGCCATGGCACCCAGGTCGAGCTCTACCTGCCGCGTCATGTGGGGGATGTACAGGGCGCGCCAGCGCCCGCCCCCGGCCCGCCGCCAGAGGCCAATGGCAGCAACCGCGTGCTGATCGTGGAGGACGACCACACGGTGCGCCAGCTGGTCCACGAGACCCTCGCCGAGCAGGGCTACCAGTGCTGCGAGGTGGCCGACGCCAGCCTGGCACTGTCGGTTCTGCGCTCCGACCGGCCGATCGACCTGCTGATCAGCGATGTGGGGCTGCCGGGGATGAACGGGCGCCAGCTGGCGGAGATCGCGCGCAAGCTGCGCCCGGGGCTGAAGGTGCTGTTCATCACCGGCTACGCCGAAAACGCCACCTCGTGCCGGGGCTTTCTCGACCCGGGCATGCAGATGATCAACAAGCCTTTCAAGTTCACCCAGCTGACGCGCAAGGTGGCGCAGATGCTCGGCCCGGGCAACCTCCCATGAGCCTGCCCCAGCCCCCGCCGGTGGCCGGCCGGCAGGTCACCGAGCACGCCGTGCGGGTGCTTACGGTGAATGTGCACAAGGGCTTCAGCGCGTTCAACCGGCGTTATGTGCTGCCCGAGCTGCGCGAGGCCGTGCGCAGCCAGGACGCCGACCTGGTGTTTCTGCAGGAGGTGCTGGGCAGCCACCGTGGCCATGCCAGTCGCCACCCGGACTGGTCCCACGTGCCGCAGTACGAGTTCCTGGCCGACAGCCTGTGGCCGCAGTACGCCTACGGGCGCAATGCGGTGTACCCGGACGGCGAGCACGGCAATGCGCTGCTGTCCAAGTTCGCCATCCGGCATTACGAAAACCTCGATGTGAGCGTGACCGGCAGCGAGCGCCGCGGCCTGCTCCACGCCGTGCTCGATGTACCCGGCCAGCGTCCGCTGCATACCGTGTGTGCGCACCTGGGGCTGGACGAGCGCCAGCGCGTCAAGCAGTTGCGCCTGCTGTGCCGGCTGCTGGAAAGCCTGCCCGCCGAGGCGCCGGTGATCGTGGCGGGCGACTTCAATGACTGGCGCCAGCGCGCCGACCAGCACCTGGCCGGCTGCGGCCTGGTGGAGGTGTTCACCCAGGCCCACGGGCGCCCCGCACGCAGCTTTCCGGCGCGCTGGCCGCTGCTGTGCCTGGACCGTATCTATGTGCGCAACGCCCAGGCCCGGCAACCCCGGGTGATGGGGCGCAAACCCTGGTCGCACCTGTCAGACCACTTGCCGCTGTTCGTGGAGGTACTGCTATGAAGGCCGACTGGCGCGAGGATAACGAGGTGCAATTGCTGATCAATGGCGAGGCGTACTTCCCGGCCGCCTTCGAGGCGATTGCCAATGCCAGGGAGCAGGTGCTGCTGGAGACCTTCATCATTTTCGAAGACAAGGTCGGCAAGCAGCTGCAACAGGTATTGATCGAGGCAGCGCAACGCGGCGTGCAGGTGGAGGTGCTGGTGGACGGTTATGGCACCGCCGACCTGAGCAACGCCTTTCTGCTGGCGCTGAGCCAGGCCGGTGTGCACCTGCAGGCGTTCGACCCGAGCCCGCGGCGGCTGGGGCTGCGCACCAACCTGTTCCGCCGCCTGCACCGCAAGATCCTGGTGATCGACGGGCACACTGCCTTTGTCGGCGGCATCAACTACAGCGCCGACCACCTGGCCGACTTCGGGCCGATGGCCAAGCAGGACTACGCCGTGCGGGTACGGGGGCCGATCGTGGCCGACCTGCAGCAGGCCACCCTGACCCTGCTCGACGCCCAGCGCGCGCGCCCTGTTCGGCCCCGGGGCTGGTGGCGCCGGGCGCCGCCGATCAGTGCCGACAGCGTGCAGGCGCGCATGTGCCTGTGCATCCGCGACAACGCCGAGCACCCCACCGACATCGAGCAGCACTACATGCGCGCCATCGTCACCGCGCGCGAACGGATCATCATCGCCAACGCCTATTTCTTCCCCGGCTACCGGATGCTGCGGGCCCTGCGCAATGCGGCCCGGCGTGGCGTGGACGTCACCCTGATCCTGCAGGGCATGCCCGACATGCCGCTGGTGCGGCTGTGCTCGCGCATGCTCTACAACTACCTGCTGCGCGACGGCGTGCGCATTCACGAGTACTGCGAGCGCCCGCTGCACGGCAAGGTCGCGGTGGTGGACCGCGAGTGGTCCACGGTGGGGTCGAGCAACCTCGACCCGCTGAGCCTGTCGCTGAACCTCGAGGCCAACCTGGTGATCCGCGACCAGGCCTTCAACCAGCTGCTGGGCGAGCACCTGCAGGCGCTGGCCCACAGCCAATGCAAGCCGGTGACCCTGCAACGGGTGCTGCGCGGCTACTGGTGGCGCGCACCGCTGATCTTCATGGCGTTCCACTTCACCCGGCTGTTCCCGGCCATCGTCGGCTGGCTGCCTGCGCACCAGCCCCGGCTCAAGCCGCTGCAGCCGCCAGCGGCGCTCCAGGAGCCGCTGTCATGAAGCTTTCCGGCACACACTGGCAATGGGCGCGCCGGGCCCTGACCCTGGCGTTCTTCATCCTGATACCGACATTGCTGTTCATGTTGCTGCGCAACCAGGACTGGGGCGAGGTGCGTCACGCCCTGGTGTCCTACCCGCCCGGGGTGTTGCTGCTGGGCGGGGCGATTGCGGCGTGCAGCTTCGTGCTGTTCAGCTGCTATGACCTGCTGGGGCGGCGCTACACCGGCCACCAGCTGCCGGCGCGCCAGGTCGTGCCGCTGGCCTTCGTGTGCTACGCGTTCAACCTGAACCTGAGTGCCTGGGTGGGCGGGGTTGCCCTGCGCTATCGCCTGTATTCGCGCCTGGGCCTGGATGTACCGACCATCAGCCGCCTGCTCGGGCTGGGCCTGGTGACCAACTGGCTGGGCTACCTGCTGGTGGCCGGCAGCCTGTTCGCCTGTGGCCTGCCGCGCCTGCCGGCGGGGATGGAGATCGGCACCGGCGGGCTGCGCGTGATCGGTGTGCTGATGCTGCTGGCCGCTGCGGCCTACCTGGGCGCCTGCGCGTTCGCCAGGCGCCGCAGCTGGCAGGTGCGCGGGCAGGTGCTCACGCTGCCGGGCATCCGCCTGGCACTGCTGCAGGCCGTCATGGGGGCATGCAACTGGCTGCTGATGGGGCTGGTGATCTACACCCTGCTGCCGGACAAGGTGGGCTACCCGAGCATCGTCGGGGTGCTGATGATCAGCAGCATTGCCGGGGTGATCACGCATATTCCGGCAGGCCTGGGGGTGCTGGAGACGGTGTTCATCACCCTGCTGCAGGGCCAGTACGCCAAGGGCACCCTGCTGGCGGCGCTGATTGCCTACCGCGTACTGTACTTTCTGCTGCCGCTGCTGGTGGCCTGCATCGTCTACCTGCTGCTGGAGCGCGTGGCCAGTCAGGGCGCCGGCGTGCCGGCCCCCGGCCCGCGCGACTCGGCGCGCTGAAGCATGGCCTTGACCTTGCGCTGCAGGCGGTCCAGCGGGAAGGGCTTGGTCAGCAGTTCCACCCCCGCCTCGAGGGTGTCGCGCTGGGCGATGGCTTCGTCGGTGTAGCCGGTGATGAACAGGATGTTCTGCTGCGGGTTGTGCCGGCGCACCTCGCTGGCCACCTGGCGCCCACTGAAACCGCCGGGCAGGCCGATGTCGGTGATCAGCAGGTCGACCGGCGGGCCGGCCAGGCACGCCGCCAGGCCTGAACGGCCATCCACGGCCTCGATCACGTCGTAGCCTTCCTGTTGCAGCACCTCCTTGATCAGCATGCGCAGGGTCGGTTCGTCATCGACCAGCAGGATCCGCCCCTTGCCCGGCACGCTGGCCTTGGCCTGCACCGGTACGCTGGCTGCAGGCTGGCCGTCGGCGCCACAGTAGCGTGGCAGCACCAGCCTGATGCGGGTGCCGCCGGTATCGGACGCCTCGATCCACACCCGCCCGCCCGACTGGCGCACGAAACCGTACACCATCGACAGGCCCAGGCCGGTGCCCTGGCCCACGGGCTTGGTGGTGAAGAAGGGTTCGAAGGCGCGCTCCATCACCTGGGGGCTCATGCCCTGGCCGTCGTCCTCGACCGTCAGCGAGCAGTAGTCGCCAGGGGGCAGGCCGTCCCTGCCTGCGACCCGGGCATCGTAGCGTTCATTGCCGGTACTGATGGTCAGCCGCCCGCCGGCGCGCATCGCATCGCGTGCGTTGATGCACAGGTTGAGCAAGGCGTTTTCCAGCTGGTTGGCGTCCACCAGGGTGCGCCACAGCTGCGGCTCGACCTTCAGCTGCAGGGCGATGTCCGGGCCCAGGGTCTGGCGGATCAGGGCGTCCATGCCGTGCACCAGGGCATTGAGGTCTGCCGGGCGCGGGTCGAGGGGCTGGCGCCGGGCGAACGCCAGCAGGCGGTGGGTGAGCACCGCCGCGCGCTGGGACGCCTCCTTGGCGGCGGCGATGTAGCGATCCAGGCCGTCCAGCTGGCCACTGCCGATACGCCGCTCGATCATTTCCAGGCTGCCGCTGATACCGGTCAGCAGGTTGTTGAAGTCGTGCGCCATGCCGGCGGTCAACTGGCCCACGGCATCCATCTTCTGGCTCTGGCGCAGCAGTTCCTCGGCTTGCACCAGGGCCGCGGCGCGCTCCTGGTCCAGGGTGATGTCGTGGCCGATGGCGGTATAGATGCCGGTGCTGGGCACGATCGACCAGTTGAACCAGCGGTAGTGGCCGTCGCGGTGACGGTAGCGGCACTTGAAGCCCTGCACGGTCTGCCCGGCCCGCAGTTGCTGGTGCACCGCTTCGATGCCCGGCCGGTCGTCGACATGGCACAGCTCCAGCACCGGCCTGCCGATGAACGAATCGTCCCAGCCCAGCAGCTCGCGACCGCAGGCATTGATGGCGTAGATCTGCAGGTCTTCGCGCACCAGCATCATGATGTCGCTGGACAGCTCCCAGATGCGCTCGTGGTCTGCGGTCTGCTCCATGATCTTCTGTTCGAAGGCATCGGCGCGTTCGCGCCACACCTGCTCGTTTCTGACCGTCTCGGTGGTTTCGAACACGGTGTTCAGAAAGCCCGCCACCTGGCCGGACTCGTCGCGCACCGGGCTGTAGCAGAAGGTGAAGTACGCCCGCTCCACGTCCCCGTTGCGGTCGGTATCGAGCGCGAAGTTTTCCATGAACACCGCTTCGCCGGCGTAGGCCCGCTGCGCCAGGGCGCTGATATCGTCCCACACGTCGCTCCAGATCACGCTCAGCGGCTTGCCCAGCGGCGCCGGCTTGGCGCCGAGCAAGGGCACGAACGCGTCGTTGTGGATGCTGATCAGCTCGGGGCCCCACACCAGGCAACCCGGAAACTTGGAAGCCAGCAGCATGTCCACGGCGATGCGCAGCGAAGCCTGCCATTGCGGCGCCGGCCCCAGGGCGGTGCGGCTCCAGTCGAACTGGCGTACCGCATCGCTCATGCCGCCCGACAGGTTCGGGGCCGCTTCAGAGTGGGGGGTGTGCATGATCGGGTGCGCTTCCTTGGGGCTCAAGGCTCGGACTGCTCGCCGATATCTTCGTTCCAGAGCTGGGGGTGGTCCTCGATGAATCTGCGCATCAGGCCGGTGCAGGTGGCGTCATGCAGCACCTGCAGGTTCACGCCACGGCTCTGCAGCAGGTCCTCCTCGCCCAGGAAGGTGTGGTGCTCGCCGATCACCACCTGCTTGATGCCGTACAGCAGGATGGCGCCGCTGCACATGGCGCAGGGTGACAGGGTGGTATAGAGGGTGGCGTCGGCGTACACGCTGGCCGGCTGGCGCCCGGCATCTTCGAGCGCGCTCATTTCACCATGCAGTATCGCGCTGCCCTGTTGCACCCGGCGGTTGTGGCCGCGTCCGATGATCCTGCCCTGGTGCACGATCACCGAGCCGATGGGAATGCCACCTTCTGCCAGGCTCTTCCGCGCTTCGTCGATGGCGGCCTGCATGAACGGATCGGTGTGTGTGGACATGATGACGGTGACTCCTGTGACAGCGGCTGTATGGGTGGAAACTAGCACAACGCCCTGGGCGATGGCGGGTTTTGCGGCCGCGACTATGCTCTATAGGTTTGCTTCGCCCCACCCCTCCCCGCGCCCGATCACCAGAGGAACGCTGCAATGAGCAAGAAAGTACTGGTAGTGCTGACCAATACCGCCAGGTATCCGAGCCTCAAGCGCGCCACCGGGCTGTGGCTGGGCGAAGCCGTGCACTTCGTTGCGGTGATCGAGAAGGCCGGCTACAAGGTGGACTATGTGAGCCCCGCCGGCGGCTACGTGCCGATCGACCCGCACAGCCTGAGCATGGCCCCGGACCTGGATTGGCAGTGGTACGACGACAAGGCGTTCATGAACCGCCTGGGCGCCACCCTGGCCCCTGACCAGGTCAAGGCGCAGGACTACCACGCGATCTATTTCACCGGCGGCCACGGGGTGATCTGGGACTTCCCCGACAACACGGCATTGCAGGGCCTGGCGCGCCAGATCTTCGAGGCCGGCGGCGTGGTGGCCTCGGTGTGCCATGGCGCGGTCGGCCTGCTCAACATCAAGCTCAGTGACAACACCCTGCTGCTCAAGGACCGCGAGGTTACCGGGTTCTCCAACGTCGAGGAACAACTGGTCGAACTGGACAAGGTGGTGCCGTTTCTGACCGAGAACGAACTGGCCGCGCGCGGTGGCCTGTACAGCAAGGCCGAGGACCCCTGGCAGGAATACGTGGTGCGCGACCAGCGCGAGGGGCGCCTGATCACCGGGCAGAACCCCGCCTCCTCGGCCGCTGTCGCACGCCAGGTGCTGGCAGTACTGGCCGCATCGAAGGCAGGCTAGCCCCCCGGAGCGTCGACGAATAGCACGGCCAATGTCGTCGCGTCTTACAAGGGCAAACTACGCCCCTCACTTATGCTGAACGGCATCCGCTCAAGATGCCCGCGCGCCCCTGCGGCCCGCTCTGTCAACATAGGTGAATCATGCCCCGTCACAAATTTCGCGCTGGCCGTGTGCTGCTGGAACTGCTGGTCATCCTGTTGATCGGCCTGACCCCTGTGGGGTGCGGCCTGTTGATCATGAGCTGGCAGGTGGAAAAGATGCTGGCCGAGTCGACCCTGGTCTCGATCCAGCACACCCAGCAGGACATCGATCGCATCCTCGACTCGCTGCACAATGCCAGCAACAAGGTGCTCAACCTGGCGGACTTCCCCTGCCCGCGGGCCCTGCCCAGCCTGCGTACCGAAGTGGTGATGCGCCCCGAGCTGCGCTCGCTGGTGCTGGTGCGCGAGAACCGTGCCTACTGCAGCACGGTGCACGGCGAATACCAGCTGCTGGTCGACCCGGGCAGCTTCTTCAACCAGCGCCTGCGCCTGGAGCCGGGCAACGATGTGACCCCGGACTCGGCCATCCTGTATTACCGCCTGCAGGAGTACCCGCTCGGCGTGCTGGCCCTGGTCGACGCCAAGACCCTGCAAGCCACGATGCAGCGGGTAAAGGCCAGCGCCAACCTGGTGCTGCAGTTCGGTGACGATTACCTGTGGAGCGAGGGCAGCACCTTCGACGACGTGCTGCCCGATCACTCCGAACAGCATGTCCGCGTGCTGTCCGCCAGTTACGGGTACACCATCCATGGCGGCTACCCGGACGGCCATATCTGGCAGGCGATGCTGTCCAACGCCCAGGCCATCATCCCGTCGTTGCTGCTGGTGGGCGTCATGACCTCGGCAGCGGTGTACTGGACGCTGTTTCGCAACCGCCGCGCGCCATCGGTGCGTCGTTACGGTTGAGGCCGGCGCAGGCACAAAAAAAGGCCATCGAGGCATGCTCGATGGCCTTTTTGCATACGCGCCGCGTTTATTCGGCGGTCAGTACACCGCGGCGAACCTGGTCGCGCTCGATGGATTCGAACAGGGCCTTGAAGTTGCCCTCGCCGAAGCCGTCGTCACCCTTGCGCTGGATGAACTCGAAGAACACCGGGCCCATCAGGGTTTCGGAGAAGATCTGCAGCAGCAGGCGCTTGTCGCCCGCCTCGGACGAGCCGTCCAGCAGAATGCCCCGCGACTGCAGCTCGCCCACCGGCTCGCCGTGGTTCGGCAGACGGCCTTCGAGCATTTCGTAGTAGGTGTCCGGCGGCGCGGTCATGAAACGCATGCCGAGCTTTTTCAGCGCGTCCCAGCTCTTGATCAGGTCGTCGGTGAGGAAGGCGACGTGCTGGATGCCCTCGCCGTTGAACTGCATCAGGAACTCTTCGATCTGGCCGGCGCCCTTGGAGGACTCCTCGTTCAGCGGGATACGGATCATCGCGTCGGGGGCGGTCATGGCCTTGGAGGTCAGGCCGGTGTACTCACCCTTGATGTCGAAGTAGCGGATCTCGCGGAAGTTGAACAGCTTCTCGTAGAAGCCGGCCCAGTAGGCCATGCGCCCGCGATACACGTTGTGGGTCAGGTGGTCGATGATCTTGAGGCCGGCGCCGACCGGGTTGCGGTCCACGCCTTCGATCCACTTGAAGTCGATGTCGTAGATCGAGCTGCCTTCCTCGAAACGGTCGATCAGGTACAGCGGCGCGCCGCCGATACCCTTGATCGCCGGCAGGCGCAGTTCCATCGGCCCGGTCTCGATCTCGACCGGCTGGGCACCCAGCTCCAGGGCACGGGCATAGGCTTCATGGGCATTGCGCACACGGAAGGCCATGCCGCACACCGACGGACCATGCTCGGCGGCAAAGTAGGACGCCACGCTCTTGGGTTCGTTGTTCAGGATCAGGTTGATGCCGCCCTGACGGTACAGGTGCACGTCCTTGGAGCGGTGGCTGGCGACCTTGGTGAAGCCCATGATCTGGAAGATCGGCTCCAGGGTACCCGGGACAGGTGCGGCCAGTTCAATGAACTCGAAGCCCATCAGGCCCATCGGGTTTTCGAAGATATCTGCCATGTTCGTTTCCTCATCATCAAAGCGTTCAAATCACAGGGGTAGCTTGCTGTCGATGTGGAGCGAACGTGGCGGCGCGCAGGAGATGCCCCTCACACTGCGGGCGAGGTAGTCACCATAAATCAGTTTGAACCCATGACACTTCATATGGGACCTATTCTCGGCCGTCTGATCCTCCAGTGGCGAAGGACCTTATTATTGTATGCGTAACGCGATTCTACAGGGCGTAAGAAAAATTGTAAGTACTTTAGTGCCCGGGCCTGCCGACAGCGGCAGCCTCCCCTGCAGTACATCAGGCTGACGCCTCAGCTGTATACGGGCCGATGAACGGCTATGCTGTGCGCTCAGGGGTACCAGGGAAACCCTGCCCTTGAAATCATCCGCGCTCATCCCGCACAGGTAGACACCATGCCCCTCACGAAAAAACGCCCCGGTCGCTGGACCCTGCGAGCCCTGCTGCCATGGCTGGTGGGGGCGATACCGGTGGTGTCCGGCGTGCTGATCATGCACTGGCAGGCACAGCGTGAGCTCGAGGCCAGGGCCGTGAACACGGCCGCCCTGGTCACCGGGCACTTCGATCGCATCCTCGACAACATCGCCGGCGCCGCCCAGGCCCTGCTGCCCCTGACCCGCCAACCCTGCGCAGAGGCCACGCTGGCGCTGCGCGAACAGGTGACACGCGGCTCGTTCGTACGCTCCAGCAACCTGTTTCGTGACAATGACCTGTACTGCAGTTCGCTGTTTGGCAACTTCAGCGAGCCGGTGGATGCCAAGGACTATGTCGATGGCAGCCTGTGGTTGATGAACGGCAACTCGGTGACGCCCGGCCATGCACTGCTGGCCTACCGGCTCAGCAAGGGCAACGACGGCGCCATCACCACCGTCGATGGCGACCACCTGAGCAGCGCCCTGGAGCTGCTCGACCAGGGCACCACCCTGGTGCTGCAGGTAGGCCCCAACTGGATGGGCGAAGACGGCGTGGTGCACCAGGGGCCGCCCCCGGTGTTTGCCGTGGCGCCGACGCAGCAGGCCTCGCAGCGCTATCGTTTTTCGGTGCACAGCGGTTATGCCGCTGGCGAGCCCTGGCGCCTGATGCGCGCCGAGTACCCGGGGCTGTTCGGCCTGGTGACCCTGCTGGGCGTGATGGCCGGCGCGGCCTGCCGCTGGCAGCTGCGCAGGGCCAGTTCGCCACGGGTGGAGCTGCAACGGGCACTGGAGGCCGACGAGTTCATCCCGTACTTCCAGCCGGTGGTGCGCGAGGGTGACTACCGCTGGGCCGGCGCCGAGGTGCTGATGCGCTGGCAGCACCCGCGCGAAGGCATGGTGCGCCCAGACCTGTTCATTCCCTATGCCGAGCACAGCGGCCAGATCGTGCCCATGACCCGGCGCCTGATGCAGCGCGTGGCCGAAGGCCTGGCGCCCCACGCCCAGACCTTTGGCGACGGCTTTCATGTGGGCATCAACATCACTGCCGATCACTGCCAGGACATGGCCCTGTATGACGACTGCCGCGATTTTCTCGCCGCCTTCCCGCCTGGCCGGGTGATCCTGACCCTGGAACTGACCGAGCGCAAGCTGGTGGTACCCAGCGACACCACCGAGCAGCTGTTCGCAAGGCTGCAGGCCCTGGGGGTGATGATCGCCATCGATGACTTCGGCACCGGCCAGTCGAGCCTGGGCTACCTGCGCCAGTTCAAGGTCGACTACCTGAAGATCGACCAGAGCTTCGTGGCCATGATCGGCGTCGATGCCCTGTCGCTGCATATCCTGGACAGCATCATCGAGCTGTCGGGCAAGCTGGGCCTGGGCATTGTCGCCGAGGGCGTGGAGACCATCGCCCAGCGCGACTACCTGGCCCGGCACCGGGTGGACTTCCAGCAGGGCTACCTGTTCGCCCGGCCGATGCCGTTGGCCGAGTTCGTGGCTGCATTGGGCACACAGCCGGTTGCCCAGGTGACGCGCCCCTGAGATCATGCGCGCTCACCACTTCCCTACCCCTTCGTGCTCCCGAGGCCCCCTTGTCCAGAGGCATCGTTTCATCGGTCATGGCGTCGTGTCTGTTCGCCCTGATGTACTACTACACCTCCCTGCTCACCCCCCTCGACGGCGAGGAGATCTTCGGTTGGCGCATGCTGCTGACCCTGCCGTGCATCACGCTGTTCATGCTGCTGTCCAAGGACTGGCCACTGGCAATCGGCGTACTGCAGCGCATCCGGCGCAACCCGCTGCTGTTGCTGGGGCTGGTGGGTACCTCGACATTGATGGGGCTGCAGCTGTGGGTGTTCCTGTGGGCACCGCTGCACGGGCGCAGCATGGAGGTGTCGCTGGGGTACTTCCTGCTGCCGCTGACCATGGTGCTGACCGGGCGGGTGGTGTATGGCGAGCGCCTGTCACGCCTGCAGAAGGTCGCCGTGGCCTGCGCCGTGGTGGGGGTGGGGCATGAACTGATACGCCATGGCTCGTTCGCCTGGGAAACCCTGCTGGTGGCCGGCGGCTACCCGTTCTACTTCATCTTGCGGCGCAAGTTGCGCACCGATCACCTGGGCGGGCTGTGGGCCGACATGTGCCTGATGATGCCGCCCTCGGTGTACTTCATCGTGCAGGGCCCGCTGAGCGCAGCCGACCTGCTGGCCCACCCGCAGCTCTATGTGCTGATCCCGATCCTGGGCGTGATCAGCGCCCTGGCGCTGGTCACCTACGTGATGGCCAGCCGTCTGCTGGCGTTCAGCCTGTTCGGCCTGCTCAGCTATGTGGAACCGGTGCTGCTGGTGGCGGTGGCCCTGATCCTGGGCGAGAGCATCGCCCAGGATCAGTGGCTGACCTACCTGCCGATCTGGCTGGCAGTGGTGGTGCTGGTGCTCGAGGGGGTCAGGCACCTGCTGCGTCAGCGGCGGCGTTCGGTGTAAGCCGTACCTGCCGCACCCGGCGCTCCTGCACGGCCTCGACGGTCATCAGCCAGTCGCCCCAGGTCAGTTGATCGCCCACCCGCGGCAGGCGGTCGAGCAGGCTCATGACCAGGCCGGCGAGGGTCTGGTAGTCCTCGGTGGGCTTGGCCGCAAAGCCGATCTGCGCCTGGATCTGGCGCAGGTTCAGCGCGCCGTTGACCAGGTAGCCGTCCGGCGCCTGCACGATGCCCGGCCCTTCGACTTCACTGGCATCGGGCAGCTCGCCGGCGATGGACTCGAGGATATCGGTCATGGTCAGCACGCCGGTGAAGTCGCCGAATTCGTTGACCACGAAGGCGATGTGGGTCGACTGGCTGCGCATCTGCTCCAGCGCGTTGAGGATGCTGAAACTCTCCAGCAGGTTCAGCGGCGTGCGCGCCAGGCGCTCCAGGTCCGGCTCGTGACCGGCCAGCAGCTCCCTGAGCAGCTCCTTCTTGTGCACGAAGCCCAGCGGCTCCTCCACCCGCCCCTGGCGAATCAGCGGCAGGCGCGAGTAGGACGAATGCATCAGCGCGGTACGGATCGCCTCCGGCGGTTGTGCCAGGTCGATGAAGTCGACTTTGGCGCGCACCGTCATCAGCGTTCTGATGGGGCGTTCGGCCAGGTTCAGCACGCCGCTGATCATCACCCGTTCGCGGCGGTCGAACAGCACCTGTTCATCGCCATCCTCGACCAGGTCGGCGATGTCCTCACCCACCTCGTCGGCCTGCAACCGGCGCCCACCCAGCATGCGCATCACCGCGTGGGCGGTGCGCTCGCGCAATGGCCGGTGCTGTTGCAGGCTGCGCTTGCGCCGGGCGCGGGCCAGCTGGTTGAACAGCTCGATCAGGATCGAGAAGCCGATTGCCGCGTACAGGTACCCCTTGGGTATATGAAAGCCCAGGCCCTCGGCGGTGAGGCTGAAGCCGATCATCATCAGAAAGCCCAGGCACAGCATGATCACCGTGGGGTGGGCGTTGACGAAGCGGGTCAGCGGCTTGCTCGCGACGATCATGATGCCGATGGAGAAGATCACCGCGATCATCATGATCGACAGGTGCTCGACCATGCCCACGGCGGTAATCACCGCGTCCAGCGAGAACACTGCATCGAGTACCACGATCTGCGCCACGATCGGCCAGAACGCCGAATGGCGCGCCGGGCCCTGATGGTGGGCGACATGCCCTTCGAGACGCTCGTGCAACTCCATGGTGGCCTTGAACAGCAGGAACACACCGCCGAACAGCATGATCAGGTCACGGCCCGAGAAGCTCTTGTCGAACACCTCGAACAGCGGCGCGGTCAGCGTCACCATCCACGAGATGCTGGCCAGCAGGCCCAGGCGCATGATCAGCGCCAGCGACAGGCCGATCACCCGCGCGCGGTCGCGCTGATGGGGCGGCAGCTTGTCGGCGAGAATCGCGATGAACACCAGGTTGTCGATACCCAGTACCAGCTCGAGCACGATCAGCGTGGCAAGGCCCAGCCAGGCCGTGGGGTCGGCTAGCCATTCCATGGGCAGGTACTCAGGCGGGAAACGTCACGGGGACGGGAAAGGGAGGATGGCCAGGACGGCCGGGTACTGGGAGGCTCCGAGAACGAAGTCATATCAACCTTGGGTCAATTAGGGACGGTGATCCTACAATTTCAGCTGACTTTTCTCACAGCGTGAAATTATTTCAATCTGTGGCAAAACACCCGCTGCGGCACAGGGCAATTTCCTTCAATACCCCACCGACCTTCCCGCCTACCCTCGCTGCACCCTCCCCCTCAAGGATCTGCCGCATGAGCCTCAGCCTTTCCATGGCCGCCTTCGCCCTGGCCGCCTCCATTTCCCCTGGCCCGGTCAACATCGTTGCCCTGGGCGCCGGCGCACGGCATGGCTTGCGCCCGGCCATGCGCCACGTTACCGGCGCCACCCTGGGGTTCATACTGCTGCTGGTACTGATCGGCCTGGGCCTGCACGAGGTGCTGCGCCACTGGCCAGGCCTTGCCGTTGCCCTGCACTGGGCCGGGGTGCTGTTTCTGCTGTACATGGCATGGAAACTGGCCCGCGACGACGGCGCGCTCGGTGAAGGGCGTGATACCCACGCACCCAGCCTGCTGCGCGGCGCTGCCATGCAATGGCTCAACCCCAAGGCCTGGCTGGCCTGCGTGGCGGGCATCGGCGCCTTCGTGGGCCAGGGCGAAACCGCCCTGCTGGGCCAGTTCAGCCTGATCTACCTGGTGATCTGCTACCTCTCGCTGGGCAGCTGGGCGCTGGCCGGCAGCCTGATCCGCAGCTACCTCGACAACCCGCGGCGCCTGCGCCTGTTCAATCGCAGCCTGGCCGCCCTGCTGGTGCTGAGTGCGCTGTACCTGATGCAGGGGTCTGTATGAATAAGACGAAGGTCAGGCTGTTTTCAACCCAGCATCACCGAGTATCAAGGCTTTTCGTACAGCGCCTAGGCTGAGCGGTAATGCCCGGGCGTCGCAGCCAGGTGCTGCTTGAATGCCCGTTGCAGATGCGCCTGGTCGGCAAACCCGGCCTCCAGCGCCACCTCGGCGATCAGCCGGCCCTGGCGCAACTGGGCGCGGGCGTACTGCACGCGGCAGTCCAGCACAAAGCCGTGCGGGGTCAGGCCGTAATGCTGCTTGAAGGTGCGGATCAGATACGAGGTGGACAAGCCGGCCGCCTGGCTGATGTCTTCGAGCTTGAGCGGTTCGGTGCAATGTGCGCGAATGAATGCCGCCGCCCGCTCCAGGCGCGCATCCGGCCTGGCCAGCGGTGGTGGCGCTGCCTCCAGCTGCTGGCGCAGGTCGCCGAAGAACGCTTCGGCAGCCGCCGCCTTGCACGCCGCGCCACGCTGGTTGTCGATGAGCACGTCGTACAACTGCAACAGGGCCTCGAACAGGGCCGGGGCGGTACTCAGGGTGGCAGCGACCGGTTCGAAGCCAAGCCGGGTCAGCCACGGCATGTCCACGTAAAGCATCAGGTACGACCACGGCTGGTCGGCGATCGGGTTGCAGGCATGCACCACACCGGGGTTCATCATCACCACCGTGCCGGTCTCGACCTCGCGCCAGGTGTGCCCGCTGAGGTAGGAGCTGCGCCCGGCAGTGATCGCACCGATGGAGAACCCGGCATGGGAATGGCGCGCATAGCAGACCTTGCGACCGTCTGCGACCCCGCGCGCCTCGATGAAGGGCAACGCCGGGTCACGCCAGAAATACGAGGTGGTGGTCATCGCGTGCGGGCCTGTGGGCAGTGGAACAACGCGCACTCTATCAGGCTTCAAGGCGTGCCACTGCCCCTTGCGCACCGCTCGTCGCCGCTTGCGCGCCCTGATAAGCTGCCGCGCAGACCGTTCAAGGAAGACCCGCATGAGCAGCAAGCACTTCACCGAAACCAGCAAATTTCTCAGCTACGTGCTGCGTCACGCCCCCGAATCCATCGATCTGCAACTGGACAGCGAAGGCTGGGGCGATGTCGATGCACTGATTGCCGGCGCCGCTCGCCAGGGCCGCGCGCTGGACCTGGCGCACCTGCAGGCAGTGGTGGCCAGCAGCGACAAGAAACGCTTCGGCCTGTCGGACGATGGCCGCAGGATTCGCGCCGTACAGGGGCACTCGACAGCGACGGTCGAGCTCCAGTACGCGCCCAAGGCGCCGCCTGCCGAGCTGTACCACGGTACGGCAACGCGCTTTCTCGACTCGATTGCCCAACAGGGCCTGATCGCCGGCAACCGTCACCACGTGCACCTGTCCCACGACCCTGCCACGGCCATTGCGGTCGGCCAGCGTTACGGCTCACCGGTACTGCTGCACATCGATGCAGCGGCAATGCACGCCCAGGGCCTGACGTTCTTCCAGGCCGACAATGGCGTATGGCTGACGGCCCACGTGCCGGTGGCGTTCATTCGACAGCCCGGTTAAACCGGCGAATCGGCGTCGTGCACCACCACCAGCAACTGCGCCTGCACCGCCCCGACCGAGCGTAGCCGGTGCGGTGTCTGGGCATTGAAGTGCAGCGCATCGCCGCGCTCGAGCAACACCCGCTCGTGCATGAAGTCCACTTCCACCTGCCCTTCGTGCACGAACAGGAACTCTTCGCCAAGGTGCTCCTTGAACGTCGAGTCGCTGAAGTCCGCCGGCGGGCAGATGATGAACGGCAGCAGGCTGCGCTGGCCGATATGCTGGGCCAGCACCGCGTAGCCCGGCCCTTCGGCGCTGCCGGACAACGCCTGGCGTTCACCCCGGCGTACCAGGCTGTAGCGCGCCTGCGCAGGCTGGTCTTCGGCGAACAGTTCTTCCACGTTCACGTTCAACGCCCGCGCCAGTTTCAGCGCCGCCGCAATCGAAGGCGTGTTCAGACCCCGCTCCACCTTGGACAGGTAGCTCTTGGTCATGGCCGTTTTCTCGGCCAGCGTCTCAAGCGTCAGCCCAAGTTTTTTTCTTAATACTTTCAATCGGATAGACATTTAACGCCGCTATTCCCGGTGCAATGGGCAACCTTTCCCTTGCCAATGACACTTTGTGTCATATAGCCTTGTTTGTGTCATCAGGTTGACCGCCCCGCTCACCTTCCAAGCAACCGGGGCGGGCCAGCCCTGACGTCCGATCCGCCACCGAGGAAACCCCAATGGCCAAGACATTAGCACTCCCCAAGGACCAACTGGTCAAGCAGGCCCTGGAACAGATGCAGGGCTCGCTTGCCGATAATACGTGGACTGTGCGTGAAAAGCTGGCGCTGACCTGCCGAATCCTGTTCGACAACGGCCACGACTCCGGCCTGGCCGGGCAGATCAGTGCCCGCGGCCCGCAACCGGGCACCTTCTACACCCAGCAACTGGGGCTGGGCTTCGATGAAATCACCGCCAGCAACCTGCTATTGGTCAACGAGGACCTGGAGGTGCTCGAAGGCAGCGGCATGCCCAACCCGGCCAATCGCTTTCACAGCTGGGTGTACCGCGCACGCCCGGATGTGAACTGCATCATCCACACCCACCCGACCCACATCGCCGCGTTGTCGATGCTCGAGGTACCGTTGCAGGTGTCGCACATGGACCTCTGCCCGCTGTACGAGGACTGCGCGTTTCTCGAAGGCTGGCCCGGGGTGCCGGTGGGCAACGAGGAAGGCGAGCTGATCAGCGCGGCGCTGGGCGACAAGCGCGCCATCCTGCTCTCGCACCACGGCCAGCTGTCGACCGGCGCCAGCATCGAGGAAGCCTGTGTGATCGCGCAGTTGATCGAGCGCGCGGCGCGCCTGCAGTTGCTGGCGATGTCAGCCGGCCAGATCAAGCCCATCGAGCCGGTGCTGGGACGCGAAGCGCACGACTGGATCGCCCGCCCCAAGCGCCACGGCGCGGCGTTCGCCTACTATGCCCGGCAGTGCCTGCGTCAGCATGCCGATTGCCTGAACTGAACCTGTTTTCTGCGGAGTGTTTTTCATGTCCACGACTTTTCACGGCATCATCGGCTACACCATCACCCCGTTCAGCGCCGACGGCACCCAACTCGACCTGGCGGCCCTGGGCCGCTCCATCGATCGGCTGATCGAAGGTGGCGTACAGGCCATCGCGCCCCTGGGCAGCACGGGCGAAGGCGCCTACCTGAGCGACCGCGAGTGGGACCAGGTGGCCGAGTTCAGCCTGGCGCACATTGGCGGGCGGGTACCGACCATTGTCAGCGTCTCGGACCTGACCACCGCCAGCGCCATGCGCCGTGCGCGCTTTGCCGAGGCCCATGGGGCAGATGCGGTGATGGTATTGCCGGCGGCCTACTGGAAGCTGAGCGAGGCCGAGATCCTGCAGCACTACCAGAGCATCGGCGACTGCATCGGCGTGCCGATCATGCTCTACAACAACCCGGCCACCAGCGGCACCGACCTGTCGGTGGAGCTGATCATGCGCATCGTGCGCCAGGTCGAGAACGTGACCATGGTCAAGGAGAGTACCGGCGACATCCAGCGCATGCACAAGCTGCAGCAGTTGGGCGAAGGCCAGGTGCCGTTCTACAACGGCTGCAACCCGTTGGCCCTGGAAGCGTTCGTGGCCGGTGCCACGGGCTGGTGCACGGCGGCAGCCAACCTGATTCCGGCGCTCAACCAGCAGCTGTACCAGGCCGTGCTGGGTAACGACCTTGAGGCGGCGCGGGCGCTGTTCTACCGGCAGTTGCCATTGCTGGAGTTCATCCTCAAGGGCGGCTTGCCGGCGACGGTGAAGGCAGGGTTGGCATTGACCGGTCTGGAGGTGGGCGAGCCGCGCAGGCCGGTGTTCGGGCTGGATGAAACCGGGCGTGAGCGGTTGCGCGGGTTGCTCGAACAGATGGGGTAAGGCCTTCTCACGGCCTCGGCGCACGGTATCGCCACGGCCAACAGGGCATGCATCGCCAGCCCTGTTGGCTCGGCTTCAGGGCGCTACAACCGCCAATCCAGGCTCACCGTCAGCGTGCGCGGATCACCCCAGTACACCCCGTTGTAGAACCCCACGTTGTTGTAGTACCTGGTATCCAGCAGGTTCTTCACGTTCAAGGACGCCGACAGGTGTTCGTCGAACTCGTAACGGGACATCAACCCCACCACCGTGTAGGACCGCTGGCGAATGTCAGCCGGCGCCGTGATGATCCGGCCATCGCTGCCTCGCCCCACCGGACGATTGCCGCTGCGGTAGATGTCGCTCTGCCAATCCACCGACCCACCCACGGTCAACCTGTCCATCACCCTGTAGGTGCTGTTCCAGCGCACCATGTTCAACGGCTGGGTGGTGTTGCGCCGCTTGTGCTCGGCATCCAGCGAGTGGGTGTAGCTGTAGCCCAGGGTCATGTTCCACCCCGCCATCACCTCGCCAGCGACCTCTGCCTCGAAGCCCTCCACGGTATTGCCCTTGCCGCCGGACTTGTAATACTGCTCGCCGTTGGGCCCTACCGGAATGGAATCGTCCACCTCGGCCACGTTGTCCTGCTTGCTGCGAAACACCGCCGTCGACAGGTTCAGGCGCTCGTCCAGCAGGCTGCCCTTCAGGCCCACCTCGTAGTTGCTGCCCACCACCGGTTCCAGGTACTTGTCGTCGACATCCTTGTAGTTCTGCGGCTTGAAGATGTCGGTGTAGCTGGCGTACACGGTGTAGTGGTCGGTGATGTCGTACAGAACGCCCGCATAGGGTGTCCACACGTCATTGTGGGTGCGGCTGGAGCGCGGGTTCTCCACCACCTGCCCCGCCGCATCGAATGCCCATGAGCGCCCCGTGACCTTCCAGCTGCCGTAGCGGCTGCCCAGCACCAGGTGCAGTGCATCGGTCACGTTCAGCCGGGTGGCGACATAGCCGGCCTTCTGCTGCGTGGTATCGCGCGAACCATCCAGGTTGGTCACGGTATCGGCGAACTTGTCTACCCCGCCCAGGTACTTCCAGTCGGGGATGGTCGTGTAGCCGGGCGGCAGGTCCAGGGGCCGCTTGAGCGGCGCGCTGTTGCGCCGCTGCGACTCGCCATAGCCGATCATGAATTCGTGCTCGCGCCCCAGCAGCGCAAAGGGCCCGCCCAGGTTGAGGTCGGCGGCGCTCATTTTCTCGTCGCCGATGAAGTGGCTGACCCAGGCATTCATGCCGCTGCGGTCGGCCTCGGGGAAGCCCTGGCCACCGAAGTACACCTTGCCGTCGGTTTCGCTCTGGCGGTAGGTGTAGGCGGCCTTGAGGTGCCAGTCGCCGCCCAGGCGCTGGTCGAGGGTGGCGAACACGGTCTCGTCCTTGAGCGGCCATGAACTCCACGGCGCCGAGATGTTGTTCGAACGCGGCAGCTTGGCCTTGCCACCGGAGGCGTTCCAGTACGGCACGGTGCCCCACGAGGCACCCTGTACATGCTTGTTCTGGTAGTCGTACCCCACCGCCAGCACGGTGTCGTCGCTCAGGTCGCCCTCGAGAATGCCGTAGGCCACCTCGCGCTGGGTCTGGTAGCGGTCGCGAAACGAATGGGCATCGCGGTAGGCCAGCACGCTGCGCCCGCGCAGACGGCCGTCGAAGGCCAGCGGCCCGCCCACGTCGACATAGCTGTAGTAGTTGTCGTAGCTGCCGCCACGCAGGCCGGTTTTCACCGCCAGTTCATGGGTGGGGCGCTTGCGCATCATGTTGATGGTGCCCGACGGGTCGCCGGCGCCGGTGGTCAGCCCGGTGGCGCCACGCACCACTTCGATGCGGTCGTAGATGATGGTGTCCGAGTCGGACTTGAGCCCCGCGAAGGTGTTGAGCATGCCGTCGATCTGGAAGTTGTCGATGGCATAGCCGCGCGAGTTGTAGGTGGGGCGCTCGGAGTCGTTGCGCTGCACCACCACGCCCGTCACCTGGCCCATGGCTTCGGAGAGGTTGTCGAGCTGGAAGTCGTCCAGCTGCTGGCGGGTCAGCACCGACATCGACTGCGGGGTGTCCTTGATCGACAGGTTCAGGCGGGTTGCGGTGCTCATGCTGCCGGTGGTGTAGGCCCCGGTGTTTTCGGTGGTGCTGCCCAGGCGCTGGGCACTCACGTTGGTCGAACCCAGCTCCAGCGCCTGGGGGGCGGCGTCGGGCAGGGGTTCGTTGTCAGCCAGTGCGACGGCGCTGCAGGCGGTGCCGTACAGGCCCAGTGTCAACGTCATGGAACGGGTAATCGGCGCGAACATCGCGGCCTTCTCCTTGTTTTACGACGGGAAATTCCGTTTAGAAATACACAGCGGGACATCATCGGATCACCCTTAATACGAATGCTTATCGATTTAATTTAGGCATGAAAAAGGCGATCCGAAGATCGCCTTTTTTACCCGCCGGATGCGCTACGGCATCACAGGTGGCGTGTACTGCAACGTGGTGCCCAGCGCCCAGAGCAAGAACAGCACCAGCGGCACGTGCACCAGCAACTGCACGAACGAGAAGCCGATCAGGTCGCGCGCCTTGAGCCCCAGCACGCCCAGCAGCGGCAGCATGTAGAACGGGTTGATCAGGTTAGGCAGCGCCTCGGCGGCGTTGTAGATCTGCACCGCCCAGCCCAGGTGGTACTGCAGGTCGTTGGCCACCAGCATCACGTAGGGCGCCTCGATGATCCACTTGCCGCCACCGGAGGGAATGAAGAAGCCCAGCACCGCGGAGTACACGCCCATCAGCAAGGCGTAGGTGTCATGCGAGGCGATCTGCACGAAGAAGGTGGAGATATGGTGCGCCAGGGTTTGCGCGTCCACGCCCTTGACCTGGGTGAGGATGGCCGCGATCGAGCCGTACAGCGGGAACTGGATCAGTACCCCGGTGGTGGTCGGCACCGCACGGCCCACCGCATCCAGGAAGCTGCGCGGGCGCCAGTGCAGCAAGGCGCCGAGCATGATGAACAGAAAGTTGTAGGTATTGAGCCCCGAGATCGCGGTGATGGCCGGCTTGGTCGAGAACTCGTGGTACAGCCAGCCAGCCGCCAGGGCCACCAGCAGCAGGGTCAGCACCGGGCTGTATTCCAGCCATTCACCCGGGCGCGTGCGCTGTGCCGGTGGTGGTGCGCTGAAGCTGGGGTCGATGCCACAGGCCTGGGCATCGCGGGCACTCTGCGGGCCGGGTGCAGTGGCGTAGGCCACGATCAGCGACACGATGACCAGCGCCGCCAGCATCACGCCCGACTGCCAGAGGAAGATGGTTTCGGTGAACGGGATCACCCCGGTGATCGCCAGGATCGACGGCGGCAGGCTGGCCGGGTTGGCTTGCAGCTGCGCGGCCGACGAGGACAGGCCCAGCGCCCATACGGCGCCCAGGCCCAGGTAGGCGGCGGCACCGGCGGCGCGGTAGTCCATCTTCAGGTCGGTACGGCGCGCCAGGGCGCGTACCAGCAGGCCGCCGAACACCAGCGACAGGCCCCAGTTGAGCAGCGAGGCGACCATCGAGATCAGCGCCACCCAGCACACGGCCGAACGGCCGTTCTTCGGAATGCGCGCCAGGCGGTCGATGAGTTTCACCGCCGGCGGCGAGCTGGCCACCACATAGCCGCCGATGACCACGAAGGCCATCTGCATGGTGAAGGGGATCAGGCTCCAGAACCCGTCACCGAAGGCGGTGGCGGTATCGAGGGGTTTGGCGCCCATGGCCAGGGCGGCCAGTGACACCAGCACCACGGCCAGGGCGGCGAACACCCAGGAGTCGGGGAACCAGCGTTCGGCCCAGTTGGAGCAACGCAGGGCAAAGCGGGCGGAGCGGCTGTCTTGGAGTTCGGCGGCCACGGGATTTTCCTTCTTATTGATTTTTTTTGAACGGCTGAAGGCCCCTTCGCCGGCAAGGCCGGCTCCTGCACAGGAATGCGTGGTTCCCTGCAGGAGCCGGCCTTGCCGGCGAAGAGGCCAGCACAGGCAAGGCGGTTATCAGCCTAGAACGTCATCTCTTTCACATCATCGGCCACGATCAGCTTGCCGGCGGTCTTGGCGACGATCTCTTCCACGCTCACCCCCGGCGCTGTCTCGCGCAGGATGAACGCGCCATTCTCGATCTCAAGATAGGCCAGGTCGGTCAGCACCTTGCGGATGCAGCCGGCACCGGTCAGCGGCAGGCTGCAGCGCGACAGCAGCTTGGACTCGCCGTCCTTGGAGGCATGGGTCATGGTGACGATGATGTTCTCGGCACCAGCCACCAGGTCCATCGCCCCGCCCATGCCCTTGACCAGTTTGCCCGGGATCATCCAGGAGGCGATGTTGCCCTCCACGTCCACCTCGAACGCCCCCAGCACAGTGAGGTCGACGTGACCGCCACGGATCATCGCGAAGGACTCGGCCGAGTTGAAGATCGACGCGCCGGTGCGGGCGGTCACGGTCTGCTTGCCGGCGTTGATCATGTCGGCGTCCAGCTGCGCTTCGGTGGGGAATTCCCCCATGCCCAGCAGGCCGTTCTCCGATTGCAGCATCACGTCCATATCCGCCGGGACGTAGTTGGCCACCAGGGTCGGGATGCCGATGCCAAGGTTGACGTAGTAGCCGTCCTTGAGTTCACGGGCTACACGTTGTGCCATTTGTTCGCGGGTAAGTGCCATGCTCAGGTTCTCTTTGTTGTTCTGCGCGGGGTCGGGTCAGGCTTTGACGGTGCGTTTTTCGATACGCTTCTCGAACGTGCCGACGATGACCCGGTCGACGTAGATGCCCGGGGTATGGATCTCGGTAGGCAGCAGCACGCCTGGCTCGACGATCTCCTCGACCTCCACCACGGTGATCTTGCCGGCGGTGGCGGCCAGCGGGTTGAAGTTCTGCGCGGTGTTGCGGTACACCACGTTGCCGTAGTGGTCGGCCTTCCAGCCCTTGACGATGGCGAAGTCACCGGTGATGGCTTCTTCGAGGATGTACTTGCGCCCGTTGAATTCGCGCACTTCCTTGCCTTCGGCCACCGGGGTGCCGTAGCCGGTGGCGGTGAAGAAGGCCGGGATGCCGGCGCCGCCGGCGCGCATCTTCTCGGCCAGGGTGCCTTGCGGGGTAAGTTCCACTTCCAGTTCGCCGCTGAGCAGCTGACGCTCGAACTCGGCGTTTTCGCCCACATACGAGGCGACCATCTTGCGGATCTGGTGGTCTTCGAGCAGCACGCCCAGGCCGAAGCCATCGACGCCGCAGTTGTTGGACACCACGGTCAGGCCGCGCACGCCACGGCGCTTGATCTCGGCAATGAGGTTTTCAGGGATGCCGCACAGGCCGAAGCCGCCTGCCAGTACGGTCATGTTGTCGGCAAGGCCTTCGAGGGCCTCTTCATAGGTCGCTACGCGCTTGTCCAGTCCGGCCATGCTGATTCGCCTTTTGTAGTTGTAGAACCGACGAGGGTCGTCGGAGAGCGTCTGGGGCCATCTTCGCCCTTGGCCACTCATTTGTTAATTTTGTTTTTTTGATGGATTGATTGGTTATTCAAATCAATGTCGACGCGGGTAGGCTTGACCCGCCACAAAACCCTAAAGGACAGTAGACCACCCTCCCCACTTTGCAGGAGCCTTCCATGCGTACGCTCGAACTCGGCGACTCCACCGTACCCGTCATCGGCCAGGGCACCTGGTACATGGGCGAAGACCCCGGCCAGCAGAAAGCCGAGGTCGCCGCCCTGCAGCACGGCATCGACCTGGGCCTGACGTTGATCGACACCGCCGAAATGTATGCCGAGGGCGGCGCCGAGCAGGTGGTGGGCCAGGCCATCCAGGGGCGTCGCGAGCAGGTCTGCGTGGTCAGCAAGGTGTACCCGCACAACGCCAGCCGCAGCGGCATCCCCGCCGCCTGCGAGCGCAGCCTGCAGCGCCTGGGCACCGACCATATCGACCTGTACCTGCTGCACTGGCGCGGCCAGTACCCGCTGGAGGAAACCGTCGAAGCCTTCGAGCGCCTGCGCGAGGCCGGCAAGATCCGGCGCTGGGGCGTGTCCAACTTCGATACCGATGACCTGCGCGAGCTGGACAACCCGGCCTGCGCCACCAACCAGGTGCTGTACAACCCCGAGCAGCGCGGCATCGAGTTCGACCTGCTGCCCTACAGCCACAAGCGCCACTTGCCAACCATGGCCTACTGCCCGCTGGCCCAGGCCGGACGCCTGCTCAAAAACGCGACCCTCAACCAGATCGCCGAACGCCATGGCGCCACCGCGGCCCAGGTGGCACTGGCCTGGGTAACCCGAGAAGACGGCGTGATCGCGATCCCCAAGGCGGTGGACAAGCGCCATGTGCAGCTCAATGCCGCCGCGGCCAGCCTGACCTTGAGCAGCGAAGACCTGCGCGCCATCGACCGCGCCTTCCCGCCGCCCACCCGCAAGCAGCGCCTGGCGATGGTGTGATCAGCGAAAGTCGCGGCTGCGCACATCCAGCCCGTG
This sequence comes from Pseudomonas sp. FBF18, assembly GCF_024261405.1. Taxonomy (NCBI): domain Bacteria; kingdom Pseudomonadati; phylum Pseudomonadota; class Gammaproteobacteria; order Pseudomonadales; family Pseudomonadaceae; genus Pseudomonas; species Pseudomonas sp. FBF18. The sequence continues at coordinate 3,266 of NZ_QKRS01000018.1, read as the reverse complement.
CAACAGCGGGCTGAGGTCTTCCAGGCGCTTCGCGATCAGGTGGCGCACGCCGTCGGCGCATTCGAGCGTACCCATCACCCGCAGCAGCTGCGAGCCCACCAGCACCCGGCGCTGACGCTCGGCCAGCTCGCGCCACACCACCACGTTGACCATGCCGAACTCATCCTCCAGGGTCACGAAGGTCACGCCGCTGGCAGTGCCTGGCCGCTGGCGCCCGGTGACCAGCCCCGCCACGCTCACCGCATCGCCGTGTTCGGCCCCCTCCAGGGCCTGCGAACTGCGACAGCCCAGGCCATTCAGGCGTCGGCGCAGCAGGCTCAGCGGGTGCGGGCCCAATGTGGTGCCGACGCTGGCATAGTCGGCAAACAGGTCCTCGCCCACGCTGGGCACCGGCAGGTTCACCGGCGCTTCACGGGGCGGCTCCACCCCGGCGAACAGCGGCAGTTGCGCCTGCACCGCCGCCACTTCCCAACGCGCCTGATAACGGTGCCCGGCCAGGGCGCCCAGGGCCCCGGCATCGGCCAGCAGCGCCCGCGCCCGCGCATCCAGGCCGGCACGCAGGCACAGGTCGGCCACATCGCCGAACGCCCGCTGCGCCCTGGCCTGTGCCAGGCGCAGGGCATCGTCCTGGCGAAAGCCGCGCACCTGGCGCAGGCCAAGGCGCAGCGCCAGTTCATCGCCGCCCACCGGCTCCAGGCTGCAGTCCCACTGGCTGTGCTGCACATCCACCGGGCGAATCTGGATGCGGTGGCGGCGCGCGTCCTGCAGGATCTGGTCCGGGCTGTAGAAGCCCATCGGCCAGCTGTTGATCAGCGCACAGGCGAAGATCGCCGGCTCGTGGCACTTGAGCCAGCAACTGGCGTAGGTCAGCAAGGCAAAGCTGGCCGCGTGGGACTCGGGGAACCCGTAGCTGCCAAAGCCCTTGATCTGCTCGAAGATGCGCTCGGCGAACTCGACGCTGTAGCCGTTGTTCAGCATGCCCCGGGTCAGCCGCTCGCGGTGTGGCTCCAGCCCGCCGTGACGTTTCCAGGCGGCCATCGAGCGGCGCAACTGGTCGGCCTCGCCTGCCGTATAGTCGGCAGCCACCATGGCCAGCTCCATCACCTGCTCCTGAAACAGCGGCACGCCCAGGGTGCGCTCGAAGACCTTCTTCAGCGCATCCGACGGGTAGGTCACCTGCTCCTGCTTGTTACGCCGGCGCAGGTACGGGTGCACCATGTCGCCCTGGATCGGCCCGGGGCGCACGATGGCCACCTCGATCACCAGGTCGTAGAACTCGCGTGGCTTGAGCCGCGGCAGCATGGCCATCTGCGCCCGTGACTCGATCTGGAACACCCCCACGGTATCGGCACGGCCGATCATGTCGTAGGTGGGGACATCGTCCGGCGGCAGGGTCGCGATGGTCAGCTCGCGCCCGCGGTGGTAGCGCACCAGGTCGAAGCAGCGGCGCAAGGCGCTGAGCATGCCCAGGGCCAGGATATCGACCTTGAGCAGGCCGACCATGTCCAGGTCGTCCTTGTCCCACTGGATCACCGTGCGTTCGTCCATGGCGGCGTTTTCCACCGGCACCAGGGTGTCCAGTGGCTGCTCGGAAATCACGAAGCCACCAGGGTGCTGCGACAGGTGCCGGGGGAAGCCGATCAGCTCGCCGGTCAAGGTCAGCACCCGGTGCAGCAGCGGGCTGTCGGGGTCGAAACCGGCTTCGCGCAACCGCTCCGGCGGCGGGATGCGGTCGGTCCAGCGCCCGCAGCAATCGGCCAGGGCGTTGATCTGGTCGGGCGGCAGCCCCAGCACCCGGGCAATGTCGCGCACCGCCCCGGCGGCATGGTAGGTGCTGGCCACGGCCGTCAGGGCGGCGCGGTGGCGGCCATAGCGGTTGAACACGTATTGCAGCACCTCTTCGCGCCGTTCGTGCTCGAAGTCCACGTCGATGTCCGGCGGCTCGTCGCGCTCACGCGATAAAAAGCGCTCGAACAGCAGGTGCGTGCGGGTCGGGTCCAGCTCGGTGATGCCCAGCACGAAGCACACCACCGAGTTGGCTGCCGAGCCCCGGCCCTGGCACAGGATGCCCTGGCCACGGGCAAAATGAACGATGTCGTAGACGGTCAGGAAGTAGCTCTCGTAGCCCAGCTCGGCGATCAGCGCCAGTTCGTGTTCGAGGGTCTGGCGCACGGCCGGCTCGATTCCCCCCGGCCAGCGCCACGGCACCTGGCGTTCGCACAGCGTGCGCAGCCAGCCGGTCGGCGTGTACCCCTCGGGCACCACTTCGCGCGGGTACTGATAGCGCAACTGGCCGAGGTCGAAGGTGCAGCGCCGGGCAATCTCCAGGGTGGCCTCAAGCAGGTGGGCCGGGTACAGCTCGGCCAGCTGCGCCAGGGGCCGCAGGTGCCGCTCGCCATTGGCGAACAGGTGCTGCCCGGCACCGGCCACGGTGCTGTGATGGCGCAGCGCGCTCATGCAGTCCTGCAGCGCGCGCCGCCCACGCGCATGCATGTGCACGTCGCCACAGGCCACGGCGCGCAGGTTCAGGCTCGCGGCCAACCCCTGCAGTTGTTGCAGGCGCTGATGATCGTCGGCACCGCGATGCAGTTGCACCGCCAGCCACAGGCGCTCGCCGAACACCTCGCGCAGCCACAGGCCGGGGCCGGCCTGCAACGGCTCGTCCGGCACCCACAGCGCCAGCAGGCCGTGCAGCGGGCCGGCGAAGTCTTCGCGCAGCAGCTGGTATTCGCCCTTTTTCGCCCGGCGCCGCGCCAGGGTGATGAGCCGACACAGGTGCTGGTAGCCGCTCAGGTTTTCGACCAGCAGCACCAGCCTGGGGCCGTCGTGCACCCGCACCTCGCTGCCGACGATCAGCTTGAGGCCCGTCTCCCTGGCCGCCTGCCAGGCGCGCACGATACCGGCCAGGGTGCATTCGTCGGTGATCGCCAGGGCCTGGTAGCCCTGCTGGTGCGCCCGCTCGAACAGCTCGCGGGCACTCGAGGCCCCGCGCTGGAAGGTGAAGTTCGACAGGCAGTGCAGCTCGGCATAGCCCACGCTCATGCGAACCAGCCCTGCAGCCACAACGGCCCGCCTTCGCCCAATGGCCGGTAGGCCCAGCCGCGCTGGCCAGCCGGGGTTTCGACCAGGTAGTAGTCACGCCGTACATCGCCGCCATCCCACCAGCCAGATTCGATCCGCTCGGGCCCGGCCAGCAGGCGCAGGCCCTCGGGCGCCAAGGCCTGCGGCTCGGCCAGCAGCCAGCCCGGGCGCGGCGGCCCACCCGG